>JBMTVD010000037.1:0-17208 GCA_049451035.1 Chthoniobacterales bacterium | reverse complement strand
CACGGCCGCGGATATCCGCGGCCGTGCTCATTTCAAGCAAGAGCCCCTTCGAAACGCCTCCGCAGATCTTCCCACGGCTCGGTGCCGACGGCGATGCGCAGGAGATACGGGTCGATGCCACACGCGCGCGCCCAGCCGAGTTCATGGTAGTGGGCCAGCTGGACATAGGGACAAACGAGCGAGTAGCTCGTGCCGAGGCTGATGCCGCGGCTGACCCGGAGTTTCTCGAAAATGCGCGGGGTGTTTCGCGCCGCATCGCGCGGGAGGAAGGAGATGACCGCGCCGTATCCGCCGCCGGATTTGCGTAGTTGTTCGTACACGGGCGACGGGTCGAGCCCGGGATAAGACACTTTTTCGACTCCCCGTTGCGTGGCCAGCCAGGCGGCCAACTCCATGGCGTTGCGGTTGGCGATCTTCATGCGCTCCGGAAAATCGCGGGCGTTGCGCTCGAGAATTTGCAGATCCCGCGCGTAGATCCCGCCCGGCGCGGTCGAAGGCGGTAGGGCGGCGAAGAGTCCGTGCGGGTTGACGGTCAATGCACCGGCCATGACATCACCTTCGCCGGAGATGGCCTTGGTCAGGCTGGTGGCCACGAAGTCGGCATGCGGCAAGACGTCGACATTGAAAAAGGTTCCAATGGTGTCATCGACGACGACGGGCACGCCTTTCGCCGCGGCCATGGCGTGAAGGGCGGGAAGATCCGGAACATGAAGCAGGGGGTTGCTCGGAAACTCGCAGAAGATGCCGGCGATTTCTTCCTGCGCGAGCAGATCGCGGAGACGGGCCAGATCCTCCGCGTCACCGCGCGGATAGAACTCCACGCCATGGCCGAACTTGGAAAGGATCTTGAGTGTGTCGGTATAGGGAAATCCGAACATGACGGTGCGCCGGCCCGGGCGCCGTGCCGTGACGGCTTCGAACGCGGTGAAGATGGCGGCCATGCCGCTGGGGTGCAGGCTGATATTGGCCACCGGGGCACCGCTCCATGCGGCAAGGCGTTCGCGCAAGGCGATTTCGGTCGCCGGGTCGGGCTCGGCCAGACGTTGTGAGCCGAGCCAATCCTCGGCCGCGCGCGAGGAAAGGATGCGTCCGGCGTGCTGCCAGTAGCCGCGAGCAAGCGGCAGATTTTCCGCGGGAAAATAAGCAACCCAGAGTCCGTGATTCCCGACCGCTTGGCCTTCGGTCAGCGCGGCGCATTGTCGGGCGGCTTCTTCGTCGGCGAAAGGCAGGACATCACGGCCGGGTTTGGCCTCCAGCGCGGAGCGGACTTGTTGGATGAGGGGATGGAGAAAGAAGCGCGGGTAGCCGGTGCGCATTTTGCCGATCACGCGCGGTTCTTTTTCTTCGTAGCCGATCACATCGGCCCACGTCGGCAGACAGACCGAGACGGCGTGGGGGGAATCGGGGATCGGCGCGCCGAGATCCTCCGCGCGGCAGAGCGGATGAGCGTGGAGCGAGTGCGTCATCGCGCGGCCACCGCTTCGGCCATGCGGTCCAGTGCGGAGTCGAGTTGCGTCCGCGGACAACCGAAGTTCAGCCGCAGGAATCCTTGCGGCGCACCGAAGGGAACGCCATCGGACAGGCCGACACCGTGATCCTCGAAAAACTTGGCTGCATGGGGCAGGCCGAGTTGGCGCGCGTCGAGCCATGCAAGGTAAGTGGCCTCCACACGCCAGGTGCGGATACCGGGCAACGAGGACGCGACAAAGGTTTCGAGGCGGTCGCGGTTGGCGCGGAGGACATCCAGGAGTCGGTCGCGCCACGGCCAACCGTGACGCAAGGCGGCTTCGCAGCCGGTGTAGCCGAAGGCATTGATCTCGGTGATGAGCCCGCGCGCGGCACGCTGGAAGACGCGGCGCGTGGCGGCGTCCGGAATGACCAGGAAGGCGCAGGCCAATCCGGCCAAGTTGAAGGTCTTGCTCGGCGCGAACATGGCGACGACCGGCGGACCCTCGGGTCCGGCGAATTTCAAGCCGCTGGTATGCGGGGTGTTGTCCAGGACCAGATCGCAGTGGATTTCGTCCGAGATGAGCACGAGACCGTGCCTGCGGCAGAATTCGGCCAGGCGCGCGACCGTGGTCTCGGGGAAAACCCGCCCGACCGGATTGTGCGGATTGCAGAGAATGAAGAGTTTGGTTCGCGATGTGACGGCTTTTTCCAGCGCGCCGAAATCGACGTCCCAAACGCCGTCTTTCTCCGAAAGATCGACTGTGGTCAGCCCGACGCCGGCGAATTCCGGCGCGCTGAGGAACGGCGGGTAGACCGGTGTGCAGGTGAGCACTTCTTCGCCGGGTTGCACGAAGGCGCGGCAGGCCACGTTGAGAGCGGGGACCAGCCCGGGGAACCAAACGATTTGCTCGGCCGTCGCGGTGCAGCCGTGTTTCTCCGCCAGGTAGGCGATGGCGGCATCGACGGTCGGCTTCGGCGGGATCGTGTAACCGAAGACGCCGTGCCCGGCGCGTTCCTGCAGCGCGGCGATGATTTCCGGCGCGGACTGGAAATCCATATCGGCGACCCACATGGGCAGCACGTCTCGTCCGGGGTAGCGCTCCCATTTGAGCGATCCGGTGCCGCGGCGGTCGGGGCTGGTGGTGAAATCGTAAGTCACGGAGCGTCAAAGCATGGCACTCCCGACGCGCGGGGCAAGACGGATGCGCGTCAGACGGCCGACGGGCCGAATTTGAACCACAGGAAATAGAGGGCGAAAGCGGCTTGCAGGAGGATGGAGACCCAGCTGAAAGCGGTCATGCCGGTGCCGGGTTGCTGGTCATGCGGCACCTCGGGGGCATGGACGGCGCGGTGGTTGAAAAACGCGAGCATCGGTGCGGTGAGGAAGGACAGCGTGGTGGCCAGATCGACCAGGGCCGTGAAGCTCGACATGCCCCAAAGGAGGATCGCCAGGGCGCCGGCGCAAAGAACGGCGAAGGAAATGCGGTAGACATGCCGGTCTCCCTCGAGCGGGATGGAGGAGGATCTCGCGGCGGTTCGCGGGGCGAAAGCGAGACGGAGCTGCACGAGGAGGGCGGCGATGACTCGCGGGAAGGCGTCGATGACTGTGACCGATGTCGAAAGCATGACGAGAAAAGCGGCCGCGCCGATGATCGGACGGCTCCAGCCGCCGAGCGTGGTCGTGTACAGCTCCACGATCTGCGCGGAAAACTTGGCGGGATTGTTTTCGAAGGTCAGGCCTTGTCCGAACATCATCCCCGTGCCGAGCAGCACGAAGGCCAGGGCGAGCAGCATGGTGGCCCAGTAGCCGATGTCGAAGTCCATGAGCACATCGCGCGGCGCGGGCTTTTCCGTCTGGTGCTTGGCGCGGGCCACCGCCCACAGCGAACTCCACACGGAGATGTCGATGGGCGCGGGCATCCAGCCGATGAGCGCGACGCAGAACGCGAGACCGGCGAGGTCGAACACGGCGGGGCCGGGAACCAGCGCGCCCCACGACCAATCGATGCGCCCCAACGCCATGAACATGGCGGCCAGCGTGCAGAGGGTGAGCACGGGCATGACCACTTTGATGAAGCGGTCGAGCCAGACATAACCTCCGCCCGCCAGCAGCACGGCGGATAGGATCATGATCAGGGCGGACACGGCGGCGGACCCCGCGCCTTCGCCCACGGTGGAGGCCAGCAGCGGTTCGAGACCGAAAACGGCGATGCCGACGCCGGCGGTGACCAGGGTGACCACGGCAATGACGGTGAACATCGTTCCCGCGGTCAGCAGGGTGAAGAGCACGAGTGTCCAGCGTCCCTGGCGGCGGTAGCCATCGATGAGCGAGTGGCCGGTGGCGGCGGCGTATTGCGGGCCGAAGCGGAAGCCGGGAAATTTGATGACATTGGCGAGGATAACAACCAGGAGCATGGACAGCCCGAAGCTCGCGCCCGCGCGCGTCGACTGGACGAGGTGCGAGACGCCGACCGCCGCGCCGGCGAAGAGCAGACCGGGCCCGAAGGCTGTCCAAAAGGAGCGTTGCTTTTCCATGGTTACGCCGCGCGCCGGTCAGGCCTCAGCGCGCCGCGTATTCGGCCAATTTGCCGTCGTTGAGGTCTTTCAGCACCGTGCAGAGGTAGACCGGTTCTTTGCGATGTGCACGGTATTTGGTGATCTCCTTCTTCTCGAGCACGCGGAAACCGAAGCGCTCGAAGACTTTCGCGCCGCGGCGTTCCTCGAAGGTGACGACCTGCCCGAAGACATGCGTCTCGCCGTGGGCGCGCAGGTGATTGAAGAACTTGACGAGCAACTCGCGCGTGCCGCCGAAGCTCTGCGCTTCGGGCAGGAGGTTGAAGTGGAAATGCGGCAGGCGGCGCGGCGCAGCGGGTACTTCACGCCAGGCGTTGAGGAGAATCCAGCGGACAAACGCCTTGGAGGCTTTGTTGTAGCGCGGATAGCGGAAAACTCCGCGGGCGAAAAGGGAGAGATTGAGGAGAAAGCTGTGCAATTGGTGGAGCAGGGGACGGCGCGAGCCCATCAGGTAGCCTTTGACCTCACCTTCCTGCTCGAGAACGAACGTCGATTCCGGCTCCCAGTCGGTGTAAAAACTGGTCAGGTAGTCGGAAAAAAGTTCGCGGTCTTCGAAGACCGGGTCGATGGCGTTCCCGAGATAGCCGGTTTCGCAGCAAAGGCGCCGCACTGCGTCGCGGTCGCTTGGACGGTACGGCCTGATGGTGGCATCAGATGGCATAGCGTCAGCGTCTTTTACCGGCGCGCCACCCCGGCGTAAACACCGAAAAGGCGCTCGAAAACCCGGTCCCATCCGTAGAATTGATGCACGCGGGCGGCGGCCTCCCGGCCTTCGGACGCCAGATCGCGGCCGGCCATGGTGCGGATGGCGTCGGCCAGGGCCGCGGGAGAATTTTCCGCCGCCCAGTGGTTCTGGTCCGTGAAAATGATGCGGTCCATGTAGCTGCCGCGGATTCCGACGACCGGGGTACCGGAGCCTTGGCTTTCGAGCGCGACCAGACCGAACGTTTCCTGCACGCCGGGATGCACGAAAAGGTCGGCGGCGCGGTAGAGGCGCGCCAGTTGTTGCCCGTCACCCTGGTAGGGCAGCCAGTGGATATTGTTGTTCCGCTCGCGCAAACGGGAGAGGTGGCGCCGCTCGGGCCCGTCGCCGATGACCACGAGGGCGAAGCGAGACTCGTCGAGTTGCGCGAAGGCTTCAAAAAGGGTGGTGACGTTTTTCTCCGGTGCCAGACGTCCGACGTACAGGAGCAAGACACGGTCGTCGGCGATATCGAGTGCCCCGCGCACCTGGTGCCTTTCTGCGGCTGAGCCCTGTGCATGGAAAAGTTTCGTGTCCACCCCGAGTTCGCCGAGGCGCGTGTTCTGCACACCCCAACCGGCCAGCAACCGGGCCAGCGCGGGTGAGGGGACGATGGTCGCGTCGAAGCGGTTGTAAAGTTCGCACACGTAGCGGCGGGCGATGTCGCGCGTGATATCCACGGCGATGCGGCCGAAAAACTTGTCGATGGTGCGAAGGTAGGCCTCGGGGAAATGCGAGTGGTAGAATCCGACGACGGGAATACCGAGCGCGTCGCCCGAGGCGAGGGCTTTCCACGCGACCTGGTAGGGATCGCCGGACTCGATGACATCGGGGCGTTCTTTTTCGAGAACTTCCTCCACGGCGGTGAGGTTGAGCAACGCTCGGTAGCGTGCGGTGCGCGAGACAAGCGGGGAGCGGATGGTGTAGACGCGGGCCAGGCCATCTTCTCGCATGGCGGTTTCCGCGCCGGGGACGATGAGGACATGCCGGTCGTCCGGGCGGGCGCGGCGCATCCACGCGACTTTTTCCGAGATGTAGCGTTTCACCCCGCCGCTGACGGGCGAGTAGAACTGGGTGAGATCGCAGATTTTCATGCAGCGCGGCGGGGCGCCGCGTGAGCGCGTTACTCGCGGGCGGCGAGGTAGCGCTCGGCCTCGATGGCCGCGGCGCAGCCCTGCCCGGCGGCGGTGATGGCCTGGCGGTAAACGTGGTCGGCCACGTCGCCGGCGGCATAAACCCCGGGCACATTGGTCTTCGTGCCGCCGTGCTGGACAAGGTAGCCGTTCTCGTCCGTCTCGAGCTTGCCGCGGAACGGGGCGGTGTTGGGTACGTGGCCGATGGCGACGAAGACGCATTTGACAGCGAGCTCTTCGCGCTCCCCCGTGGCTGTGTCTTCGAGAACGATGCCCCGGATGTGCCCGGCCTCGTCGGCGAGGTATCCGACCGGCTGGCGGTTCCAGAGCGGCTTGATTTTGGGGTTCGATAGCGCGCGGTCGGCCATGATCTTCGAGGCACGCAGGGTGTCGCGGCGATGGACGAGATACACCTCGGAGGCGAAGCGCGTGAGGAAAGTCGCTTCCTCGCACGCCGAATCGCCGCCGCCGATGACACAGACCGGAACATCGCGATAAAACGCTCCATCGCACGTGGCGCACGAGGTGAGGCCGTGGCCGATGTATTTTTTCTCATCGGGCAGATCCAGCCAGCGCGCCGCGGCACCGCTGGCGATAATGAGCGTTTCGGTTTCGATCCAGTGTCCGTCGATTTTGAGGCGGTGGTGGGGCGCGCCTTTTTCGAAATCCTCGAGGGTCCCGTATTGGAAGCGTGCACCGAATCTTTCCGCCTGGGCATGCATGCGCATGATAAGGTCCGGTCCGTCGACACCATCGGGGAAGCCGGGAAAATTTTCCACCGCGGTCGTGGTGGTGAGTTGGCCGCCGGGCTGGCGCCCTTCGAGCACGAGGGGTGAGAGTTGCGCGCGTCCGGTGTAGATCGCCGCGGTCAAACCCGCGCAACCGGTTCCGACGATGACAACTTTTTCCATGAAGCTTCGACTTTAGCGGAGAACTTGTCCGGGGGCCAAGCGGCTTCAGCCGAGAATGGCGCGCAATTGGTTTTCCAACTCGGCGAACCGCTCGTCGCTCAGCACGGAGACTCGCGAGGAAGAGTCCAGGTCGGCCTCCATTTCCGCCCAGGACCGGCACCCGCCGAACGATTCCTGCCAGGCGACGCGTTGCGGCGGATCCAAGCGGTAGACACGCAGGAGCGCAATCTGCACCCCGGGCTCCGGTTTCTGCCCGAAGCGGCTTTCGACCTCGGACGGCGCGAGGATGTGGAATGCCTGGAGTTTCGCCAGAACCGTGCGGTCGGTGACAACCTTGTGCCACACCAGAGTGGCGGCATGGCGGATTTCGACCGACTCGCGCTCCCCCTCGGACCCGGTTTGGCGGGCGGCGAAGTCCGCCTCGGGGATAACCCGCTCGGATTGCTGGTGAAAGAAGGTGGGCAGAAGGGCGAATTCCTCGTGGGCAAACCGCAAGCCTTCCTTCCCCTCGGCGATGCCCCCCTTGCGGATGACAATAACTTGGCGCCCCGAACCGAGGGCCTCGCAGACCACGTCCCATTCCTTCAAGGCAACCATCATGGGGATCAAACTTAGACGCTTCCGGGCCCGGGGCCAAGACAGCCTTCTTTCCGGGCTTGACCCCGGGGCCCTGATCCAGCACTAAAGTCGCGTTCCGCGCCTCAAGCGCCCGAGCAAAGACCACTCCGATGACCTTCCGCGCCCTTCTGACCCTGGCCCTGTCGACCTGCCTGGTGGTGCCTTCATTCGGGCAAATGGCCATGCCGCCGACCGGTCCCGTGGTCAAGGCCGTCACCGTCGACTATGTGGGCCCCGAAACCATCAGTCGCGAGCGCGTCCTCGCCAACCTCAAGACCAAGGTCGGCGACGCCTACTCGGAGCGTCTGGCCGAGGAGGATGTGAAAGCCCTCTTCGCCACCGGCGACGTGGCCAACGTGCGCATCTTCGCCCAACCGCAGGACGACGGAGTCCGCGTGACCGTTCTGTTGCAGGGTCGTTCGACCGTCACCGAGGTACTTATCGAAGGGGCCACGGTGATCAGTCCGGATCGCCTGCGCAAAGAACTGACCTTCAAAGTCGGTGACCGTTTGAGCGAGGAACAGGTCGAAAAGTCGCGCCAGGCGATGGTCGAGATGTTCCAGGACCGCAACTACGGAGAAGTCAGCATCGCCTCCAATATCCAGACGGACGAACGCTCGGGCGACTCCCGCGTGGTGTACACGGTGAGCGAGGGCACCAAGCAGGTCGTCAAGCGCATCGATTTCGTGGGCAACGACTCCGTCATGGCCAAGGATTTGCGCAAAGCGATGAAGACCAAGACGGCCAACATCCTCTCCATTTTTACCAAAACCGGGCGTCTGGTGCCGGCTCAACTCGAGGAGGACCGCACCGCCATCCGCAGCGTCTACCAAAATCGCGGCTTCGCCGACGTGCAGGTCACCGAGGTGCAGGTCGTGCCCATGAGCGGTGATGCGATCGAGTTGGTCTACACCATCGTCGAAGGCGTCCAGTACTCGGTCAACCAACTCGGCTTGGACGGCGTGTTTGTCACCACGCCGGACGAATTGAAGGCCAAGCTTCAGATGACCGACGGCTCGCTCTACACGCCGGAGGGCATGACCGCCGACATGAAGGCGTTGCGCGACTTCTACGGCACGCAGGGTTACATCGAAGCCAACATCATCCCGGAAATCTCGCCCGTTGGTCCCGGTCTGGTGAATCTGACCTACCGGATCGACGAGGGCACGCAGTCCTACGTCAATCTCGTCAACATCCAAGGCAACACCCGCACCAAAGACCATGTGATCCGCCGCGAGTTGGCGGTCACACCTGGCGATGTGTACGACACCGTGCTGGTCGACGTGAGCAAGCAGCGTCTGGAAAACCTCAATTACTTCTCGCAGGTGCAGACCGTGCCGACCGATACCATGATCCCCGGCCGCAAGGACCTCAATGTCATCGTCGAGGAGAAGCGCACCGGCTCGTTCAACTTCGGCGCCGGCTTCAGCACGATCGACAGCCTCGTGGGGTTCGCCGAAATCCAGCAAACCAACTTCGATCTTTTCGGCTGGCCCAACTTCGTCGGCGGTGGCCAACGCCTGCGCATCCGCGGCCAATACGGTATCGAGCGAGCGGATGCCGTTGTCTCCTTCACCGAGCCGTGGTTCCTCGGCCAGCAACTCTCACTCGGCACCGAGTTGTTCTATCGCGAGGCGAGCTTCCTCAGCCCGCTCTACAACCAGTCCAATTACGGCGGCGCCCTCCAACTGCGCAAACCGTTCGGCGAGTTCATCGCGGTCAACGTCGAATACAAACTCGAGGGCATCGACATCTTCGACATTGCCAACGACGCACCGGAGCAAATTTCCTCGCAGGAAGGCCTCTACACCCGTAGCGCGGTGTCCGGCGGACTCACCTGGGACTCGCGCGACAACCTCTTCCTGACCCGTCGCGGTACCTATCTCAACCTCACCGGATTCGTGGCCGGCGGCGGCCTCGGCGGGGATGTGCAGGATTACGGTGTCTCCCTCGAGGGGTCGCAGCACGTGCTTCTTCCGTGGGACCTGATTTTCCTTTTCCGGGGCCAACTCGCCACGGTTTCCACTTGGGGCGGGGCGGATGAGGTCCCCATCTTCGACCGCCTCTGGCTCGGCGGCGCCAATAACCTGCGCGGCTTCAACTTCCGCGAAGTGGGCCCCAATGTCGATGGTGACTACTATGGCGGCAACACGCTCGGGTACATGACCTTGGAGTTGACCTTCCCGATCATCAGCCGGGTTCGCGGTGCGGTCTTCACCGACTGGGGCTTCGTCAATGCTCCATCCTGGAATTTCGACGCGGGCGGCTACAATGCCGACTACGGGTTTGGTATCCGCCTCGATCTGCCGATCGGCCCCATACGCATCGACTACGGTATTCCCTTCGTGTCCGACGCCTACAACGGGGGGTCGGGCAAAATCCAGTTCAATATCGGCTACCAGTTTTGAACGGATCACCCATTACCGAGGTCTCATCAAAAGTCTTTACACGCCCAGCCGGGCATCGAAACTTCCAACCTAATCTATGAATAAACTGCTCCCGTCCCTCGCTGTCATTGCCGTTCTCGGCACCACGCCGGCCTTCGCCCAGATGAAAGTCGGTATCGTGGACATGAACAAAGTGTTCACCAGCTACTACAAAACCAAAGAGGCCGAAACGCGCCTGAACGATGCGCGCGCCCAAGCCAAGACCGACCTCGATAGCCGTCTTGAGACTCTCAAATCCAGCATGGAAGAGATCAACAAACTCGAGGCCGACACCAAGAAGCCCGAGTTGGCGGCTGACAAGAAGCAGGCCGCCGTCAAACAGCGCGACGAAAAAATCAACGAGGTGCGCAACCTCGACCGTGAAATCGGCGAGTTCCGTCAGACCCGCGAGCGACAATTACAGGAGCAGTTCATGCGCATGCGCGGCGACATCGTCCAAGACATCATGAAAGTCGTCGATTCCAAGGTCAAAGCCGATGGCTTTGATCTCGTGCTCGACTCGTCCGGCCTCGGCATCAGCCAGGTGAAAGTTGTCCTTTACTCGGCGCCGTCGATGGACTTCAGCGACAGCATCATCTCCGAGTTGAACAAAAACGCGCCGAAGAAAGCGGCCGGCAATTAACGGCACCGCGCTCCGCGCGGTTTCTCCAATGCCGACAGTTTCAGAACTCGCCGCCCTTGTGGGCGGCGAAGTTTTTTCCGGATCCGGCGACACGCCGATCACGGGGCCGGCGGCACTCGACGCCGCCCGTTCCGGCGAAATTTCGTTCTTCTCTCATCCCCGCTACGCGGCCGATCTGAAAAGAACCACGGCTTCGGCCGTGCTGGTCCCGCGGGATTTCACGGGCGAAACACCCGCCACCTGCGTGCGCGTCGACAACCCGTCCCGTGCTTTCGTCCGGATTACCGCGGAGTTTGTCCGGGAACCGGTGCCCCCGACGGTCGGGATCCACCCGACGGCAACCGTCGATGCGGCGGCCCGTGTCGCCCCTGACGCGAGCGTGGGGCCCGGAGCCATTGTCATGGCCGGTGCCGACATCGGCGCGGGCACTATCGTCATGGCGGGGAGTTATGTCGGGGAGAAGGCCCGCCTTGGTTCGGGTTGCGTGCTCCATCCCCATGCGATGGTGCGCCACGAGTGCATCTTGGGCGACCGTGTCATTGTTCACCCCGGCGCCGTCATCGGTTCCGACGGCTTCGGCTACGACACCCGTGACGGCCAGCACCGCAAGATTCCCCAGTGCGGAATTGTCGTCGTCGAGAACGACGTCGAAATAGGTGCCAATACGACCATCGACCGGGCCCGCTTCGGGCGCACCGTGATCGGGGAGGGGACGAAGATCGACAACCTTGTCATGATCGCGCACAACGTGGTTGTCGGAAAACACTGCATCATTTGCGCGCAGGTGGGGATCGCCGGGAGCGCGCAGATCGGCAACCACGTTATTCTCGCCGGCCAAGCCGGACTCGTCGGACACATCAAGATCGGTGACGGAGCGATTGTCGGGGCGCAGACCGGGGTCAGTAACGATGTGGAGGCCGGTGCACGGGTCGTCGGCAGTCCGCCTCGTCCGATCGGAGAATGGAAACGCTCCATCGTGCGGGTCGACAAGCTGGCCGATTTGTACCATCGCGTCAAAAAACTGGAGGCTCAAGCGGGCGGCTAATGCTGGTCGTGATGACCAGCTTCCCCGATGCCGACGCGGCCGCGACCGCGGCGCGCACTCTCGTGGAGGAAAAGCTCGCGGCTTGCGGCTCGATCCTGCCCGGTGCGCGCTCCATCTACCGTTGGCAGGGGAAGACGGAGGACACCGCCGAAGTGCTTCTTCTTCTGAAAACAGAGGCTTCATCTTACGCCAAGCTGGAGAAGCGCCTGGCCAAGATACACCCTTACGAGGTTCCGGAGATCATGGCTTGGGAGCCCGGTGCGGTTCACCGCCCGTACGCCGCATGGGTTGCCGCCGCGCTCGGTGAAGTTTAGTTTCTCATTGTGACCATCCTCGATCGCATCCTGCCAGACGTACGCCGCGAACTCGACGAGGCACGATCGTTGGTGTCACTCGAGGAGATCAAGCGCCGCGCGGAAGGGGCAAAGCCCCCGCGCGATTTCGCCGGTGCGCTGACCGCGGACGGCTTCGGTCTTATCGCCGAGTGCAAGCAGCGCTCGCCGAGCATGGGTGAGATGCGCGCGGCGAATGTTTCCGCCGCCCCGGTTGTCTACGAAAATTCCCCGGTGGTCCGCGCGGTTTCCGTCCTGACGAACGAGACGCATTTCGGAGGCACGATCGATGACCTGGCCCGCGTGGCGGCCGCCTCGAGCAAACCGGTGCTGCGCAAAGACTTCATCATCGACCCGTACCAAGTTTACGCCGCGAGGGCCGCCGGGGCGGACGCCGTTTTGCTCATGGCCAGTGTTCTGTCGGCCGACCGGATGGCGCAGTTGCACGGGCTGGTCCTCGAGTTGGGCATGGAATCGCTCTTCGAGGTGCACGAGGCCGGGGAAATCGATTCTCTCCCGGCGGGGGCCCGCGTCGTCGGCATCAATAGCCGCAAGTTCAAAGCGCGCGAAGAGCTCGTCGACCGCGGACAAAGCCGCGAGGAAGATTTCACGCTGGATTTCAGCGCCTTCGAGCTCGCCCAGAGCCTGCCGGCCGGGTGCATCCGGGTTGCCGAGAGTGGTGTCACGCCCGCGACGGTGGCTCCGCTGGCACGGCATTTTGACGCTGCCTTGGTCGGAACTTCTCTCCTGCGGGATCCGCGCGGGGTGGAAGCGGCCGTGCAAGAATTCACCGCCGCGCTTGCCGGGGCGGGGCGCTGAAGTCCATTCTTCGCGGGTCATGGCGGGCAAAGATTTTCTACGGGAGACGGTCGAGGCGCCCGAGTCGCCTCTCGATGTTTCCCTGCGTCCGCCGCATTTCGCGGAATTTTCCGGTCAAGCCCGCGTGGTCGAACGCCTCCAATTGATGGTCGACGCCGCGCGACAACGGGGGGATGTCCTGCAGCATGTGCTTCTTTCCGGGCCTCCGGGTCTGGGCAAGACAACCCTGGCCCACATCCTGGGCAACGCCATGGGTGCCGAGGTGAAATGCACGAGCGGGCCGACCATCGAAAAAGCCGGGGACTTGGCGGGATTGCTGACCACCTTGCCGGAAGGTGCGATCCTCTTCATCGATGAAATCCACCGCCTCCAGGCCTCGATCGAGGAATACCTCTATCCCGCGATGGAGGACTACAAAGTCGACATCATCATCGACCAGGGACCCAACGCGCGCAGTGTCCGGCTCAACCTTCCGAAATTCACTCTTGTCGGCGCGACGACCAGATCGGGCATGATCAGCGCGCCGCTCCGTTCGCGCTTCGGCATGACCTGCCGTTTGGATTACTACGAAGCCGAAGACCTCGTGCGCATCGTCGAACGCAGCGCCAGTCTCCTCGGTGTGGCGGTCGACGGCGCGGGAGCCCGTGAAATCGCCAACCGCTCCCGGGGCACCCCGCGGATCGCCAACAATCTTCTGCAATGGTGCCGCGATTACGCGCAAGTGCGTGCCGACGGAGTTATCACGGCGGAGTCCGCCGCCGCGGCATTGACCATGCTCGATATCGACGGCGACGGCCTGGATGAAATGGACAAACGCATCCTTGAATCGATCATTCACCGCTTCGCGGGTGGTCCGGTCGGGCTCAACTCTCTGGCTGTCGCGGTCGGGGAGGAATCAGGAACCCTCGAGGAAGTGCACGAGCCTTTCCTCATCATGCGTGGCTACCTGCAACGGACCCCGCAGGGCCGCACCGCCATGCCCGCGGCCTACCGGAAGTTGGGTCTGGTGCCACCGTCCGCCGCGGGAGATCTTTTTGCCCGTTAACACCCGCGAAAAAATGCAGCAAAGCCCGGCCGGCAGTCCGCGCAAAATTGCCTTCGTTTTTACCGCGATGCCGGTCGGCGGCGCCGAGGACTTCGCACTGGGCGCCGGATCCCAGCTCGATGCTGATTTCGAGGCACACTACATCTGCCTGCGCGAATACGGGCGGCTCGGCGAGGAGGCGAAACATTCCGGAGTGCCAGTCCACCTGGTCCGTGTCTTCGCTTCCCGGTGGATCACCCCCTGGGCCATCCGGCGCTTCGCCGCGTGGCTGCAGAAGGAGAAGATCGCCCTGGTGCATTCGCAGACGCACCACGCGCACATTTTCGCCACCAAGGCTGCCAAACTTCTCGGACTTCCCTCGGTTGTCCACCAGCAGAAAACTTTGGCGGAGCTCCCGCCCCGTCGGGCGCGTATTTTCTGTGATTGCCTCGCTCGGGCGTCGCGTATTGTGGCGCTTTCGCGGCAAACGGCGCGCGATCTGGCTGAGCAATTCGCGATTGCCCCGGAAAAAATTGCCGTGGTGGCCAACGGGATCGACCGCCGCGTGTTCCGGGCCGCCGAGGATCGCATGGCACTGCGGCGCGAGTTGGGCTTGCCGACTGCCGGTCTCCTTGTCGGAAGCATCGGGCGACTGCATCGGCACAAGAGCCACGCAACAACCATCGAAGCCGTGGCGATGGCACGCAAACAGGGCTTGGACATTTCCGCAGTTCTGGTTGGCGAGGTGGCAGAACGGGGAGAGCTGGAAAGTTTGGCCCGCGAGCGCGGTGTTACCGATGCGATCGTCTTTGCCGGGCCGCGGCGCCCTGTTGCTCCCTGGATCCAATCGCTGGATTTGTTTGTCCTCCCCTCCATCTGGGAAGGACAGCCATTGGCTATGCTCCAGGCCGTGGCTTGCGGCATTCCGCTGTTGGCCAGTGATATCGAGGGCAACACCGCCGTGCTGGGGCGAGATCACCCGGGGTTGTTCGCGCCCGGAGACGCAGGCGGGCTGGCCCGGTTGTTGGCCGCGGCTTCGCGTGACGCGGGTTTTCTGCTGCAGCTTTGCCAGAGCCAAGAGCGCGTGGATATTCCCTGGAGCGACCAATCCGCGCGGCAACTGTCTGATCTTTACCGCACGCTTATCCCGTGAATTTTCTGCGCATTGCCATCCTGGCGCCGACCTTCCTGCCGAAGTGCTCCGGCGCGGAGGTCTTCCACCACAACCTCGCGTCGCGCCTGGTCGACAGGGGGCACCGGGTCACGGTTTTTGCCCCGCGTTCCCGTGTGCGTCAGCTGCGCGTCGGGAGTTGGCGTCTGCCCTATGCGCTGGAAGCTTACCCGGACAAGCGCTGGAGTTGGCTCAAGCGTCACCGCGGAGTCGGTTTCTGGCTCAACCGCCGAGCTTTGTCGGCACTGCAACGCCAGCACCGCTTCGATGTATGGCATGCTTTCGTGCTGTACCCGGCCGGCGTCGTCCTGGCGGACTGGCATAAGCAATCCGGTGTACCTGGTCTGGTCCGTGCCGTCGGGGATGATGTTTCCGGCCTCCCGAACCGCGGCCACGACAAACACGTCGCGCAAGCCCTGAGGGAAAAGCTGCCTGATGCCGGAGGTCTCGTGGCCTTGTCCGAAAGCATGGCTGACGAACTGGCCTCCCTCGGAGTCCGGCGCGGAAAAATCAGCATCCTTCCCAATGCGGTTGACGCCGATCGTTTCGTCCCGTCGCGTGCCGCGCGTGCCGCCGCCCGCGCCTCGCTGGGTATTGCCGACAACGCCTTTGTTTTCCTTTGCGTGGCGCGCCATCACCCGCAAAAGGATTTTCCCACGTTGTTCTCCGCTTACCGTTCACTCTGCGCCGCCGTTCCCGGAATCGATGTGCGTCTGGTTATTGCCGGGCGCGATGCAGAACGCCTGCGGCCGCAACTAGGCGATCTTGCGGACCGCATCCACCTTTGCGACTTCGGCGCGGAAAGTATGCCGCACGAGGTGCCCCGCTTGCCGCCGGACAAACTTGTCGGGCTCTATCTGGCCTCCGATGCCTTTGTTCTCTCGTCGCTGCTCGAGGGATTCAGCTCCGCGGTCATCGAGGCGATGGCCGCGGGACTGCCGCTCGCTGTCACCGACGCCCCCGGAATCCGCGGAGTCGTCACCGACGGGCGCGAAGGCCTGCTTGTTCCCGTTCAGTCCCCGGATGCCTTGGCTGGGGCCATGCGTCGGATCCTGGACAATGCCGATCTCCGTTCCCAAATGTCCGCTGCTTGCCGCGAGACCGTCACCCGCTATACGTGGCCGGCCGTGGTCGAAGCCTACGAAAACCTCTACCGCACGCTCATCGGGGAGCGGGCCGCGTCATGACGCCCGGGAGAAAACGCATCCGGCAGCGGACACCGGATCCGGATCTCTCGCTATTTCCCAATCTGCTTTACCTCGGGCCGCAGCGCACGGGTTCGACATGGCTGCATTCCAACCTTTCGCGCCACCCGGAGGTCCATCTCCACCGCGACAAGGAAACGTTCTATTTCTCGACACTGGGTCGTCCCGAAACTCCGCGCTATCGCTTCGATCATCTCGAGGATTACCTCGACTCCTTTCGGGAAAGCATCGGCACGCGCCTGCTCAAAAACTACCATGCCTTGCGCCGGTGCCGGTCCTTTTATCGTCCCCGGGTGGTGGGAGACTTCACCGCTTCCTACGGCGTTCTTGATGAAGATGTCATTGCCGAGGTGGTCGGCCTTTGTCCGGAAATGCGGGGCATCATGCTGGTGCGTGACCCGGCGGAGCGCGCCTGGAGCCATGCGAAAAAGGATTTGGTGCGCGGTCGCGCCCGGCCCGCGGACGATGCCGAAATTCTCCGGTTCATGCGGGCGCCCGGGCAATTGCTGCGCGCCGATTACCGCGCCGCCATCGGGCGTTGGACGCGCCATTTGCCTCCGCAGCGCATTTTTGTCGCGCCGTATTCACGCATCGGCACCGATCCTGCGGAGTTGCTCGATGATATCAGCGATTTCCTCGGCATCCGCCGTTATGGCGGGGCCAGCAAACGCCATGTGACGACCCGCCAGAACGTGACTCCGGAGGCCGCCGTGCCCGCGGCGCTGGATAACGAGGTGCGGGCGGCCCTGGACCCGGCCATGGCGTCTTACCGGGATCTCCTCCGGGAAATCGGTTCCGGCCGTACCTACTGAGTGCGCGGAAAATTTGCCAACCGGCCAAAGGCAGGCATCATCGGCTGACGCATGGGAATCTACCGTCGCACGCTGGCCTATTACCGGCCGTTTTGGGACCAGACGCTCGTCGCGCTCGTCCTGAGCCTGATGGTCACGGGCTTCAATTTGCTCAAGCCGTGGCCCTTCAAGTACATCGTCGACGGGGTTCTCACGCCGGATTCGGCCCACAGCAAAGCCCAACTGGCCGCATGGTTCGGGGGCGCCTCTCCGCCCACGCTCATTCTCCTGCTTTGCCTGGCCATGGTGGCGATCACGGTCTTGG
>JBMTVD010000036.1:0-18481 GCA_049451035.1 Chthoniobacterales bacterium | reverse complement strand
TCGGGATTGAGAGACTTAAGTTCCGGCACAACAAACAAACCGTCTTTGCGGATCAGTTTGCCGTCGAACCAAACTTCGCCGCCGCCGTAGTCGGCACGCTGGATGGAAATCATGTCCCAGTGGATCTGGCTGCGGTTGCCGTTGCCGCCGACCTCGTAGGCCTGGCCGGGGGTGAAGTGGAACGATCCCGCGATCTTCTCATCGAAGAGAATGTCGCGGATGGGGTGCAGGATATGGGGATTGAATCCGAGAGAGAACTCGCCGATGAACCGCGCGCCCGCGTCGGCATCGAGGATAGCGTTGATTTTTCCCGTGTTGCGTCCGGCCGAAGCGCCGGTAATGCGGCCGGATTTGAACTCCAAACGGACATCTTCGAAGACCGTTCCATGGTAGATGGTCGGCACGTTGAAATGCACATGCCCTTCCACACTGCGCTTGACCGGGGCGGTAAAAACCTCGCCATCGGGAATATTGCGATCACCGCCGCAGATGACCGCGCCGATCCCTTTGATGCTGAAATGCAGGTCGGTATGCGGTCCTTTGATGCTGACCTTGTCGGCGGCATCCATGAGAGCTTTCAGGGCCTCCATGCCCTTGCGCATTTTCCCGTAATCAACCGTGCAGACCCGGAAAAAGTAATCCTCGAAGGCCTCGGTGCTCATCTGGGCGAGTTGAGCCATGGAGGGATTGGGCCAGCGCAGGACCACCCAACGCGTCTTGTTGATACGATGGTTCATGACCGGCCGCATGGTTGCGGCGATCATCTTCATCGTCTCCGGGGCCACATCGCTCATCTCCGTGGAGTTGTTGCTGCCACGGATGGCGATGTAAGCATCCATCTTTTTCATGCGCGCCATCTCGACCTCGGAGGTGACAGCGAGCTGGTCTTTTACGGCCCCGAGAGCCAGCTCACGCAAGATGCGCCCATGCTGCAATTGGACAAAGGGCAACGCTTTGGCTCTCCGGGCCGCACGGATCAGGGCGACGACCATGGCATCCGGAACATCGGAAACCTCGATCAGAACCTTTTCACCCGGCTGCAGGGCGGTGGAGTGCTTCACCAAAACATCGGCCAATTTGTCGTAACGCGGATCCATCAGCGCGAAGTTATGCCCGAGCCAAGGCCTCGCGGCAAGGCATGCTCATGGTCTGACCGTCTTGAACTGCTCCACCCTCAGACGGAAGAGTTGCCCCTGCTCGTTGGCCACAACCAAGGAGGAATTGCCATCGAAAGCCAACCCCTCGCCTTGCCAGGCAAAAAAGGGCAGACGTCTCGCCCGACCGCTGAAAATGTCGTCCTTACGGCGGTCGCAATCGAAAATCCAAACGGAGGTGTAGGTTAGAATGGCCACCGATTTTCCGTCAGGCGAAATATCCGCTGCCGTGACCAGTCCGTCGATGGGGTAAGATGACACAGGACGCAAAGCGTTGGATCGCTTCGGGGAGTCCCCCGTCAGGCGGTAGAGCACGGTTTGTCCGTCGCTGCGGCGTTTGGTGAGAAAGAAAATCCGGTCGTCCGCGCAAAAGACCGCCTCGCAGTCGAAGTCCGGCGAAGCCATTTTCTGATCCTCGTAATGCACGCGCAAAGTCCGGGTCGGACGCGCCACCCGCTCTCCCGGCTTCGGCTCCCGGACAAAATGGAGCATCAACTGCTTGCGTCTCCCGTTGTTGTTGCCGACATCGGCGATGATAAGGTTGCCCTTCCCGTCCAAAGCCAAGTCCTCCCAATCGTAATTTTCGCAACCTTGGATCTCAACCGGCCCCTCCCAACCTGGTGCCAGAGAACCGTCGGCCGTGACCGGAACAACTATGGCACCGCTTCCGGAATCGCCCAGAGCCCAGAAGACGCCGGCGTAGCGCAGGCTCTGCACAAGTCCGGAGCACTCGGTCAGCAGCGCGGGGTCGATACTCCCGTCCGGTTTGAGCAATCCCAGCAACTGCCAGGGCCACTGCGCCGGAGCCACCCGCACCGAGGCCAGCAGCACCAGCGCGCAGAGGACCGCGCGCATCAGTAGGACTTGGCGAACAGGACGCGCTGCGCGCTCGGTCGGCCGCTGAACGGACAAACGCCGGACTGCCCCCGGCCATCCCGCGGAATACATCGGATGGTGACCTTCAGCTCTTCTTTGATCTTTTCCTCGGTTTCGCGCGTGCCATCCCAGTGCGCCAGAGCAAAGCCGCCGTGGATTTCGGGCTGGGCTGGGTTCCTCGGGGTGAAAAAGGCGCGGAATTCCTCCGCCGAATCGATGTGGCACGTGTGTTCGTCGCGGAACCTGGTCGCCCGTTCGAGAAGACCGGCCTGAATCGATTCGAGCAACGCTCCCGCACCGGCAACGAACCCGGCCGTGGAAGGAAACGCTTTTTCTTTCGGACCCTGGTCACGGCGGCTGACAGCGACAGTGCCTTTTTCGATATCACGCGGGCCGATTTCCACGCGCAGCGGAACCCCTTTTTTGATCCACTCCCAATTTTTGACTCCCCCCCCCGCATCCCGGTGGTCGATTTCCACGCGCAAAGGCTCGCCGAAGGCTGTTTGGGCGCGGAGCTGCGCGGCGAGCTTTTCGGCCGCCTCCTGCACTGCCGCGCGCGACTCCTCCTTGGCAAGGACGGGCAGGATGACGATCTGGGAGGGAGCCACGCGGGGCGGCAGAACAAGGCCGTCGTCGTCGGAATGTGCCATGATGAGCGTGCCGATGAGACGCGTGCTGACCCCCCAGCTGGTGGTCCAGGCGAACTGCCGACTACCGTCGCGGGCGGCAAACTCGATGCCCGCGGCGCGGGAAAAGTTTTGCCCGAGAAAATGGGAGGTTCCGGCCTGGATGGCCTTGCGGTCCTGGACCATGGCCTCGATGCAGAGCGTGCTCACGGCTCCGGGGAAACGCTCGCTCTCGGATTTCTCGCCGGTGAAGACGGGCAGGGCTAGGTGCTCGCGCGCGAAGTTTTCGTAGACGCCCAGCATTCTGTCGGTTTCCGCCACGGCCTCTTCCATCGTCTCGTGCGCCGTGTGCCCTTCCTGCCAGAGGAATTCGGCGGTGCGCAAAAACAGCCGCGGACGCATTTCCCAACGGACCACATTGGCCCACTGGTTGATGAGGAGCGGAAGGTCGCGGTAACTCTGCACCCAGCGCGCGTAAGCGGCTCCGATGATCGTTTCGGAGGTGGGTCGCACGATCAGCGGCTCGTTGAGTTCGCCCGCGGGGACAAGTTTGCCGTCCTTTTCCTCGAGCCGGTGGTGGGTGACCACCGCGCACTCCTTGGCGAATCCCTCCACGTGCTCCGCTTCCTTCTCGAGGAAGCTCAGCGGGATGAAGAGCGGGAAGTAGGCGTTGACGTGGCCCGTGGCCTTGAACATGGCATCGAGTTGGCGTTGCACGTTCTCCCAGATCCCCCAACCCCAAGGCTTGATGATCATGCAGCCCCGGACGTCGGAATTTTCGGCAAGATCAGCCGCTTTGATGACCTGTTGATACCATTCGGGAAAATTTTCCGTGCGAGTCGGGGAAACAGCAGTTTTGGCTTGGGAACTCATGGCGAAAAGGGGCGGATGTTAGCCCACCCTGAGGCGGTGGAGAAACTTTTTGAAAAATTCCACCCCGCGATGGAGTTCGGCCACCGGGATAAATTCGTCTTTGGTGTGGGCTTGGGCAATCGACCCGGGTCCCACCGCCACGGCGGGCATTCCGGCCGCGGAAAAGACCGCTGCGTCACAGAACCAGGCGGCACCCGCGGGTTTTCCCCCGGATGCCACAAGATTGGTCACAAGGGGATGGGAGGGATCCGTATCCAGGGGGCATGACCCCCCCATGCGCTCCACCACGAGACCGGGGCATGCCTTGCGCATCGTCTCGAAAACGTCCACGCCTTCTCCCTTCTGCCATTGCGACGGCAACAAGCGCAGGTCGACCACCGCCTCGGCGCGATCGGGGACAATGTTGAATTTGGTGCCGCCTCGTATGGTGCCGATACTGAACGTGGGATGCCCGAGTACGGGATCGGCGACGGCTTTGAACTGGTCGGTGAGCACTTCCTGCAGCGCGAGCAAGCCGCTGGCCAGCTTGGTGATGGCATTTTCGCCCCGCTCCGGGCAGGAACTGTGCACGGAGAGCCCGGTGGCGATAATGCGCGCGGTCACATTGACTTTGTGTTTGAAAACGACATCGAAGTCGGTGGGTTCGCCTACCACCACGAAATCGAATTTCTCCGCCGCAGCCAGCGCTTTGGCCCCGTCCTGGCCCGCCTCTTCACCCATCAGCCCGGCAAACCAGATCTCGTGGGACAAGGAGGGCAGGAGGTCGCGGCACTCGCGCAGGGCCCAAAGCATCGAAGCCATGGGGCCTTTGGTATCCGTCGCACCGCGTCCGTAAAGCTTGCCGTCGATAACGGCTCCACCGAATGGATCAATGGTCATCCCGGCCACGCTCACGGTGTCGGTGTGGGGAGCAAAGAGCAAACGCGGCTTGCCGCCGCCGCCACCCAAACACGCGACAACATTGGGACGACCGGGCAGCACTGCCTGCAGGCGGACGTCGGCTTCGAGCGAAGCCAACCAATCGCGCAGGAAGAGAGCACAAGCCTCCTCGCCGGTGCGATCGGTCCCGGGGTCGCCGTCGGGGTTGACGCTGGGAATGCGCACCAAAGCCTGCGCCAACTCGACGACGCTGGCCGGAAAAGTCTTCATGATACGGTCGAGCGGAACCAGTCGACGAACTTCGGAATGCCTTCGGAGATTTTCGTCCGCGGGGTGTAGCCGAGGAGGAGCCTTGCTTTCGAGATGTCGGCCCACGTGGCCGGCATGTCCCCGGGCTGGTCGGGTTTGCGCACAATCACGGCTTTTTTACCGACCGAATGCTCGATGACCGAGATGAGTTCCGCCAGAGAAGTTGTTTCCGATTCACCGAGGTTGAAGATGTCGAACTTGGCGCGGCCGTAATCGACGGCGCCTCGCACGCCTTGCACGATATCGTCGATGTAAGTGTAGTCACGACGACTCGAACCGTCGCCGAACTGCTCGATCGGACGCCCCTCCCAGATAGCGCGGGTGAACTTGTGGATGGCCAGATCGGGGCGCTGCCCGGGGCCGTAGACGGTGAAAAAGCGGAGCACGACGACCGCCAGGTCATGCAGGCTGGAGTAGGTCGAGCAGAGGTGCTCACCGCCGACCTTGGTTGCGGCGTAGGGACTGTAAGTCCGGCGCAAGGCCGCACTCTCCCGGAACGGCACATCCTCGGTCGACCCGTAGACCGACGAACTGCTGGCAAAAATGAATTTTCCGACCTTTCCCTGCACCGCCGCATCCAGCAGGTGGGTCGTGCCGAGCAGGTTGGTGCGCACGTAAAGTTCCGGCTCGGCGATCGACGGACGAACGCCGGCCCTTGCCGCGAGATGAAGGACCACATCCCAGCCCGGCGAGAACGCGCGCTGCACGGCAACCGGGTCGACGATGTCGCCTTCGAAAATTTCCGGTTTCGCGGGCAGGGCGGCGATATTGGCGCGTTTGATGGCCGGATCGTAGAAGTCGTTGAAATCGTCGAGAATTCCGACATGCCAGCCCTCGCGGAGAAAAAGATCGGCGGCCTTTGATCCGATAAATCCGGCCCCGCCGGTAACGAGGATGCTGCGCTTGGACATAAGCTTTCAGTCTCGTCTTTCCAATGCCGCCGGGCAAAGCCCGAAATCAGGCAGAGACGAGCGGCGCGGGAGCGATCTTTTCCGCGGTGAGCCGGGCCAAGGCACGCGAACCGCGGTCAAACAGGAACCGGGCCTCGCCATCCACCCCCTTCCATTTCAGCACGAGAACATCGGCAAGGAACTTGGGTTCGATACGGGCGGCGGAGGGGAGGCCGGCTGCCAGCAGAAACGGTCGTCGCGGACGTCCGCGGGCGACGAAATACAGATCTGCAGCCGGACCTTCGGTGCGGACCAGCCAGCCGAAGCGGTTGCGCGGGTAAGAGGGGCCCAAACCGGAGAGACAGGGCACAGCCCAAGCAACGCGTTTTTCCGGCCCCGCCGCGTCCAGCACCGATCGTCGGGCGGCGGATGGCAGTTGTTCGTCATCCAAGTCGGAGACAACCGCCTCCTCGGGAGCCAGCCGCAACTTTCGCACGCAAAGGACAAGCTTCACCCAGGTGGCGCGCAGCATACGGGGAACAAAAAACCAGATGGCCGCGAGAAAAAGAACGCCCACCACCAGAGCAACCAAGGGGTAGGTGAAAATAAGCCCGAGACCGAGCACGACGGTGGCGTCCTCGGCCACGCTCAGCACGACATTGGACAGCGGCTCCGGCGAGGCGTTGGCTTGCAAGCGTACCGTGGCCTTGAGCGCGTGCGTGGTGAATCCCAGCCAGGCGGCGAGCAAGCCGACCACGACGTTGAAGACAGGGTGGCCATCGCCAAGGACCAGCACGCCCAGCAAAGCCGCGCCGACGGGACGGATGGCGGTGTGGACCGCATCCCAGGCCGTATCCACCCATGGAAGTTTGTCGGCCAGGAACTCCATGGCAAAGAGAACACCGGAGACACCGAGGATCCAAGGATCGGCGAGAACTTCCAACCTCACGTATTGCGGGGCGAGATTGATCCAATCGAAGCGGATAGCCAGACCCGTCAGGAAGACAACAAGGTAAAGGTTCAGCCCGGCCAGGGAAGACAAGCCGACTGCCACGCCGAGGAGTTGGAGAATTTCCATGCCGAGGACGGAAAGTTAAGCGGAGGCAGCGCGCTTGTCATGCGCCGTCCGGAAAAAACAAAACCCTTCCGGCCGAAGCCGGAAGGGTTTTGGTGATACCTATCAGATAATTAGAAGGAGAAGTTGGCGCTTACGCCCGCCCACCAGGTGTTCTCGTCAGTGCCGATAATGTCTTCCCACTGGTAGGAATAAGCCACGTACGGTGAAACTCCGAACCAGCTGGTGATTTGGATCGGAAGAGCCAACCCGAGTTCAAAGTTGTTCCCACCGTTCCAGAAAGAACCGTTGTTGCGGGAGTTGAAGCCGAAGTTCAGCCCGTAGGCCACCCAAGGCTCGACCGCGAGCCAATCGGTGATGGAAGCACTGGCATCGATCTGCAGGAGCAGGTAGGACGCGCCGGGCTTGGTCCAGCCACCGTTGTTGATGTCGGGTCCGATGTTGAGGAAGTAAGTGGCATTCGGGGTGATGGTGAACGGACCGACCTCCAGATTGTAGGCCAGAGCCCAGTAGAGTTCGTTTTGGTTCACATCAGCACCGCCGAGGCCGAAGTTGTTCGGGTAGTAGTAATAAACCCAACCGAACGAGGCATCGAGCGCTCCGAAGCTGTGGGTGTAGTCAACAAACACATTGAGTTCGTTGTACTCGCGGCTCGAGGAGGAGCTTGTGCCGTACCAAACGCCCGCCGTCAAAGCACCGTTCTCCCAGGGAGTGATGCTGACGTCGCCGCCGAGCCAGTAGAGGCCACGACCGTTGCCGAGGAGGTTGGCTCCGCGGAACATGTAGAGGCTGTCCCAACCGGTGGAGACATTGACCGACCACCATTTCTCCGGCTCTTCCTCGATGACAATTTTCTTGTTGAGGCTTTTGCCGTCAGAAACGACGACGGTTTCAGTGGTGGCAGCCGTTTCGCCAGCCGAAACCGGTGCGGAACGGGAACGGTCGAGGGCAGCAGCCCCGGCCGAGGTGCCTGTTTCAACTTGGGCGGAGGCCATGGGAGCAACCAGGGCCACGCCCGCGAACAGTGTGAGCAGTTTTTTGATCATGGATTTTTGTATGGTTTGACTTTCTTGTTTTTAGGGCGACACGGAAGCCGCCGCCAGAACGGGGAGATGGAACAGCATAACGCGTGCCAGAAGCAAGAAAGAAAAAGTAAAATTTTTTTACTCTGTCGGAGCCATCAGAAACAGCACCAAAAACCGCTCGTGTTGCGCGCCACTGGTCATAAAAGCACAGTCTGGGCGAAATTTACTCCTTGGTCAGCAGGCTGATGTCCTGGGGGTGGACCGAACACCAAACCTGCTCGCCCTCGTGGAACTCCGGGGCGTCGGCTCCTTCATTGGCCAGCAGGGCTTCAAGTTCGAGCCCTCCTTCGGTGACCACAGTCATGTCATCAACGGCCCCCTTGAAGACCTCTCTGGTAATACGGCCCCGGAACACGTTTTCAGCGCCGGCGGGCGCGGATCGATAGAGGTGGATTTTTTCGGGGCGCAGCGAGACGAGCATCTTCGAACCGGTGGAAGTCCCGCTTCCCTTGATCCACAAATCGAGGCCGCCCTCCAGGCGACAGAGGAGTTTGCCCTCCCGGCTTTCCAAAACTTCCGCCTCCACGATGTTGGTCTCGCCGATGAAGCCGGCCACGAATTCGGTGCGCGGATGATGGTAAATGTCGGCCGCGGTGCCGATCTGCTCGACTCTTCCCCGGTTCATCACCGCGATGCGGTCGGACATACTCAGCGCCTCCTCCTGGTCGTGCGTGACGAAAATAAAAGTGATGCCGAGCCTTTTCTGGAGATTTTTCAGCTCCGTGCGCATCTGAGTGCGGAGCTTCGCATCGAGCGCGGAAAGCGGCTCGTCGAGCAACAGGACCTGCGGTTCGCAGACAATAGCCCGCGCCAGAGCCACGCGCTGCCGCTGGCCACCGGAAAGTTGTGCGGGCTTGCGGTCCTCCATGCCCTGCAACGAGGTCATGGCCACGGCCCAGTCTGTTTTTTCGCGGATTTTCTCGGCCGACATTTTTTTCATCCGCAGGCCGAATTCGATGTTTTCGCGCACGGTGAGGTGCGGGAAGAGCGCATAGCTCTGGAACACCTGGTTGACGTTGCGCTTGTAGGGAGGGTCGTTCGAAACATCTTTGCCACCGATGAGGATCTGCCCGCTCGTGGGTTGCTCGAACCCGCTGATCATCCGAAGGCAGGTTGTCTTTCCGCAACCGGAGGGACCAAGGAAAGTCATGAACTCCCCTTCCCCGATGGCGAGGCTCACCTGGTCGAGAGCGACGAAATCACCGAACTGCTTGGTGACGTCGCGGACTTCGACCATGGGATTCATCGGATGGGGAATCAGATGTTCTTGAACCAACCGAGTCGGCCGGGCGCAAGGTTGATGTTGATTTGTTTGACCTCGGTATAGGCCTCGAGGCCGTAGGTCCCGAGCTCGCGACCGATGCCGGACTGCTTGTACCCGCCCCAGGGGGCCTCGTTGAAGGTCGGGTGGTAGGTGTTGATCCAAGTGATGCCGGCGCGCAACTGCTTGATGACGCGCTGGGCCTTGGCGCCGTCGGAGGTGAAAACCGCCCCGGCCAGACCGTAAACCGTATCGTTGGCCTTCGCGATGGCCTCCTCCTCGGTATCGAAGAGCTCGACCACGAGCACGGGACCAAAGATCTCCTCTTTCATGATTTTGGCGTCGGGCGGGACATCGACGAAGACGGTCGGTTCGACGAAGTTGCCCCCGGCCAGACCGCCCTTTTCGATGCGGTGGCCGCCGCACAAAAGCTTGGCGCCCTCGTCGAGCCCGGACTTGATGTAGCCGAGCACCTTTTCCATATGCGCCTTCGAGATGAGCGGCCCCATCTCGGTGTTTTCGTCATTGCCCGGGCCGACCACGATCTTGCCGCAGGCCTCGGCCAGGCGTGGCAGGAATTTGCCGGCGATCTTGCGCTCCAGGAGCAGCCGCGAACCGGCACTGCAGACTTCGCCCTGCCCGGCAAAAATGCCGAACATGGCAAACTCGAGAGCCGCGTCGAAATCGGCGTCGGCAAAGACGATGTTCGGGCTCTTGCCACCGAGTTCGAGCGTGACTTTTTTCAGGTTTCCGGTCGCCGCGGTCATGATTTTGCGACCGGTCACTCCGCCGCCGGTGAAGGCGACTTTATCCACGCGGTCGCTGGCCGCGAGGGCGGATCCCGCCGGGTCGCCGGGGCCGAGGAGAAGATTGGCCGCGCCGGGCGGCAAACCGGCTTCCTCGATCAACTCGAACAAACGCACCACGGAAACCGGCGTCATTTCCGACGGTTTCAAAACGCAAGCGTTGCCCGCCGCGAGTCCGGGGGCGAGTTTCCAGACCGCCATCAGCAGAGGGTAGTTCCAGGGGATGATCTGGGCGCAGACGCCGATCGGTTCGCGCACGGTCATGCAGACCATGTTCGGGTCGCTGACGCTGTAGGTCTGGCCCTGCGGCTTGCTGGCCAATCCGGCGTAGTAACGGAAACAACCGGCCGCATCGGCTGCGTCGTAACGGGCCTCACGCAGGGGCTTGCCGTTGTTTTCCATGTCCATCTTGGCCAATTCCTCGGCGTGCTGGTCGACGAGGTTGGCCAAAGCAAAAAGCTTCTCCGCGCGTTCGGGCCCGGTGGACTTGCCCCACGGACCGTGGTCGAAAGCCTCACGGGCGGCGCCAATCGCGTCTTCCGCGTCGGCCGCGCCGCTTTCGGTTGCCCGGGCGATGACTTTGTTGGTGGCCGGGTTGAGGATATCGCGGGTCGCCCCGCTTCTGGCGGCAACCCACTTGCCGTTGATGTGGTTCAGGAGGGTTTTCATAAAGTCAGTCTAGCGCGGGTCAGCGGGGTCTCCACAAGGCCGCGTTCAAGCAGGACCAGAGATGCATGATCCAGCCGAGGGTGCCGATGCTGATAACCCAAAGGATCCCGGCGCCGGCGAAAAAGAGGACCGCAGCCAGAAAGCGGCCCTGGACGAGTTGCCCGAGACCGGGGACGAACAGACTGGCCAGAGCGGCGATCACGTTCCCGGCCGAGCCTTGTCCTGCAGTCATCACCGACAATAAAAACCCGCGACCGCGCCGTGTCTATCCCGCAAAAGGCCGTTCCCGCGCGAAAAAACCGATCACTTCGGGGTAAAGCACGTGCTCGGCCTCTTGGATGCGCGCATGGAGGGACTCGGCTGTGTCGGCGGGGAGCACATCGACCTCGGCCTGGGCGATGATTTCACCCGTGTCCACGCCTTCATCCACATAGTGCACCGTGCATCCCGCCACGCTGTCTCCCGCCGCCAAGGCCTGTTCCCACGCGCGCAGACCGCGATGCCTGGGCAGGAGCGAGGGATGGATATTGATGATGCGGCGCGGGAAAGCAGCAAGCAACTGAGGACCGACGATGCGCATGAATCCGGCGAGGACGACCAAATCCACATGCTCCATCCGCAGCAGATTGATGATGTTCCGCTCGCTGTCCGGATCGAGCTTGGCCCGCGATTCGCCGGGGTGGACATACTTGCTGTGCACGCTGTGCGCGCGGCCGATGGCCAGAATGCCGGCCTCACGGACATCGGAGGCGACAACCTTGACCTCGGCCGGCAGGTGTCGATCTTGGATGGCTTGGAAGATCGCCCCGAGATTCGAGCCTTTGCCCGAGCCGAGGACACCCAGTCGCAATTTCTCTCCGGCGATCACGGGTGCGTCATTTTGCCGAGCAAGGCCGTGGTGGAGCGCCCCGGAACAAGGGGCAGGATTCTGATCTCCGCGCCGGCCTCGTCCAGCACGGCCCGCTCCTCCGCGTCGAGCGAGTCCGGCGTGTAATCCCCCCCTTTGGCGTAAAGGTGCGGCCGCACCGCACGGAGCAATGCGGTGGCGCGTTTACCGTCGAAGATCACCACGAAGTCGACGCACCCGAGGGCGGCCAGCACCTCGGCGCGATCGTCCTGCGTGTTGATCGGGCGGCTTTCGCCCTTGAGTTCGCGGACGGAGTGATCGCTGTTGAGGCCGACCACGAGGGCGTCGCCCAGTGCGCGCGCCTGCTGCAGGTAACGGACATGGCCGGCATGGAGCAGATCGAAGCACCCGTTGGTGAAAACAAGCTTTTTGCCCACGGCGTCCATGCGGTCGCGGGTTGCCGACATTTCCTGCGCGTCGATGATCCGCCCCCGGTGCATGCGCCCGAAAATCGCATCCCCACCGACATTGCGCAACACCTTGCGCGGGCTTAGGATCGCGTGATGCGCATTGCGCGAGTCGCCGACCCCGAGGGCCGCCTATTCCACGCGGAACCCGCCGGAGACATGGGGCCTTTCCACATTCTGGAAGGTTCTTGGGAAAGCGGGTTTTCCCGGGCCGGGCCGACCATCGACAGGGCACGCCTGCTCGCGCCCGTGGTCCCCGCCGCCATCTACGCCATCGGCCTGAATTACCGGGACCACGCCGCCGAAACCGGCGCGCCCATACCCGACCACCCCGTGCTTTTTTGCAAAAGTCCGCGCTCGGTCATCGGACCGGGCGAAGCCATCGTGCTGCCGCGCCGCCTGCGCAGCGACGAGGTGGACGCCGAGGCCGAGCTCGCCGTGGTGCTGGCGCGGGATTGCCGCAACGCCACGCGGGAAAATGCCATGGACTTCGTGGCCGGATTCACCTGCGCGAACGATGTCAGTGCACGCGACTGGCAAAAGAGACGCTCCGGCGGACAGTGGTGCCGGGCCAAATCTTTCGACACGTTTTGCCCGCTCGGTCCCTGGGTCGTGACACCCGATGAATTCGCCTGGCCTCTGCGCATCGCCGTCCGTGGACGACTGGACGGGACAACCATGCAGGAGAGCGACACCTCGCAGATGATTTTCGACGTGCCGACTTTGCTGGAGTTTCTCAGCGGCGACACGACGCTTCCGGCCGGCAGTGTGATCCTGACCGGAACGCCGCACGGGGTCGGCATGGCGCGCAAGCCGCCCGTCTGGCTGAAACCGGGCCACCGTGTTGAGGTGGAAATCGAAAAAATCGGGGTGTTGGCCAACCCCGTGATCGAGGGCGGGGCATGATAAAAACAGCCGCTGTTTTTCCGGTTGGCACGGCCGCTCCCGCGGGGCCGCCCCCCGCATGTCCCGTGGCCCGTCTCGCCGCCTTGCTGCAGGAGGAGCCCAGACTGGAGGCGGTGGCTTTCAACCCTTCCACCCGGCGCCTGTCCATCGCCACCCTCGGCGGGGACAAGGACGGGTATCTGGCACGGAGGGTCACCGAGACCATGCTTGCCAGCCACGAACCTTGCCCTCACTACCACCCGGAGGGTTGCGACGTCTGCGGGATCAGAGCCGAGACCTCTCCCGGAGGCGCGAGGATTCTCGTGTCCGAAAAACTCGGGACAACACTGGTCCGCAAAGCAACCTGCGTGACGGCTATCTCGCTCTGGCAGTGGGTGAAGCTCGTTTGGCCGGCCTACGCCCCCCGGCAGCAGGGCACCATCGAGGAGCACAGCGAAGAGGAATGGAAGTCCATGGCCGCGCTGGCCTCGGGTTGCGCTGTCTTCGGTTTGACGGGTTGGGCCCTCGACGCGGGACACGCACCCGGGTGGTCGGCTCTGGCGGCCTATGTGCTGGCCTACGTCTGCGGCGGCTGGGATGCGGCGGGCGACGCATGGGACCGCATCAAGCGAGGTCAACTCGACATTCATTTCCTCATGCTGGCGGTGGCCGCGGGAGCGGCGGCCATCGGCGCGTGGCGGGAGGGGGCTCTCCTGCTGTTTTTGTTTTCCGCCTCCGGCGCGATGGAGCACTACGCGATGGGGCGCACGCGCCGCGAAATCGGCGCTCTGCTGCGCGGGGCCCCCAAGACAGCCCTCGTCATCGACCACGGCAAAGAAAAGGACGTCCCGGTCGAAGACTTGGAACCGGGCATGGTCGTCCGCGTGGTGGCGGGCGGACAGATTCCGGTCGACCTCGCGGTGACCCGGGGGCGCTCGGAATGCGACGAGTCGAATTTGACCGGGGAGTCGGTTCCGGTGCCGAAGGCGCCGGGCGACACCGCTTTGGCCGGGACGATCAACCTGAGCGGAGTTCTGGAAGGAAAAGTGCTGCGTCCCGCCGCCGAGAGTTCGCTGCAAAAAATCATCCGGCTCATCCGCGAAGCGCAGGCCTTGCGCGCCCCGTCGCAGTCATTCACCGACAAATTCGGCACGACTTACACGTGGATGATCCTCACGGCGTGCACGGTCATGTTTTTTGTCTGGTGGCTCTGGACCGGACTGCCACCGTTCGCCGACGATGGAGCCAAGCACAGCGCGTTCTACCGCGCCATGACCCTCCTGGTGGTCGCGTCGCCCTGCGCCCTTGTGCTCTCGGTGCCTTCGGGAATCCTCTCAGCCATCGCCGCGGGGGCGCGGCGCGGCATTCTCTTCCGCGGGGGCGCGCCGATCGAAAACCTGGCCTTGATCGACGTTGTCGCCCTCGACAAGACGGGCACACTCACCTCGGGCAAACTCAGCCTCGCCGGGATCGACATGGTGAGCGGCACCGAGGAGGAACTGCTCGCCGCGGCCAACGCACTGGCGCGGCACTCGGCGCATCCCCTGTCACGGGCCATCCGGCGCCTGAGCCTGCAACGCGAGACACCCGAAATGGCGACGGACCGGCACGAAACGGTTCCAGGCAAGGGCGTGCGCGCCATGATCGCCGGGCGCGCCTGCACCATGGGCAACCGTGCCTTTGTCTCGGCGGAAAGCGGAGTCACATTGCCGGACATTCCCCACGGTTCCGACGCGGCCGAGGTCTGGGTGGCGGGTGACGGCGCGGTCGGCTGTCTGCGTTTCCGCGACGAAATCCGCCCGCAGACGCCCGAGTTACTGGCCCAACTCAAACGACGCGGTATCGCGACGGTGATGCTGACCGGGGACCGGCCGGGACCGGCGGAGGCAATGGGCAAAGCTGCCGGGGTCGAGGTGGTGAGAGCCGGACTGCTGCCGGAGGACAAAGTGCGCGCGGTGGAAGAGCTGAAGGAGGGGGGACGGCGTCGCGTCGCCATGATTGGCGATGGCGTGAACGACGCTCCATGCCTGGCGGCGGCCGACATCGGCGTTGCCATGGGAGCGCGGGGATCGGATGCGGCCCTCGAGCAGGCCGAGGTCATCCTGATGAACGACAAGCTGGAGAATTTCGTGCTGGCTTTGGACCTGAGCACCAGGGCGCGGCGGGTGATCTGGCAGAACATGGCGGTGGCGCTGGGAACCGTGGGGACCATGGTGCTGGCCACCTTCGTTTTTCCGGTGCCGCTGGCGCTCGGGGTGGCGGCGCACGAGGGCAGCACCGTGGTGGTGGTGCTCAACAGCCTGCGGTTGCTCTTTTTCCGCCGCGCCTGACAAGGCGCATCGGCGTTGTTAGGTTGTCACCCGCATGTCTTGGCGCATCTTCACGCACCACGCGCTCAAGGCCGCGCTGCGCACGGTCCAGCTGATTCTCTTCGTCGCGGTGCCGGCGGCGGTCTTGTGGATGCAATTTGTCGGCCTGCCGCCCTTCATCCATACGCCGGTCACCGAAGCGGCGCGCCAGGGCGGCCTGGAACTCGCGTTTTCGCGGATGCGCGTGAGCCTTTTGCAGGGTCTCGTGCTCGATGACGTGCGGCTCAATGCCGAAAGCTTGCCGCCCGACAACGAAGTGGCGGTCGATCGCGCTTCGATCTCCGTCGACTGGCGCAAACTGCTGCAGGGCAAATTCGAAATCAACGCACTCGAATTGCGCGGCGCTCAAGTCTACCTTCCGCTGTCCGCCGCCGACGGGGTGACGCGCTCGCTGCGCGTTACCAAGGCCCGGGCACGTCTGGCCTTGGCCGATGGGGTTGTCAGCGTGCCGCTGGCCAAATTCAACCTGCAAGGAATCGAGGTCACAGCATCGGGACAAGTGGTGTTGGGGGATGAAACCCCGGCGCAGGCTCCGGGGAACCTGCTGCCACCGGAGGCCGCAAGGGCCATCGAATTGCTCGAGGCGGTCGATTTCGGAACCGCGCCCCCTTCGCTCACGGTGGAATTCAGCGCCGGCGGCGGTGCGACGGGCAACTGGCAACTTCCTTCCGTGCGACTGGAGGTGCCGCGTGCGACGCTTGGCAAAGTCGGTCTGAAGGATGTCCGGCTCGATGCCTCCTTCGTGGACAAAGTATTTGCCATGCGCCGACTGTCCGCACGTGATGACAAAGGAGGCCTCTTCGAGGCAAGCGGTCGGTGGGAGTGGGACAGCGGGGCGGCGCAAGCCGACATCGAGTCAACCCTCGACCCCGCGGGCTGGCTGGCGGAATTTTTGCCCTCGCCGCGATGGGATGGTCTGGTGTTTGCCCGATCGCCCGTTGTCCGGGCCTCGCTGTCGGCGCGGGCGGAAAAACCGCGGCGTTTGCAGGTTCTCGGAACGCTCGAATGCGGCGCCTTCGCCTACGGCGGTCTGACGTTCGGCGATCTGCAAAGCGGTTTCGTCTGGCGCGAGGGCGGCGAGTTCTATGCCGACCAGATTTCCTTGCGGACGCCGAGCGGACCGATCACCGCCTCGCTGATGGTACGGCCGGACGACGCGCGCCTGCGCATCGACTGCCGCGCCGATCCCCTCCCCTTGTTGCCGCTCGCCGGTCCCAAGACCAAAGAAAGCGTGAACAAGATGCAATTGCAGTTCATCGATCCCCCGGTGATCGAGTTGGAGGCAGCCGGCACCAAACTCGATCCGGCCGCGATGCGGGCCACCGGGCGCCTGCAACTTGGACGGACCAGCATTCACGGCTCGGAAATGCTCGGAGCGACCGCCGATGTCAGCTTCGAGGACCTGGCCTTGACCTTCACCAACATGAACGTCAAACGTCCCGAGGGAACCGGCACGGGAACTTTTGTCTACGATTTCGGCCGCAAGCAGGTACGCCTCCAGGGTATTCGCAGCACGATGACGCCTTTTAACGTCCTGCAATGGGCCGACCCGAACGTGGCCCGCGAGACCGAACCCTACCGGCTGAAGGGTCCCCCGCGGGTCGAAGTCGACGGGATCATCGGTCTGGATGACCCTTCCCTCACCGACCTGACGGCACGGTTCGAAGCGCCGTTGGGGTTGGAATACGACCTGCTCGAGCGAACGCTCTCGTTCGGCGCCACGCGAGGCAACCTGCGCTTCAAATCCAGGCAGATCCTCGTCGACGTGCCCTCCGCGGAACTCTTCGGGGGCAAGGTGCGGCTGGAGGCGACCATCGCGACTGGGCAGCCCGGAGCGCGGCAAGAGATGACCGTCGATCTCGAGCGTGTGGACTTCGAGACGCTGACGCGTCTCTACTTCGACTACGAGGATTCCAAGGGCCTGGTCAGCGGCCGCTACGATTTTTCTTTCGTTCCCGGCAAACCCGAGTTGATGCGCGGCCAAGGAAACCTTTTGGTCGAGGACGGGAATGTTTTCGCCATCCCCGTGCTTGGCCCGCTCTCTTTCCTGCTCGACTCGGTGGTTCCAGGAGCAGGATATCAAACATCGCGCCGGGCCACCTGCGATTACACCGTGGCCGATGGGGAGATCCGCACGGACAACCTTGACGTCGAAGGCAAGGGCTTCGTCATGATCGGCAAAGGCACGCTTTTCTACATCGAAGACCGCATGGACTTCGGCGTGAGGGTCAACGCCCAAGGCGTCCCCGGCATCCTGCTTTATCCGGTGAGCAAACTCTTCGAGTATGTCTCGGACGGAAAAATGACCGTGCCGGTCTGGCGGCCACGGGTCCTGCCGAAAAACGAACGCAGCGCCCCGGGCAAGCAAACACCCGAGAAGAAGAAACCGGTCAGCGCAAAAGCAGAACCGAACGGGCGCGTTTGATCGCCTTGGTGATGCGACGGTGGATGTGGGCCGGCACTCCGGTCAGCCGACGCGGAAGGATCTTGCCGCTTTCGGTCACGAAGCGCTTGAGGAGTTCGGGATTTTTGTAATCGATCGCCTCGAGCGGAAGGTCGATGCGACGACGCGGCATGGGACGGTTGGCCCGGCGCATGGCCGCGCGGCGTTTGGGTGTCTTGGGTTGCATGGTGCTTGTCTACTTGGTTTCGCGGTGCAGCGTGTGCCGGCGCAGATGCGGGTTGTATTTCTTTTTTTCCAGCCGTCCCGGTGTGCGCGGGCTCTTTTTGTTTCGCTTGCTCATGTAGCGCGAAACCGGTTTGCCCTCGGCAGCCGCCTCGGTGCATTCCAGCGTGATGATTTCTTGGGCCATGATTTTCTACTCCTTGCTTTCCGTCGATGTTTCCTCTTCGCCATCCTCGGAACCCTCGTCGTCGATGGTTTCGAACAGACGCGTGACGGGTTGGCGGATGCGGGAAAAGCGGTTTTTTTTCTCGATTTCGTTCTGGCACTCCACGGTGAAGCGCGCGAACGGACGCGCCTCGAGACGCGCTTTGGGAATCTGTTTGCCGCTCATCTCGCAGACACCGTAGGTGCCCCGGGAGATGCGCTTGAGGGCCTCGTCGATCTCGAATAGCGCGTCCTGTTCCTGCGAGAGGAGGTTCAAGGCAAAATCGCGATCGTACGCGTCGCTGCCGGCGTCGGCTTGGTGCAAGCCGTGCGCGGACACTTCGTGAGCGTCGTGACCGCTGCGCAGATTGTCGCGGGCCACGCCGGTCATGGAGTCCAGAAGCGTGTCCTTGAGAGCCAGCAGGCGCATCTGCTGCTGTTTTACCCAGGGATTGAGGCGCCGGGATTTTTCGACGGGTTGGCCGTAAGCCAAAAGGGTGCGGGTGCCGACGCTCGGCGCCTTGGTGGCACGCCCCTTGCGGGCCGCGGGCTTGGTCTTGGGAGCGGCGGGTTTGCGCGA
>JBMTVD010000035.1:0-18642 GCA_049451035.1 Chthoniobacterales bacterium | reverse complement strand
CGACGAGAATATGAAACTACTTACATTTGCCTTTTTCGCCACGGTCGGCTCTGGAAGCGACTGGCCGGGACTGGAGGGGAGCACCTACTTCAACACTGCGCCACCAAACGGCGGCAACGTCAGCACCGTTTCGTCCCCTTGCCGGCTCGCGTTGATGCCCTCGCCTCCAACCGTGTCAAAGAGGACGTCGGACACCGGAGCTTTGAACCGGACTGTCTGCGAGTCGCCGGAACGATTCAGGGCGACAACACGCAGGTCGGAGCCTTGGCCGCGGCGGTAAACAAAGACATTCTTGTCGTCGTCGGCGGCCAGCACAGCAAAGTCGGAAGACTTGAAGGCGGGGTTGGACGCGTGGAGAGCCAGGGCCCCGCGGTAGAAGTCGTGCAGCGCGGTGTCGAAATTGGCGTCGTCCTCGGGACGCTCGCGTCCGCGGGGATCGGTTTTCTCCGTTTCCATCTGCAGGTCGGGCCACGGCATGGGTTTGCGGCAGTCGGGATCATCACCACCCCATAGGCCCGCCTCCACGCCGTAGAAAAACATGGGCGCACCGACATAAGTGACCTGGAAGAGCGTGATGAGTTTTTGGATCGCGCGTTCTTCGGCGTTCGGTTCGCGCAATTCGTATTCGTCATTGTCGCGGGCGGAAACCGTCGTTGCCTCGTCGTAGTCGTACTTTTCCCCGTTGAGGTATTGGCCGGTGCGGTTGCGGTTGACGATCATTTGCGCGAGCCGCGGGGTGTCGTGGGAATCGGTGAGGTTCCACATGGCGAGCTGGGTGGGCACCGGAAGCTGTCCGCGACGCTCGTCGAGCATTTGGCCGAAAGAGGACGGCTTGATGCTGTTGTCGATGAGGTAGGCCTTCACCGGGACGGAGAAAGCGAAGTAATTCATGGTGGCCGAAAAACCCGTGCGTTTGAGGTATTCGGAGGCGTTGTTCCAGACCTCGGCGACGGTGATGGCCTCGGGGTTGAGCGTGAAGACGTATTCGTTCCAGTCGCGCCAGAACTTGTCGGGCACTTCCTCGGAAACATCCAGACGCCAGCCATCGATGCCGTCGGAAGGGTCACCATCGCCGTTGGGATCCATCCAGCGCTTCGTCGAGTCGAAGATGTATTTCTTCGGCCCGGGGTGGAGGTCGCTCCCGTCTTCGGTGTCACGGAACTCGGGAAGGGTGAAAAAGCCGGCCCACCCCTTGTAGCGAAGTTCGTTGCGCCGTGTCCCGGGATTATCGAAGGACCGGATGTAGTACCATTCGCCGTAGGGGGACTTTTCGCCGTTCATCCGGATGTCGCGGAAGGCGAAGAAGTCGCGTCCGGTGTGATTGAAGACCCCGTCGATGACAATCCTGATCCCGCGCTCGTGGGCTTTCTGGACAAGTTCGAGAAACAATTTGTCGGCCGCGGTCCATTTCCAAGTGGACGGATCGGCCGTCTCCCCGCCGTTGCGGATGATTTCGAAGTCGCCGGACGGGTCCGGACCGAAGTTCGGGTCGATATGATGGAAGGTGTTGCCGTCGTATTTGTGAACCGAGCGGCCGTAGAAAACCGGGTTGAACTTGATCGCGGTGACGCCGAGTTCCTTGAGGTAGTCGAGCTTGTCGATCACTCCCTGGATGTCACCGCCGAAACGCCGGTGGAAAACACCGTTTTCGTAGAAGTCGCTGCCGATATCCTCCTCCCATTGGTCACGGACGTAAAAATCGCGCGTCCAAGGGGTGACTTGCCAGTTTTCACCGGGCAGGAACGGGATCTCGAGGTCTTGGCGCGTTGGATCGTTGGCCGTGTCACCATTGCGAAAACGCTCCGGGAAAATCTGGTACCACGTGGCCGACTTGGCCCAGTCGGGCACATTGGAAAGCTTGGCGGCATTCTCGCCGTCCACCGCCACAGCGGACGAGGCGGGGAGAAGAAAGACAAAGACAACTAAAAGACGCTTCATGGAAATTTCTGTGGAAAAGTCTCCCAGTTTCCCCGGCAGAGGTGTGATGATCAAGGCGCAAACTGTTGCCCGCGGGCGCTCCGGCTTCTACCGTTGTCCGCGAAAGCCAAATGACTGCCTTTCTCATTGCCGTTGTTTTCACCCTGGGGGTTTCCTTCCTGTGCTCACTGCTGGAGGCCATGTTCCTCAGCACGACGACGGCGGAAATCGAGGCGCTCAAGGAGCGCAATCCGCGCCGGGGCAAAATCTTCGAGGATTCCCGCAACCACATGGAGGAAACCATCTCCTCCATCCTGACACTCAACACCATCGCCAACACGCTCGGCGCGGTCATGGTCGGGGGCATCGCGACGAAGCTTTTCGGGGAGGCGGCCCTGGGAGTCATTTCGGCGATCATGACGCTCGCCATCCTTGTTTTCTCGGAGGTGGTCCCGAAAAACCTGGGGGTCAGCTACCGCACCGTTCTGCAAAAACACACCGCCTACCCCCTGTATTGGATGAGGCGCCTGCTCCGGCCGCTCACCCACTTCTGCAGCATGATCGTGCGCGCGGTGATACGCGACAAACCGCAGGACGGCGCGTCGGACCGCGAGATTGTCCTGCTGGCCGAAAAAGGCGCTCGCGAGGGCACCCTGACGGGCGGAGAGCGCGACCTCATCCACAACGCATTGAGCCTTTCTACCACGCGCGTGGCCGACATTCTCACGCCCCGCAACGTGGTCGTCGCCCTCGACGAAAACATGACCGCCGCCGAAGTCCTCGCCGAGCATCCGACCATCCGGTTCAGCCGCATGCCGGTGCATCCCGGCAACCTCGACGATATCAGCGGCCTGGTGCGCCGCCGGGATATCCTGCATTCCATCGCCACCGGCCACGGCGCCCACAAACTCAAGGAACTCAAGCAACCCGTCTCCTTCGTCCCGGAAATGGCCACGGCGGCCAATGCTCTGCAGACCCTGCTCTCGGCCAACCAGCAACTCGCCGTGGTGGTCGACGAATACGGCGGCTTTGTCGGGGTCGTTTCGATCGAGGACATTGTCGAGCACTTGATCGGCCGCGAGATTTACGAGAAAGATGATGTTGCTGTGGACATGCGTGCCCTCGCCCGCCGGCGCGGGCGCACCCGCAGCAGAACCACCAACCCCGCCTCCCCATGATGATGAACACGAAAGCCGCCAGCCTTCTCCTCGCCACCGCCTTGGGCGCCACCGCGCAAGCCCAATTCCCATCGATGGCCAACAAGTGGGACCAACCTCCGCTTGTCACCGTGCAGGGGCGCGGCGAAGTGCGCGCTGCCAACACGGTGGCGTCCATTCAACTCGGATTCGAGGCGGCCGGCCCGGAGGAACCCGCCGTGCGCGCGGATGTGACCCAGCGGTCACGCGACGTGACCGCACTCCTCAAGGAGCAGCAGGTCGAGCGCCTCGAGACCACCGCCGTCAACATCCGCCCGCAGTTCGTCTACGACCAAGGCTCGCCGGGCAAGAAACCACTGCCGCCGAAAATCACCGGCTACACCGGTCAGGTCACGGTCAGCTTCCGCACCCCGGTGACCGAGGCCGGCAAGATCATCTCGGAAGCCATGGCCGCCGGAGCGAATTCGGTCTCCGGCATGTTCACCCAACCCTCGGACGAGGCAAGGCGGAGCGCGGAGAGCCAGGCGCTCACGCTCGCGGCCAAGGACGCAGAAGCCCAAGCCGACGCACTTCTTGCGGCGCTTGACCTCGTGAAGGTGGGCGTGCGCAGCATCGATGCCACCGGCAGCCACTTTGAACCGCGCCCCATGATGAGCGCCCGCATGATGGCTGCCGACGCAGCCCCCCCGCTGCCGGAGTTGGACGTGCAAGGCGGCGAGACGGTCATCTCGCGCGAGGTCACCCTCCAGGTCGAGTTCCGCCCGAATTAGCCGCCGCAGTCACCCGCGGCTAGGGCGACACGCCGAAGAGGCGCGCCCCGATGGTCAGCACGACCAAAGGAATCAGCACGACAAAGATCAGCCCCACCAGCAGCCCCGTCTTGGCCATGCGCGGCAGGGGCACCAAGCCGCTGGCGAAAACGATCGCGTTGGGCGGAGTCCCGGCCGGCAGCATGAACGCGCAACTGGCGGCGAGGACGGCCGGCGCCGCCAGCAGGATCGGGTCTTCACCCATCCCCACCGCGATCGAGGCAACCACCGGCAGGAAGGTCGCCGTGGTTGCTGTGTTGCTGGTCAGTTCGGTCAGAAAATGGACCAGCACCGTGACCAACAACACGACAACCAAAAGCGGCAGGGCATGCCACGCGGCGGTGCAGGACCCCAACCAGGCAGCCAAGCCGGTCTGTTGCACCATTTCCGCCATGCTCAGCCCGCCGCCGATCAGCACGAGAATGCCGAAGGGCAAATCCCGGAGGTCCCGCGCCGAGAGGGCGAATTCGCCGCGACGCCAGTCCACGGGAATGAGAAACAAAACCACCGCCGCCGCCATGGCGATGCCGGCATCGGACAGCGCGGGCACCCACGGCACCAGCAAAGGCCGCAACAGCCAGGCGCCCGCCGTGAGGCAGAATACGACAGCTACCGAAATCTCTCCGCGCGTCCACCCGCCCAACTTCTCCGCTTCCGCCCGAACCACCGCGGGCAAGCCGGGCGCTTCCAGGCGACGGTCGGTCAGGCAGGCACGCACAATGACGGCGTGGGTCAGGACGAGCCCCGCCGCCACCAAAGGCACCCCGACCAGCATCCACTGCCCGAAACCGATTTTGTAGCCGTAGTTTTCGGCGAGAAACCCGGCCATCAGCGCATTCGGTGCGGTGCCGATGAGCGTGCCGCACCCCCCGATATTGGCCGCGTAGGCCACGCCCAGCATAAGCGCCAGCCCCATTCCGGCTTGCGCGCTTTCATTGCCCGCCAATTGCTCGCGGAACAAAGCCGCGACCGAGAGGGCGATCGGCAGCATCATCACGGTCGTCGCGCTGTTGCTGATCCACATGCTGGCGAATGCCGTGGCGACCATGAAGCCGGCCACCACCCGACTGGCCCGTGAACCGGTCCGCCCGATAATCCAGTAAGCCATCCGCTCGTGCAGGTGCCACCTCTGCAAGCCGAGGGCCAACACGAATCCGCCGAGAAACAGATAAACAACCGGATCGGCGTAAGGGGCAGCCGTTTCCTGGATGGACGCCACCCCGAGAAGAGGGAACAAAATGAGCGGCAGCATGGCCGTGACCGCGATGGGAATCGCCTCGGTCATCCACAAGACCGCCATCACCGCCACCACGCCCGCGGTTCTCCAGGCGGCGGTATCCATGCCGGCGGGTGGTTCGCTCAAAAGCATCCCCGCGAGAACCACGGGTGCCGCCGCCAGACCGATCCGGCCCGCGCGACTGATCCCCGCTTCTCTCATGGGAAGAACCATGCCAAAAGGCCGCCCCTTTGGCACCCTCTCATTCCCCTCCGCCCACCGCCTGCATCGGCGGTTTCCTTGCGTTGCCGGGGCCGCTAAGATGCCCTCCCCATGTCCGCCGCCAAGCTCACCCCCATGATGCGCCAGTACCAGGACATCAGGCGCGGGTTACCCCCGAACACACTGCTGCTGTTCCGGCTCGGCGACTTCTATGAGATGTTTTTCGACGACGCCCGCGAGGCATCGTCCATCCTCAACGTGGCGCTGACCAAGCGCAATGACGTCCCCATGTGCGGCGTCCCCTACCACAGCGCGCGCAACTATGTGGCAAAACTCGTCGAGGCGGGCAAGCGCGTGGCCATCTGCGACCAGGTCGGCGAAGTCACCCCCGGCAAACTGGTCCGGCGCGAGGTGGCCCGCATTCTCAGCGCCGGTACCCTCGACGACTTCGGCCTCGAGGAAAGCCGCCACAATTTTCTCGCCGCCGTCTGCCCCGGCAAAAACACGGGACTGGCCTGGCTGGACCTGAGCACCGGCGAGTTCCGTCTGGCGGAAACGGCGCAGGGGGACGCGCTGGCCGACCAATTGTCGCGCTTGCAACCGAGCGAGATCCTCGTGCCCGACAACACCAAGGAAGAGTTCGCCTTTGCGGCGACTCCGCACGATGCCTTCGCCTTCGACCGGGCCCAGGCGCAGGATCTGCTGCGTGATCATTACCGGGTGCAATCACTCGATGGCTTCGGCTGCGCCGCCCTGCCCCAGGCCGTGCAGGCGGCGGGGGCGTTGCTGCACTACGTGACGCGCAGTCTGCGCCGCGACGCGGCGCATCTCGCCCCGCCGAAACCGTGGCAAGCCGGTGATTACGTCCTTCTCGACGCCACCACGCAGGCCAATCTGGAGTTGGTCGAGTCGCGGAGCGCCGAGGGAACCAGCCTGCGGGGGGCCATCGACCGCACCCTCACGCCGATGGGCGCCCGTCTCCTGCGCGATTGGCTCCTGCACCCGCTGCGCGATCTGGATCGTATCAAGGCCCGGCAGGACATGGTCGCGGCTTTCCACGACGAGCCGTCGCGCTTGGGAGCCGTGCGCGACATTCTGCGCGAAATCCGCGACATGGAACGCGCGCTCGCCCGTCTGAGCCTCGCCTCGGGCAATGCCCGCGACCTGGCCGCCCTCGGGTCGTCTCTCGCGTTGCTGCCCGGTCTCCGCTCGGCTCTGGCGGAGGACTCCGATTCCCCGCTGCTCACGCTGGCGGCCGGGCTGAAGACCTACGAACCCCTGGTCGGACTGCTCGGCGCGGCACTGGTTGAGGATCCGCCGCCCAGCATCCGCGAAGGCGGGATGATCCGCGAGGGATACAACTCCGACCTTGATTCGCTGCGCCGTGCGGGCACCGAGGGGCGACAATGGATCGCCGAGCTGCAGGACCGCGAGATCGGGCGCACCGGAATCAAATCGCTGAAGATCCGCTACAACTCGGTCTTCGGGTACTACATCGAGGTCACCAAGAGCAACCTGGAGGCCGTTCCCGCCGACTACACGCGCAAGCAGACGACGGCCAACTCGGAGCGATTCATCACTCCCGAACTGAAAGAAATGGAAGGACGCATCCTCGGCGGCGAGGAACGCGCGCGCGCGCTCGAGGCGGAGATATTCGCGCAGCTGCGCGAGGCGGTCGTGGCGCAAACGCGCGAATTGCAGGAAACTGCGGCGGTTATCGCCCGTATCGACTCGCTGGCCGGCCTCGCCGAGACCGCACGGACTTTCCGCTACGTGAGGCCCAGGCTGGGCCGCGGCAGCGCGATCAAGATCACCGACGGGCGCCACCCCGTCCTCGACCAAACCATGGCCGCGGGCCGCTTTGTGCCGAACGACACGGAACTCGACACCGACAAGCAACGTCTGGTCATTCTCACCGGACCCAACATGGCCGGAAAAAGCACCTACATCCGTCAGGTGGCCCTCCTTGTTCTCCTCGCGCAGACCGGCAGTTTCATCCCCGCGGCCGACGCCGAGATCGGTCTGGTCGACCGCATCTTCACCCGGGTCGGGGCGACCGACGACCTGGCCCGCGGTCAATCCACCTTCATGGTCGAGATGAGCGAGACGGCCAACATCCTCAACAATGCCAGCGACCGCAGCCTGGTCATTCTCGACGAAATCGGGCGAGGCACTTCGACTTTCGACGGATTGTCCATCGCATGGAGCGTGGCCGAACATCTGCACGACGTGACCGGGTGCCGCGCACTCTTCGCCACGCACTACCACGAACTGACCGATCTCGCCCGCACCCGGCCCGCCGTAGCCAACTGCAACGTGGCCGTGCGCGAGTGGAACGACGAGGTGATTTTCCTGCGGAAGATCGTCGAGGGCCCCGCCGACCAGAGCTATGGCATCCAGGTCGCTCGGTTGGCCGGCCTACCCGAAACCATCCTCAAGCGCGCGCGGGAAATCCTCGCCAATCTGGAAAGCTCGGAACTCACCGCCGATGGCAAACCGGCCCTCGCCGAAAAGCGCAAACGGCCGCACAAATTGCGCGCCTTCGGCGATCAGCTCGATTTGTTCAGGGAAGCTCAGGGCGGTTGACAGCATCCGGCCTGCTTGGGAAAACGCCCCGATGCCAAATCTGCATTTCACCAAGATGAACGGCGCCGGCAACGATTTCGTCATGCTCGACAATCGCGACGGCTCGCTGGCCCTGACCGACGAACAGATCGCCCGCCTTTGCGACCGTCATCGCGGCGTGGGAGCGGACGGACTGCTGCTTGTCGAGCGCGCCGAAACGGACGCGGACTTTCGCATGCGCTACTACAATGCCGATGGCCGCGAGGCGGAGATGTGCGGCAACGGGGCGCGCTGCTTCTCGCGCTTTGTCGACAAGCTGGCTCCCGCCCCAGCCGGAAAAGTCAGCTTCGAAACACCGGCCGGCACCATTTCCGCCGCCCTGCAAGGCGACCGGGTCGCGTTATCCATGAGCCAGCCCGGGCCGTTCGCCGAGGGTGCCGAACTCGAGGCTGGCGGGGCCAAGCTGACCGTCTACTTCATCGACACCGGCGTGCCCCATGCTGTCGTGCTGGTCGACGACCTCGAGAGCGTCGACGTCCAGCAAATCGGCGCCGCCTTGCGGCACCACCACCATTTCCAACCGCGCGGCACCAACGTGAATTTTGCGAGGCAGCTCGGACCGCAGGATCTGGCCATCCGCACCTACGAGCGCGGTGTCGAAGCCGAGACCTTGGCCTGCGGCACCGGCGTGGTGGCGAGTGCCCTGACTCTTGCCGCGCTCACCGGCGCCGAATCCCCTGTCCGCGTGCTGGTCAAAGGCGGCGACACTCTCCAAGTCGACTTTCTCCGCTCGGGAGACGGCTTTTCCCATGTGGTTCTCACCGGCCCCGCCGATTTTGTCTTTGAAGGCGAGATCGCCCTCTAGTTCACTGCTGCCATGTTCGCCGGCACTTACACAGCTCTGGTCACGCCTTTCCGCGGTGGCCGCGTCGACAGCGACGGGTTTCGCCAACTCATCGAGGCCCAGATTGCAGGCGGTGTGGACGGCATCGTGCCCGTCGGCACCACGGGCGAATCACCCACCCTCTCCCATGACGAGCATCGCGAGGTGATCAAGGCGGCGGTGGAAATCGCCGCCGGGCGGGTCAAAGTGGTGGGCGGCACGGGGTCGAATTCCACGGAGGAAGCCATCGGCCTGACGCAGGACGCCGAAAAAGCGGGCGCCGACGGCGCGCTCATCGTGGCCCCCTACTACAACAAGCCTTCCCCCGAGGGTCTTTACCGCCACTTCCGCGCTATCGCGGAGGCCACCAAGTTGCCCATCATTCTCTACAGCATTCCCGGGCGCTGCGGCATCGAGATCGGCGTGCCGGTTGTCGCGCGACTGGCCAAGGATTGCCCGAACATCGTGGCGATCAAAGAGGCGGGCGGCACCGTCGAACGCGTCAGCCAGCTCCGTCAGGCCGTTCCGGGCGCCTTCGAAATTATTTCGGGCGACGACTCGCTGACCCTCCCTTTTATTTCGGTCGGGGCCGTGGGCGTGATCAGCGTGGCCTCGAATGTGGCTCCCGGACCGGTGAGCGCCTTGGTCCGCGCGGCCCGCGACGGACAAATGGCGCAGGCCGAGCAACTTCACCGGCAACTTTACCCGCTTTTCAAAAACCTGTTCGTCGAAAGCAATCCCTCCCCGGCAAAATATGCCTTGTCGCTCACCATGGGGCTGTCTCCGGAGTTGCGTTTGCCCTTGGTCGAAATGTCCGACGAAAACCGCCAACTCATCCGCGACACCGTGGCCGACCTCGGCCTGCTGCCATGAGCGCGCCTCTCCGGCTGTGCATCCACGGATCACGGGGCCGCATGGGCGAAGCCCTCATCCGCTGCGCCGGCGAGGATCCGGAACTGGCCGTCACGGCCGAGGTCGACGCGGGCGATGATTTCGCGGCGGCACTGGCCCGGTGCGACGCCGTCATCGACTTCTCCGCCACGCACATCACCCCGCAGGTGGCCCAGGCCTGCGCCGAGGCCGGCAAAGTGCTCGTCATCGGCACGACCGGTCACGAACTGGCCGAGCGCGAGCAGATCAACCTTGCGGCAAAAACGATCCCGCTCGTCTTCTCCCCGAATTTCAGCATCGGGGTAAACACCCTTTTCTGGCTCACGCGCAAGGCCACCGAGATTCTCGGCCCCGGCTTTGATCTCGAAGTCGTGGAGATGCACCATCGTCTGAAAAAGGACTCACCCTCGGGAACCGCGCGACACCTGGCCGAGATTCTGGCCGAGGTGCGCCGGCTGGATTACGCGGAGGCGGCCCGCCACGGGCGCGCGGGTCTCGTCGGCGAACGGACCACCGACGAAATCGGCGTCCACGCCATCCGCGGGGGAGACGTGGTCGGCGACCATACCGTCATTTATGCCGCGCCCGGCGAGCGCCTCGAACTCGTCCACAAAGCATCCAGCCGCGACACCTTTGCCCGCGGCGCCCTGCGCGCCGCCAAATGGGCGAGCCGGCAGTCCGCCGGCCTTTACGACATGCAGGACGTGCTCGGGTTGAAGTAAGGACCGGGACTAGGCGGCGTCCCCGTGAAAAAGGCGGGCCAGGATGGCCACGCCGTCGGCCAGGGAGGGCGCAGGCCGGACAAAGTGGCGATCGGCGTCCACCGGGAGCACCGGACATCCCGCATCGACGGATTCGGCTTCGAGGGCGGCGCGCTGTTCATCGAAGCCGCAGGGCGCGGCGATGACCAATTCCGGCCGGGCTGCCCTCACCTCGTCCCAGCTGGTGCGAAACGAACGCTCTCCCGCGCGGCCGAGGACCTCCTCTGCCCCCGCGGCGGCGACCATTTCCGGAATCCAGTGACCGCAGGCGAACGGCGGCTCGATCCACTCCGCCACGAAAACACGCGGACGACGTTTGCCCTGCACCGAGCGGCGCACGGCCTCGATGCGCTGCATCATTTTGTCCGCAACGGCCCTGCCCCGCTCCGCCACACCCAGTTCGCGCCCAAGATGGCAAACCGACTCGGCCACCTCGGACAACGTCCGCGGACCGAGGGAGATCACCCGGGCGCCGACATCCCCGAAGTCCGCGCCCGAGACCGCGCAAACCTTGCAAAGATTCTGCGTGATGATGATGTCCGGTTGCAGGGAAGCCAACCGATCGCCGTCGACGGCGTAAAGGGATTGGCCGTTCCTCGCCGCTTCCCTGACCGCTTCGTCGATGCGTCGCCCGTCGAGCGAGGCCGAATCGATCAAGCTGGTCGCGACAACCGGGATCTCGCGCAAACCCTCCGGCCAATGGCACTCGTGCGAGCGTCCCACCAATGCGGCGCCAAGCCCCAAATCCGCGACGATTTCGGTCGCGCCGGGCAAGAGTGAAACGATGCGCATCGGGCGACGAGGGCACTCACAGCGCCTGCGACGACTCCTCGCGCTTCTCCATCCACCACGCGATCCAGATGCAGGCCTCGTAAAGCAGCACCATCGGTGCACCCATGAGAACGAGGGTGAAAATATCCGGGGTGGGAGTGATGACTGCAGCCAGCAGGAAGATGGCGACGATGGCGTACGGCCGCGTCGCCCTCATTTGCTCGTGCCCGAGCAACCCGACTTTGACCAGCGCCAGCACGACGACCGGGAGTTCGAAGGCCAATCCGAAGGCCAGAACGAACTGCGTGGTGAAGCTGTAGTACTCGCCCACCGTCCACGTGGGACGCCATTGCATCATTTGCGCGTCGCGGAAAAAGAATTCCAACGCCGCCGGCAGGACCCCGTAAAAAGCGAATGAAGCCCCCGCAAGGAAAAGACCGAAACCGATGAGCGCGGCGACGAGCACGACCTTGCGCTCCCTCAAGGTCAAAGCCGGCAGGACGAATTCGGCGAGAAAATAAAGAAGAACCGGAAAGGAAACGACCAACCCGGCGTAAAAAGCCAGCTTGAGCGAGATGGTCATCGAATCGGCCACCCCGAGGGATTGGAGGTTGTCCGCGCGCGTCGGGTCCACCGCAACCAAAGGAGCCTGCACAAAAGCGGCGATCTCGCCGCGGAAGATAAAGGCGGCACTCATGCAGATCCCGAGCGCAATGGCCATGCGGACAATCATGCCCCTCAGGTCTTCGACATGATCGAGGAAGGGCTTGGGTGTGTCGCGCCCGTCGCGGAACTCGAGGAATTTACGCAAACTCACGACAACCATCCTCCCGCCTCGAGCCGCGCATACAGCCCGAGGGTGTTCGCGTCCTCGATCACGCGTTCGGCAACCATGTTCCTCAACTCCGCCACGGTGAACGCTTTGATCTCGAGAATCTGCTCGTCGTTGTCGTGCGATGCGGCGGCGCGGTCCCACCTCGCGTCCGGAGCAACGAACTGGTGGACATGCTCGTCGGTGAATCCGGGCGAACTGAAGAATTTCCCGAGATAAACGAACGATGCTCCCGGCTCGCACCCTGTCTCTTCCTTTAATTCGCGGCGGGCGGCGGCGGCGACCGCCTCGGGGGCGGAGGTGTCTTCCACCTGGCCCGCCGGAAACTGCCAGAAGTCCCGCCGCGCCGGGACACGTTCCTCGCGGATCAGGACAAAAGAACCGTCGGGCAAACGCGGGGCGATGCTGACCCCGACTTTGCGGATGACCTTCGTCCACTCCCGCCCGTCGGGGCACGACGGCGTGCGCATTTTTTCGCGAATGACGCGGACATGGGGCGAGTCGAGCAGGACGGTCTCGCCGAGCACTTCCCAGCACGGAGTGACGCTCATTTGGCCGGTCCGGAGAGTTGGCGACGCCAGACCGCCAGCCGCGCGGCCACGCGCGCGGGCGAAGGAGCACCTTCCGCCTTGCGGGCGGCCAGTGAGCGGCTCACATCAAGACTGCGGAGGGCGTCCGCCCGGAACAGTTTGCTCGTCGTCTGGAGATCCTTGAGGGTCAACTCACGCAGGGTGACACCGCGTTTGATACTGAGAGCCACCAGTTTCCCCACCGCTTCATGCGCCTGGCGAAACGGGAGCTTCTTGCGCACGAGGTAGTCGGCCCAGTCGGTGGCGACGAGCAGGGCATCGTCGGCGGCGGCCGCCATCCGTTTTTTGTCCCAGCGCGCCGCCCCGAACATTTCCGCCAGAATTTCCAGCGAGGCGCCGAGCGTGTCGGCCGAATCGAAGACCGGTTCCTTGTCTTCCTGCAGGTCGCGGTTGTAGCAAAGCGGCAAGCCCTTGAGCGTGGTCAGGAGCGACAAGAGATTCCCGTAGAGACGGCCGGTCTTGCCGCGGGCCAGTTCGGCGATATCGGGATTCTTCTTCTGCGGCATGAGGCTTGAGCCCGTGGTGTGCCGGTCGTCCAGACGCAGGAAGCCGAATTCGCTCGAAGCCCACAGGACCGTGTCCTCGCACAGGCGCGAGAGATGCATGCCGCAAATGGCGCAGGCCGAAAGAAACTCGCAGGCAAAATCGCGGTCGGAGACCGCGTCCATGCTGTTCTGCGAAACAGAGGAGAATCCGAGCTGCCTGGCGACGAAACGACGATCGAGCGCAATGGTCGAGCCGGCCAGGGCTCCCGAGCCGAGCGGAAGCACATCGGCACGGCGGCCGGCGTCGGCCAGACGGTCTGCGTCGCGCTCCAGCATCTCGACGTAGGCGAGGAGGTGGTGGGCAGCCAGGACCGGTTGGGCCCGTTGCAGATGCGTGTAGCCGGGCATGACGGCCTCGCCCGCCCTGGTGGCCAGCGACACCAGCGCTTTTTGCAATGTGCGCAGGGCCGCTGTGAGCTGTTGTGTTTCGTCACGCATCCAGAGGCGCAAATCCGTGGCGACTTGGTCGTTGCGTGAGCGCGCCGTGTGCAGCTTCGCGCCGGCCGGTCCGATTTTTTTGGTCAGGGCCGCCTCGATGTTCATGTGCACATCCTCGAGTTCCTCGCGCCACTTGAACCGGCCGGCCCGTATCTCGCGGCCGATCGCCTCCAAACCGCGATGGATAGCCTGCAACTCGGACGGCGTGAGGAGCCCGGCCTTGCGCAGCGCCGCGGCATGCGCTTTGGAGCCCGCGATGTCATGCAGCGCGAGGCGCCGATCGAAAGAAACCGACTCGCCGTAGGCCCGCAGCCGTTTCGAGGGGTCTTTGCTGAAGCGTCCCTGCCACATAGTCACGCGGCGGCGGTCACCTCGCGGCCGCTTTTGCGGCAAATACCCTTCAGCCGCAACTCGTCGCAGCGGGCCTCGATCCGGACTTGTTTGTTGGTCGGAGTGAAGCCCATCCGGCGCGACATGCAGTTTTCCAGCAGCTCCATGTTCAGATCCTCGAACTCCAGAATGGTTTTGCAGTCGACGCAAATAAGGTGGTTGTGATGCGGATGGTCGACAAAATTCGGATCGTAGACCTTGCGCCCCTGGCCGAGATCCAATTCGTGCAGCAGACCGCTCTCCACCAGAATGGGCAGGGTGCGGTAAACCGTGGCCCGGCTGACTGTCGGCTCGAGCCGGCGGGACATATCGAGCAGTTCGTCGGCCGTGTAGTGGCGGTCGGTACTGAATGCCGCCTCGATAATGGCATCCCGCTGCGTGGTTTTGCGGAGTCCCCTGCTGACGAGAAACTCGCGGATCTGATTGCGCACGGCCTGTTCCATGGGTGGCGCCGCTCCTCCGCGGCCGCAGGCATACTCCGTGCCGTGCACCACGAGGTCAAGACCGCGCGAGCCACCGGAAAAGTCTCCCGCACCGGCCCCGCAGCGTGCATAGTCCCGCGGTGCCGACTCCACAGGAAGAGCAAAAAAAACAGGCGGCGATTTTCGCCGTGCGCTTTGTCGGGCCCGGGATGACCGTGGGTCTGGGGACCGGATCGACCGCGATCCATGCCGTGCGCGAGATCGCCCGGCGCCATGCCGCGGGAGAACTGGAAGGCATCAAAACTTTCGCCACCTCCGCCGGAATCGCGCAGGTGGCGACCGAGGCGGGGCTTCCGCTCCTCGGCCCGCAGGGCCCGATCGAAATCGACGTGACCATCGACGGGGCCGACGAAGTCGACCCGCAGTTGAACCTGATCAAAGGCGGCGGGGGTGCGTTGCTCCACGAAAAAATCGTGGCCCAGTCCACCCGCCGGGAAGTCATCGTCGTCGACGAGTCGAAATTGTCGGACTGCCTGGGCACCAACCATGCCCTCCCGGTGGAGGTTTTTCCTTACAATTGCCAGTCGCAGTGCCGCTTCCTGGAAAAACTCGGCGCCCGTCCCTCCCTGCGCCTGGACGACCAGCACCAACCATTCGTCACCGAGGAGGGCAACTTCATCTACGACTGTCGCTTCGGCCCCCTTGCGGATCCCGAGGAGTTGGCCGCGGAACTCGACAACCGCGCGGGTGTGGCCGCCCACGGATTGTTCCTCGGACTGACCGACGACCTCATCATCGCCGGCCGCGGCGGCCTGCGTCACCTCCGGATCGAGCGGGCCAGCGGCGAGGTGCGCGAAATTCCGGCCTGAATCAGGCCTTCCCTTCGCCCCACGCCTTCGACAGGCGCCCGCCCGGCACCGGAGGCAGGGCCAGACCCTCGGGCGAGTAATGCGCTACGTCGTTGTAAAGAGTGAGTCGCGCGTCGGTCGTGCCCGTCGAATCGAGAATAGTCAGCGAGGCGGGATTGAGGTCGAGGTGGTCGCGGTAGCGGCGCGGATCGAAGCCGAGCACCGCGCTGAGCAGCAAGCGGATGGTCGCCTTGTGCGAAACGATGCAAACCATCTCGCCGGGGTGTCGGGCGACAATGTCGAGCAGCGCCGGCATGGCACGCGCCGTGACCGCGAGTCCCGTTTCCCCGCCCCGGGGCGAGAAGTTGAACGGGTCGGATTCCCACTTGGCGTACATGTCGCCGAACTCTGTCTCGGCCTCGTGGCGCGTCAGTTGTTCCCACACCCCGTGGTTGATCTCGAGGAATCCTGCGTCAGGCGTCACCGTTTTGCCGTGCGGGTCAGCCAGAATCTTCGCCGTTTCCATGGTGCGTCCGAGCGGGGAGGCATAAAAGGCCTCGATCGGTTGTTCGGCCAGGCGCCGCGAGAGGGCGCGCACCTGCTCGCGACCGGCTTCGCTCAACTCCACGTCGGTCGCCCCCGCAAAGCGATCCTCGGCCGACAGCACCGTGGCGCCATGGCGCACCAAGAAGACCCGCGTTTTCACCGGGACAACATACCAGCAGCCAAACGCGGGCGCCATCCCGCCACATGATCGAGGCACTCGGCCAGGGCCGGCGCGACCAGACCGAGACACTCATCGATGGCCGAAGGGCGCCCCGGAAGATTGACAATAAGGGAGCGGCCCGCGACGCCGGCCACGGCGCGTGTCAGAATCGCCGTGGGGACACTGTCAAAACATTTCAGGCGCATCACCTCCCCGAAACCGGGCAACTCCTTGCTGATGACCGCACGCGTGGCTTCCGGCGTGACATCGCGGGCGGAAGGGCCGGTGCCTCCAGTGGTCACAATGAGGGGGATTTCCCGCGCCACCATCTCGCGCAGAGCTTCCTCGATGGCCGCAAGGTCGTCGGGCAGCACGCGCACGGAGAACTCCAGCGCCTCGTCGAAGAACTTCCCCATGACCCGCTCGATCTCCGGCCCACTGGCGTCCGCGTAGACACCCGAGACCGCCCGGTCACTCAGCGTGATGCGTCCGATGCGAAATTTGGGACGTTCCATCGGCCCAGCTTAACCGATGGCCAAAGCGCCACCAAGGGTATTGACACCACAACCTGTTGTGTTAACAACTGGCGCCAGACAGTCCCAAACACCATGCGTTGCCCCCGATGCGGAGACATGCGCGACCGCGTCATCGACTCGCGTACCATTCAGGAAGGAGAGCGGATCCGCCGCCGCCGCCAGTGCGTCGCCTGCGGGACCCGCTATACCACTTACGAGGAGGTGGAGCAGGTGGAATTGCGCGTCCTGAAACGCAACGGCCGCATCGAACCCTTCCACCGCTACAAACTGCTCAGCAGCTTTTCCAAAGCCTGCGAAAAGCGTCCGATCAAACTCGAACTTCTCGAGCGTCTCGTCGACGAAATCGTCACCGAAATCGGCGCGGAGACGGGACGGGAAGTTCCCAGCCGCCTCATCGGCCTGCGAGCCATGGAGAAATTGCAGGCGATCGATCCCGTGGCCTATGTGCGCTACGCCTCGATCTATCGCCAATTCCAGGAAGCCGGCGAATTCGTTGACGAGGTCGAGCAAATGAAAAGGCGCACCCCGCGGCGCGCCGACCAACCCGAACTCTTCAACGCTCCCGCCAAAGCACCCGCCGTACCCGCTTAGACCCTCTACCGCCCCTCCACTTTTCCATGATCGCCCTCGCCGACAATCTTCCCCTGGTCCGTCTGCCGGACAGCCGTGCCGTGCGTTTCGAGCGCGAGTGGATCGAGCGTGCCGTGGCCGAGGCGGCGGAGGGCGCCGGCTACAGCCGTTGGTGGCTCGCGCCGCACGTGGCCGAGAGCGTGACCAATTACCTGGAGCGCGAATACGAGGAAAACGTCATCGCCAGCCAGTGCCTTCATACGCTTGTTTCCAGCGTGCTGCAGGTCATCGGTTATCCGGAAGTGGCCCGTTCTTTCCGGATGCCCGAACCACCCCTGCGCATTTCGCTCGCCACCTTGGCCGACTCGGCCGGCGCCGGCTTCGAACTCGCTTTTTTCCGCAAGCTCGACGAGACGCTGCGCCGCGCCTTGCAGGGCAATGTCTCGCGCCTGGAACTCTGCGACCTCACCGAATGCGTCAAACGTCTGCGCGCCGCACGGATCTGGCGCAAAGACTGCGCCGCCTTGCGCAACGAAATTGTCGCCCACGTGCGGGGCAAAGCCGCGCGCCTGCGCAAACGCCGCACGATCGATCTGGAACTGACATGACTCTTTTCGAACGCATCGCCGCGGGAGAAATCCCGGCCAAGATCGTCCGCAACGACGACGATGTCCTCGCCATTCACGACATCAACCCGCAGGCCCCCGTGCATATTCTCGTCATCCCGCGCCGGCCGCTCGCCCGCGTCGGCGAGGCGACGGATAACGACGCCACCCTGCTCGGCAAACTTCTTCTCGCCGCGCGCGACCTCGCCAAAGCCCACGGACTAGAGGAAACAGGCTACCGCCTGGTCATCAACAACGGCCCGCACGCCGGGGAAAGCGTCCCGCATCTCCACGTGCATCTGCTCGGCGGACGCCCGATGGATTGGCCTCCGGGTTAAAACCGCAGGATCGGCAGCGCCCGCCTTGCACTGCCCCAACGCGCGCCATCAGAGATGATAGGGAATCCTGATGTCAGGCCAGTCATGCTTGAACGCTTCGGCTGGAGGAGAAGTAACGCAGCCGGCAATGCACAGACCAACGACGAGGATCGAGGCGCGCATCATTACCGCAAATTCCTCCAAAGCTCAGCCTGCTCCGCCGATCAGCTCGTTTAAGCCCTCGATAATCTGGTCCATGTCCCCGGCCGAAGCTCTGCCGATCTTCTTTTTGAGGCGCTGAACGGAAAGAGTCCGAACTTGGCTGATCTTGGCCCACGATCGCTTCGGCAGCTTCGCATCGAGCAATTCCAGCGTGAGCGGGAAACCGGCCTTTTGCGACTGGCTGGCCAAAGCAATGGCTATGACTGTTCCCGAACGGTCGTTGAAAACCTCTTCGCTCAGGACCAAAACCGGACGATGCCCCGCTTGCTCGTTTCCGCGCGTCGGCTCGAGGTCGGCCCAGACGATGTCGCCCCTCAATATTCGGGCCATTGCTCGATTTCCGAACCGATCCCCTCTTCAGCAAGAGCTTGCTCGAACTTTGGATCAAGTTTGGCGCACTCGCGAGCCAACCGCCCTCGGTCCATGCGC
>JBMTVD010000034.1:0-19249 GCA_049451035.1 Chthoniobacterales bacterium | reverse complement strand
CCGAGATCGGCGAAGGCGGTGGAGACGACTTTGGCGCCGCGATCGTGTCCGTCCTGCCCGATCTTGGCCACGAGCATGCGTGGACGCCGTCCGTGCCGCTTTTCGAAGTCCGCGCTCATGCGGCGGACTTCGGCAATCTGCTGGTTCTCGCCGAACTCGCGTCCGTAGACACCGGAGATGGATCGCACCACGGCCATGTGGCGACCATACACTTTCTCCATCGCGTCGGAAATCTCTCCGAGTGTGGCACGGGCTCGCGCCGCATCGACGGCCAAAGCCAAGAGATTCCCCTGCCCGCTTTCGGCAGCCTTGGTGATGGCCTCAAGGGCCGCGGTCACCTTGCCGCTGTCGCGCTCGGCCCGGAGCTTTTTCAATTGCGCGACCTGTTCCTCCCGCACCGCGGTGTTGTCCACCTCGAGAATGTCGAGCGGGGCTTCCTCGGCCAGCTGGTATTTGTTCACGCCGACGATCGTCTCGCTCCCGGAATCGATGCGCGCCTGACGCCGGGCAGCGGCTTCCTCGATGCGCATTTTCGGCAGGCCGGTGTTGATGGCCTTGGCCATGCCGCCGAGCTTTTCCACTTCCACCAAGTGCGTCCAAGCGCGGTCGATGAGGTCGCTGGTCAGGCTTTCCACATAGTAAGAACCGCCCCACGGATCGACCGTGCGGCAGATGCCGCTTTCCTTCTGCAGGAAGATCTGGGTGTTGCGCGCGATGGCGGCGGAGAAATCGGTGGGCAACGCGATGGCTTCGTCGAGCGAGTTGGTGTGCAGCGACTGCGTGCCGCCGAAGGCCGCGGCCATGGCTTCGATGCAGGTGCGGACCACGTTGTTGTACGGGTCCTGCTCGGTCAGGCTCCAACCGGAGGTCTGCGAATGGGTGCGCAGGGCGAGCGATTTCGGATCTTTGGCCCCGAGGCCGCGCATGAGCTTGGCCCAGAGGACGCGGGCCGCGCGCATCTTGGCGATCTCCATGAACAAGTTCTTTCCCTGCGCCCAGAAAAACGAGATGCGCGGGGCGAAGGCATCGATGGGAATACCGGCTTTGATCCCCGTGCGCACGTATTCCACGCCGTCGGCCAAGGTGTAGGCGATTTCCAGGTCAGCAGGCGCACCCGCCTCGTGCATGTGGTAACCGGACACGCTGATACTGTTGAACTTGGGCATCTTCTCCGAGGTGTAAGCGAAAATGTCGGCCACGAGGCGCATCGAGGCTTCGGGCGGATAAATGTAGGTGTTCCGCACCATGTATTCCTTGAGGATGTCGTTTTGGATCGTGCCGGTGAGTTGCGCCGGCGACACCCCCTGCTCCTCGGCGGCCACGATGTAGAACGCCATGACCGGAATCACGGCGCCGTTCATCGTCATGGAGACGGACATCTTGTCGAGCGGGATGCCGTCAAAGAGCGTTGTCATGTCGAGGACCGAGTCGACCGCCACCCCGGCCTTGCCCACGTCCCCGACCACGCGCGGATGGTCGGAATCGTAGCCGCGGTGCGTGGCCAGATCGAAGGCCACGCTCAATCCCATTTGTCCGGCGGCCAAGTTGCGGCGGTAAAAGGCATTGCTCTCGCGCGCGGTGGAGAATCCGGCGTATTGCCGGATCGTCCACGGACGCACGACATACATCGTCGGGTAAGGCCCGCGCAGGAACGGCGGCAGGCCGGCCGTGAAACCGAGTTGCGGACAGTTCGCCCGGTCGGATGGGCCGTAAACCGCCTTCACGCTGATATGCTCCATCGTCTCCGCCGAGGGCATCGCCCCGTCCGGTGTGATTTCGCTGGCCACGGGTTCCGGCGCATCGGCCAAATCACCGAGACAGGCCTTGGCTTTGGCCCAAGCCTCGGCGGCGATCCCGGAGGTCAGTGATTCAATGAACCACGATCCCCCACCCGCGTCGGCCACACCGGCCAAGTGGCATTCCTCGCGCAGGATGCGCTGCGTATTGAGAGCCAGCCGGCGGGAAAACTCCGCTTGGCCGCCGTCGAACGGCAGGATCGTCAGGCTGTCGCATCCTCCGAGGACCGCGCCGGCAGCGGCCACGGTGCAGCGCAGGATGTTTGTGTGCGGCTCTTCTCCCTGGCGGGCGGCCGGAGCGACAACCGCGTGAATGGTCATGCGAGCGGCTTCCGGTGATCCGCCCAGCGCGGCAACAATCCGCGCCCAACCATGCCGCGCGGCCCGCAGCTTGGCCACGATGACGAAAAACTCCCCCGAGGCGGCAAAGGTGAAACGGATTTTCCCCGCGGCTTCGTCGACCGGAAGACCTTCTTCCTGCAGTCGACGCAAAGCCTCCAGCCCTTTGGTCCAGGCATAAGCCACTTCCGCTGCAGCTCCGTCACCGGCGCAGGCCGCGGCCTCGACGCGCACTCCGCCGTCGGGCAGCGCCGGTTCCCCCTCCTCGATCGTGGTCCAATCCGCGGAGACTTTGCCGCCGCGCAGATACGGAAAGACCCCGGGCGCAGCCTCGCCGCCGGGCAAAAGGGCAAAATTTTCCGCCGTGTAAATCGGTTCCACAGCAAGACCGTCCGGCGTCTGCGAAACCAATCTGTCAAGCGGCTTGCCTTTGAGCGATGCTTCGGCGGCGGCTCGCCAGTCCGCGAGAGAACTGGCCGCGAATTCCCCAAGCTCGAGGACTTCTTGGAAGAACGCGGTCATCCCGGCGTCCCAGCGTCTGCCTGCGCAACTTTTCCCTGCCCGCAACTGTGGCTCGCCCTCGTCATTGGCTGTCTCGATGCTGCGTCTCCCTCCAGACGGCAGCAAGACGAAAGCAGGGCGCGCTACGCTTGCCAATCGGATCGGTCCCGACTTTAGTGAATGCATGATCGCCGCGCGCATTCTCGCAGCATTGACGGGCTTTGCTCTGGTCACCGTCCCTTTGGCCGCGAATCCCTACAAGCCGCTCAGTTCCCACACGATGCCCGATACGCTGGTCATGCTCGACGGCGACCAAATCCGCGGACTCATCCTCAAAAACACCAAGGACCATGTCTTGATCCAGACCGAGCAGGCCGAGATGTTAGTTCCCAAGTCGCAGATCCGCCGCATCAGTGACGAAATCGACGGAGAGGTGGTCTTCGCCGATATCGCCAAGCCGGGCCGTCTGCCTTCCTGGCGGGCGATGGTATTCGATTTACGCAATCATGACTCCATTTACGCGTTGGAGCAGATTCCCGCGACCACCATCGAAGAGGGCTTCCTGAAAAATATCCCCTACCTGTCCTTCCGCGTGAACGACCAATCGGAGTTCAACATCTACGGCGATCCGCAAGACCCCGTGGCCATCGAGTTCGGGATGTACGGCGCGCGGAGAAAAAACCCCAAATACCACCGCATTGTGCGCGAGTTCCTCGCCGGGCACCTGCAAAGCCGCGAGCAGATTGCCGCGCTCTACTCGCTGCCCTTCTCCGGAGGGGAAAAGCGCGTCGGCCCCATGGCCATCAAAATCACGCCTCCGCATGAAGCCGATGCCTACGGGGGCTGGTGGATCACCGTCTACAACCCTTCCCGCTTGCAGGCATCGCGGCTGTCCGACGCTGCTTACGCCGAAGTGACCAGGCCATTCGACGAGATCAGTCGGCGCGACGGGCGACTGCGCCGTGAAAACGTGGACAAAGACAAGGATTGGCTGGCGGCGATGGTGGGTCGCATGACCGGCACGGTGCCGCAGGTACGCGGCTTCTACCGCGACAAAGACGGTGTCTTCCGGTTGCTCGGCTTCGAGAGCGCACCGGCTACCGACGCGCCCTAGCCCGCGCAGCCGAGGAGTTTCCGCGCGCGGACGATCGCCGCCACCTCCGGCGGCACGCATTTTTCCCACGCGGGGTCGCCCGCCCGCAGCAGGGCCAGCACCTCGGGCGACTTGATGGCGAGGATTTCCTCGCGGTAGTCGGTGACCGGCACGATGAATTCGTTTTCGCGCAGATAGGCGTAGAGATGACCGAGCCGCTGGTCGACGCGCAGGTTGTCGGCCGTTATGACGCGGCCGTCTCCGGCCAGCCGGGGATAAGCGTAAAGGCGGACGTTCTTTTTGAACAACCGCCCCAGCCCCTCGAGAATCCCTCCCTCGAGACCCGTGTAATATTTCTCGCAGAAAACCTCCTCGAGCGAAGGGACACCGAGAGCCAGTCCGATGGCCTCGTTGGTGTAACGGGCCACATAGTCGACCAGACGGAAGTATTCGCCGAAGTTGGAGACGAGCACGGTTTGACCCAAGGCGCCAAGAATGTCCGTGCGGTCGAGAAAGTCCTGCGGATCCAGATCCCCGCTGCTGAGAAGATTTTCCATGGTGATCTCGGCAAGAGTGAGAACCCCACGGGGCGCCTGTTTCTCGCGCGGCGCGAAATCCTCGTAAGCACAGCGCAGCATCTCGTAGGTGACGTGGGTGACGGGCCGGAAACTCCCCCTTTCGATGAGCACCGCCCGCTTGTGCAATTCCTCGGAAGGCTGCAACACCTCCCCGTCGGCCCGGAACATGGCGGCGCGCCCCAGCCCCTGGGCGACCAGCTGCAGGCTCATGAGGCGGTTGTCCACCCCGGCGAAAGCGGGGCCGTTGAAGCGGATCATGTCCACCTCCATGCGCCGCGGCGTCAGGTCGTCGAGCAGGCTGCCGATGAGCCGGGCCGGCTCCGCGTGCATGCGGAACGCGCCGTAGATGAGATTCACGCCGATGATACCGAGAGCCTCCTGCTGTGCGATGTTCTCGGCGTCGAGCATGCGCACATGGATGATGATCTCGTTGACCGGACCGCGCGGCTCGGTCTGGAAACGGATTCCCATCCAGCCGTGCGATTCGTGGTGGCTGTGGTAGCTCCGCGCGGCGACGGTGTCGGCAAAGACGAAGAAAGTCTTGTCCGAACCCATCGTCGCATCGAGGCGCTCGCGCAGCAGGTTGTATTCGTGCCCGAGCATGCCGCCGAGGCGTTCGCGGCTGACGTAGCGTTTGACCGGACCGTAAATGGCGTCGCTGAAGGTCATGTCGTAAGCCGACATGGTCTTGGCCACGGTGCCGGCGGCCGCGCCGACGAAGAAGAAGCGGCGCGCCACCTCCTGGCCCGCCCCGATTTCCGCGAATGTGCCGTAGACGCGCGGGTCGAGATTGAGTTCGAGCGCCTTGCGGTTGACCTGCAGGTTGAAAGTGTCGGCTGGCATGGCGGCCCCAGATACTGGCGTTGACGGCACGATGCGGCAAACGCAAAGCGGGCACTTGCCCGCGGCGTCCTCCAGCGCGAGAATCACGGCAAGCCCCCGATGAGAGCGCGCGCCCTTCTCTTCCGCGTCCTGGTGCCGGCTGCGCTGCTGGCCGGTGCATGTTCGCCGCCCCGCGAGGCCCCCAACCGCGTCGTTATCTGGCACCAGAAAACGGGGGCCGAACGCCAGTTTTTCGAGAAGATCGTCGCGGAGTACAACCGCGCCAATCCGGGGGAGTCCGTCGAACCCCTTTACCGCGAGGGCGAGGAATTGCGCGATTCCTTCATCATTGCCGCGGTGGCGGGACAAGGTCCCGACCTCGTATTCGGCCCGGCCGACAACGTCGCACTTTTCGCCGATACCAAGACCATCCGTCCGTGGTCCGAGATTTTCGATGGCGCCTTTTTCGCCGGTTTCACCGCGCAGGGCGTGGTCCACTGGCGCAAACGGCCCTGGTTGGTGGCCGACCAGACAGGGAATCAACTCATGCTCGTTTGCGACCGTCAGGCGATGGCTGCGGCCCCCTCCACGCTCGCGCAAATCGTCCAAGAAGGCAGGAGACTGTCCGAGCAGGGCCCGCAGGGGGCCGGGCGCTACGCCCTGGCGTGGAACTACACCGAACCGTTTTTCTTCATTCCTTTCCTCACCAGTTTCGGCGGCTGGATCATGGACGACGCCGGCCGTCCCACCCTCGACACGCCGGAGATGAGGGCGGCGCTGCAGTTCGTGCTCGAACTGCGCGACGATCACGGGGTGACGCCGCGCTGCGAGGACTACGCCACGGCCAATCTGATGTTTCTGCGCCGCCGCGCGACCATGGTCATCGACGGTCCGTGGTCCTGGGCCGGATACGGGGTTCCGGACCGGAGCATGCTGGCCCTGCTGCCCGTCAACACGATCACGGGACTGCGCTGCCGCCCCATGCTCTCGGCCAAGGGCTACAGTTTGAACATCAACGCATCCGCGGAAAAGTTCGGCCTCATTCGCCGGGTGGTCGAGTATCTGACCGGTCCGGAGGTGCAGCTGCGCATGGCGCGCGAACTGTTCACCACCCCGACGAGACGCGCGGCCCTGGACAAGCCGGAATTCCGCGAGAACCCCGTGTTGCAACTGGCGCTGGAGCAGGCGAAAAACTCCGTGCCCATGCCGACCGCGCCCCAGCTTCGCCACATTTGGGACGCCATGCGCGGACCCTGCCGGCGTGTTTTCTCCGGCGATCTCGCGCCGGCCGAGGCCGCGCGCGCCATGCAAAAGGATGCCGAGGAGCGCATTGCCGGAGGCGGCCTGTGAAGACACGCGAGGAAGCCATCCGGGAGGCGGCCGAGCTGGCCGCGCTCGCGGAATGGGATCCGACAGCGCGACGCCGCGCTTTTCTCTCCCTCTGCCTCTGGCCGGCGCTTCTGGTGCTGCTGCTGGTGCTGGTGTACCCGCTCTTTTACACGGTGGCTCTCTCGTTCTCCGACGCGAACATCTACAATATTCGCGACTGGCGTTTGACGGGGCCCCGGCAATACCTCCTGGTTTTCCGCGAGCCGGAATTCTGGGTCACATTCAGCCGCACGGTGGTTTGGACGGTGCTTTGCACTGTGGCGCAGGTGGCGATCGGAGTGGTCCTCGCCGTTGTCATGCAGCAGGAATTTCTCCGTGTCCGCTCGGCCTGGAGAATGTTGCTCCTGTTGCCGTGGGCCGTGCCGCAATACATCACGGCCCTTGCCTGGCGCAGCATGTTTGCCGGCGAAAACGGCCCCGTGAATTCGCTGCTGGCCGTCTTCGGCCTCGCACCGGTCGATTGGCTCAACCTGCCGGTGCCGGCCTTCCTCGCCATGGTGCTGGTCAATGTCTGGATGGGCTTTCCTTTCATGATGGTGGTGGCAATGACGGGTCTGCGCGCCATCCCGGATTCGGTTTATGAAGCCGCGCGGCTGGAAGGGGCTTCGTGGTGGCAGCAGCTGACCAAACTCACCGCGCCCTTGCTGCGTACGGTGATGCTCCCCGCGACAACGCTGGGTATTGTCTGGAATTTCAACAGCCTCAACATGGTTTGGCTGTTTTCCGACGGGGGCGAGCCCGGTGACACGACGCACATTCTTTCTTCCTACGTCTACAAGACAGCTTTCACCTACTACCGCTTTGGTTGGTCGGCGGCCCTTTCGGTGGTGATTTTCGTGATCCTTTTTCTCGCGGCGCAGGGTTTCCTGCAGGCCGCACGGCTCCGCCGCGGCTCAGCGGCGGAGGAGAAAATCAACCACCTCGGTCCCGGCGAAGACCCACAACAACGCGCCCGCGGCCAAGTAGGGACCGAAGGGGATGCGCCCCGCTTCATCCACGCGCCGCAGCGCGAGCAAGGCCACGCCGCAGACCGCACCCACAACCGAACCGGCCGCGATACTGAAGAGAGCCCCGGGCCAGCCGAGGAAAGCGCCGAGTGTGAGCATGAGTTTGACATCCCCGAAGCCCATGGCCTCCCGCGGGACAACGATGGCACGAGCGGTGCCTTCCGCACCTTCGACTCCATGGTAGGAGACCGGGCAGCCGTCGCGGACGACGCCGCCCGGCTCGAGATACCACACCGCTCCATCCTCGAGATGCAACACCAACCGGTCCGTCGGCCGGTAGAAAAACTCCTCCAGTTCCCACTCCTCCCCGGCGATGAGGAGCAGAGGCTTGCCATCACGCAAAGCGAGGCGGAACTTTTCCGCGGGCTCGAGTTCGAGCCGTTTTTTGCCAAACGCGATTTTGCCCAACTCGACGACGGCGAACAAGGCGGCGAAGCCGACTCCCGCGCCGAAGAGGCTCGAGCGCAAGCGGGCGTCCCACGAATCCCCGGGCAAAAGGCCGGGCACCGCGGCGGCGAGCACCAAACCGGCGGCCGCACCTCCCACCGTGAGACTGTCGGGCAGGATCATGTGCTCGAGGTCGATGAATGTTCCGGCCACAAGCAACGCGGCCAGCACCATGTAGGCGGCGGCGACGGCGGGGGGAAACGACCACCACAGGGAGACAAACAACGCCGCCGTGAGGAATTCGACCAGTGGATAACGCGCGGATATCCCGGTCCCGCACCCCCGGCACTTTCCCCTTTGGATGATCCAACTGAGCAAGGGAATGTTCTCGAACCACGCGAGCGTGCGTCCGCACCGGGGGCAAAACGAGCGTCGTGGATGCGCCAGACCCACCCCCCGGGGCAGGCGATGAATAACGGCGTTGAGGAACGAGCCGCAGACCAGCCCGAAAACAAAAACGACCGCCGAGGCCGCCGCGCCGCTCATTCTTTGGGCAACTTCTCCTCCGCCATCTCGCACATGACATGCAGGAGGAATTTCTGGGCTTCCTGGATCCGCGCCGTGGACTCGCCGGGCACAATGATCTCGATGTCGGCCGCCCCCTTGGTGAAACCGCCGTCACGCCCCAGGAGAGCCACCGTCGTCATGCCGCGCCGCTTGGCTTCCTCGATGGCGGCAAGAATGTTGCGGGATTTTCCCGAACTGGAGATACCGATCAGGACGTCTCCCGCCTGCCCGAAGGCCCGGACCTGACGCGAGAAGGCGTCGTGAAAGTCGTAGTCGTTGCCGATCGCGGTCAGCAGGCCACCATCCACGCCGAGCGCCAGTGCGGGGTAAGGGCGGCGGTCGCCGACAAAGCGGCACACGAACTCGGCGGCAATGTGGGCCGCATCGGAGGAACTTCCCCCGTTGCCGCAGAGGACAAGCTTCCCGCCGGACGAGAGCGACGCGGTGACGGCGGATGCCGCGCGAACGACAGCGTCTTCGAGGGAGGCGAGCGCCGCGAAAGTCTCGCGGGCGGCGCCCAGGGACTGGCTGAAATGGCTCATGCGGCTGGGAAGCATCCGGGGCCCGGTCGGCGACGGGCAAGACAATTCCTCCGCCGCTGCCGCCGCAGTTTGACATCCGGAGGCGAACCTTCTTTGATTTACCCATGGATCCGCGACCCGGCCTCGCCCTTATCATCTCGGTGCTTCTCGCCTCCTGCGTCACCACATCACCGCCGGCCGTCGAGATGCCCGAAGCGAATGTCCTGCCGTTGGCCCTGGACAATGATTTCAGCTTCCGCAAAACGATCCGCTACCTGAACCAACGAAAGTTCACCGAAGTGCCGCTGCCCCGCGGCAACGAAACGCTGGAATTCCAGCGCCGGTGGATGAACTACGGCGCGTTGAGCGCCGACGAGCGAGAGCAGCGGCAAGGTACTTACTACGACATCTTCTGGCGGGCCGAACGCCCGGCCGACATCACCGTGCGCTTCGAATACCGCCAAGCCAAATTGGGCAACGCGGTGCGGGCCCAGGAAACTTTCGTGCCGCAAGCCCAAGGCACGGTGAAAAGCAGCTTCAAGGTCATCGGGGACGATTTTCTTTGGGACGGTCCCGTGACGGCCTGGCGCTGTCTGCTCATCGAAAACGGCCGGATCGTGGGCTTCACCCAGTCGTACCTCTGGAAGTAGGGCCGGGCTGACGCAGTTTTGAGCACAATTTCTTCAGTGCAAGTCGGCACCGCCGGCCAGACGGTGTGGGTTCGCGTGGACGGACGCGGCACCTTCCAGAACAGCACCGGCCTGAAGGAATTCGCCGCGGAAATGATGCGGCGCGGACACCGCGAGTTCGTGGTCGACTTGCGGAGTTGCGAGCTCATGGACTCCACTTTCATGGGAACGCTGGCGGGGATCGCGATGCGCCTCGGTCAGGACGGCAAAATGCATATCATCCATCCCAACGCCCGTTGCCGTCAGGTGTTGAAGAATCTCGGCTTGGACCGCATCGTTTCGGTCGAGGAAGAAGCCTCCTCGCCCGCACCCGGAGATCCCTTGCGCGACGCCGAAGGAAATCCCCCCCGCGAGGCCAAACGCGAAACCATCATCGAGGCGCACGAAAACCTCGTTGCCGCCAACCCGGAAAACGCCGTCCGCTTCAAGGACGTCCTGGATTTTCTCAAGCACAAGGACCCGGCGGAAGAAGGGCACTCTTGATGCCTCGGGTCCCGGCACCCTAGTCTGGAGGCCGCTTTTGCGCCCGCCATGGTGACCGGCCTGCTCATCGTTTCCCTGCTTGCCTGCGCGTGGTTGGCGTGGATGGTGGCGCGCCAGCGGCGGGCCCTCGTTCTGCTCGGGCGTGAATGGAAGGAGTTGCAGACCGAGGAAGAAAGGGTCTTTGACTTTCTCCACGGCTTGGGCGAGGCCTTCGGCGGAGGAGCCAAGCGCCGCGAATTGCACCGGCTCATCGTGGAGAGCGCCGCCCGGATTCTCGATGCGCACGGCGGGGCGCTGTACCTGACCGACCGCTCCGGGGCCTTCCTCACCCCGGCCTTCATCAGTCGCGGCTGCGCCCCTTTGGTTCAAGTGCCGGAGCACATCGGCCGCCAAGCCGCGGCAAACCCCGTGGCCATGGAGAGCTACCTGCGCCTTCACCCGGTCCGCGCCGGCGAGGGAGCAATCGCGCGCATGTGGCAGGAAGGCGGTGCGCGCATCTTCAATTTCTCGGACGAGGAATTGAAAGGGCTGGCCGCCGAGGGCCAGCAGCCGACCTCGGCGCTGGTCGGCTGCCTCAATTACCGCGACACAACCATCGGGGTGCTCGCGGTGATCAACGGCCCGATGAGTTCGACATTCGGCGCCGATGACCTGACCGTCTTCAAAGCCATCGCGGAACAATCGGCCTTCGCCCTCTACAGCGAGTCGGTCTACCTCGAGGTCGGAGAGAAACACCGCCTCGACAGCGACCTCGCCACCGCCCGCGAAATCCAGGCCATCCTTCTCCCCGGCTCCGCGCCGCGAGTGGGCGGCTATGACATCGCCGGGGCGAACATTCCGGCAAGGCATGTCAGCGGCGACTATTTCGATTACCTGCCGATCGACAACGAACGCTGGGGCGTGGCCATCGCCGATGTGGCCGGCAAAGGCATCCCCGCGGCCCTCATCACCGGGATGTGCCGCAGCGTGCTGCGCGGGGCCGCTCCGGGGTGCCACTCTCCCGCGGTCACCCTGCGCGAACTCAACCGGCGTCTCTACCCGGACATCAAGGAAGACCTCTTCATCAGCATGCTCTATCTGTGCCTCGATCCGGGGACGAACGACGTGGTCATGGCCCGCGCCGGACACGACCCCCCGCTCATCTACCGGGCGGCCGGGCGCGAGGTGACGCCTTTCGACCCGCCGGGGATGGCCGTGGGCATTGACAGCGGGGACGTGTTCGATAGGGTTCTGGCCGACGCCAAGGTCGAGTTGGAGCCCGGGGACGGGATTCTCCTCTACACCGACGGTATCACCGAGGCTCTGGACCGGCACGGTGCGGAGTTCGGCCTCGCGAGGCTGACCCAAGCCCTGCAGGCCAACGCGCCCAAAGGCGCCGAGGCCACCGTGCGGAACATCGCGGCCGAGGTGCGCGAGTTCGCCGGCGAGGCCCCGCAACACGACGACATCACCCTGATTTTCATCCGTAAAACATGAAACATCCCGAGACCGAAAAGCCGGAACCCGCCGCCACCGGCGCGGAACCACCGGCGGCAAACGACCCGGTGGCCGAAGCGGAAAAATACCGCGACTTGGCCATGCGCACCGCGGCCGATTTCGACAATTACCGCAAGCGCGCCGCGCGCGAGAAAGAGGACGCCATCCGTTACGCCAACGCCTCCCTGCTGGAAAGCCTGCTTCCGCTCATCGACAATTTCGAACTCGGCCTCGAAGCTGCGCGCGGCACTTCCGAAGGCGAGGCCATCCTCCAGGGCCTCGGCATGGTCCAGCGGCAATTCGCCGACTTTCTCTCATCGGTCGGCGTGGAAGAAATCAAGACGGAAGCCGCGGAATTCGACCCGAATCTCATGGAAGCGGTCGGCCACGAGAGTGACGGCAAGGTGCCCGAGGGGCATGTGCTGCGTCAAACGCGCCGGGGCTACAAGTTGCGCGACCGACTGCTCCGTCCCGCCAGCGTATTCGTCTCCAAAGGTCCCGCCGGCGCCCCCGCTTAAAGCGCGATGTCCGCCCGCCACGCCAAAGACCCCTACGAACTGCTGGGGGTGACACGCAGCGCCTCCGTCGAGGAGATCAAAGTCTCCTACCGCAAGCTGGCCATGCAATACCACCCGGACCGCAACCCGGGCGATGCGGCGGCCGAGGAGCACTTCAAGGAAATTTCCCACGCCTACGATATACTCATCGATCCCGACAAGCGCGCTGCTTACGACCGCTTCGGCCATGCGGCCTTCCAAGGGGCGGGAGGAGCCGGCGGCGCGGGCGGCTTCCACGATCCGTTCGATTTGTTCCGCGAGGTTTTCGGCTCCGGCGGCGGTGGGGGCATTTTCGAGCACTTTTTCGGAGGGGGCGCGGGGCGCGCGGAAACCGGCCGAGGAGCCGACCTGCGCTACGATCTGGAGATCAAGCTGGAAGAAGCCGCGCGCGGCGTGGAAAAAGAAATCGAAATCCGCCGCACGGGACGCTGTTCGGCCTGCGGCGGCTCGGGTGCGGGGGCGGGGGCGAAACTGCACACCTGCCCCACCTGCCGCGGGCGCGGCCAGGTTGTCGCCTCGCGCGGCTTCTTCCAGGTGGCCCAGCCGTGTCCGCGCTGCCGGGGAGCGGGCGAAATGTTCGATCACCCGTGCAAAGTCTGCCGGGGCGAAGGGCGATCCGAGACCACCACCCGCATCAAGCTGAAGATTCCCGCGGGCATCGACGACGGGTCGCGTCTCCGGTCCTCCGGGAACGGCGAAGCCGGGGTGCGCGGCGCGCCGGGCGGCGACCTCTATGTGATCATCCACATCCGGGAGCACGCGGTCTTTTCGCGCGACGAGGAAGACCTCTTTTGCGAGATTCCGGTGCCCTTCGTCACCGCCGCCTTGGGGGGAGAAATCCGCGTGCCGACCCTCGACGGCAAAGCCTCGCTCAAGATTCCCGCCGGCACCCAGAGCGGAACGGTCTTCAAACTCCGCGGCAAGGGCATGCCGCATCTGCGCGGCGGGGGGCACGGCCAGCTGCTCGTGCGCGTGGCCGTCGAGGTGCCGACCAAACTCGGGGCCGAGCAACGCAAGAAACTGGAGGAATTCGCGGCCAGCTGCGGCGATCAGAACACGCCGATCACCAAAAGTTTCCTCGAGCGGGCCAAGGAATTTTTCTCCTGAGCTTCAGACGTCGACTTCGGTGTCGCGATAGACACCGGCCCGCGCCATGGCCACGCGGCCGTGCGGATTGACGAACTTGACCGCCCCCTCGCAAACCACGCCGTCCTCGAAGCGCCACGGCCCCTGCACGCGCAAGTGTGCGCAACCGCGCAACGAAGGGGCCCCCTGGCCGAAACCGGCCTCCAAGCCCGCCACCATTTTGTAGCACGCGGGATCGAGGATGACATCGGGCGGGAGGCCTTGCCGTTCGGGGACCAGCTCGATGCGCTGGTCGGCGGTCACCCGGTAGGCGTCGGATCGCAACGCGAGGAGATCCTCGGTTGTTTTGACCGGGGCGAAACGCGCCCGCGGCACGAGCACCGCGCCGGATCGGGCGAAACACTCGATGGCCGCGCCCATCGCGCTTTCCAGCTGCAGCACCTTGGGCGAGGTGGCGTCGCGCGGGTCGACGGTCTTGCTGTTTTTGATCAGCGGCAGCGGGAGGGCCCCGTCGTTTTCGCCGAGAACGCGACGCAGATCGGCGACCCGCAACCAAAGGGTGTTGGTGTTGAAAAAACGGTGCCGCTCCGTGTCCTGGAACGCCGCCAGGTCCTCCTCGGGGCACTGCGCGATCTCGCGCAAAACGAGCCGCCCGTCGCATTTGCGCCTGGCGAGATGGCCGCCCTTGCGGTCCGAGGCCGTGCGTTCGGCCACTTCCATGAGAAAAGAAAGTCCGCTCTGCGCGAACCACGCCAGCAGGCCGGGGTCCACCGTCGCGCCGAGGTTGTCGCTGTTGGAAACGAAGAGATATTCGATCCCCTCCCCGGCCAGCGTTTCCAACCATCCCGATCCGAGCAGCGACGGGTACAGGTCGCCATGCCCCGGGGGACACCACTCCAGATCCGGATTATCCGGCCACTCGACCGGTGCGAGCGTGTCCGTCCGCAGTTTCGGCACTTTGTTCTGCAGAAATTCCAGCCGTCCGTCCGCTGCGAGGTCCGGATACTTGGCCAGATATTGCAGGGTATCGGCGGAGGTGCCGAAGCTGTTCATGAGGAGAAACCTCGGACCTTTGGTGCCGTGCCGGGCCCGCAGGTCGATGACCTGCCGGGCGATGAAATCGAGGAAGTTGAGACCGTCCTTCACCGCGATGAGAGATTTGGCACGCGCCAGTCCCATGCCCGTGCCAAGTCCGCCGTTCAGCTTGATGATGCAGAGCTTGTCGAGCAGGGCGGGATCGGGCGCCACGGACGCGGTTGCCTCGGCCAGCGAAGGGATACTTTCGGCCGGTTCGAGCTCCGCTTCGGGCATAACGCCGGCCCGCCCCGAGGCGGCTTGGCGCCACGCGCCGGCCAAACTGGCGCAAGCGGCTTCCGGGAGCCCCGCGGCCCGCATCTTGGTCAACGCCGACTCGAGCCCGCTTTCGTTCACGCCTTTTTGGTGGAGGCGATGTAGAGCTCCCGCAACTGCTTGAAGTCCACGACGGACGGTGAGCCGGTCATCAATTCGACCCCGCGGTTGTTTTTGGGGAAAGCGATCACGTCGCGGATCGACTCGGCGTGCGCGAGAAGCATGACGAGCCGGTCGAGCCCGAGGGCGATGCCGCCGTGCGGCGGGGCGCCGAATTTGAAGGCCTTGAGCAGGTGGCCGAACATGGAGGCCTGCTGCTCTTCGTCGACCCCGAGGACCCCGAACATCTTCGACTGCAGGCCGGCCTCGTGGATCCGGATGCTGCCGCCGCCGATCTCCACGCCATTGAGCACGATATCGTAGGCCTCGGCTCTCACCTCCCCGGGCCGGTCCGCCTCCAGCAGGTGCACGTCTTCGGCCTTCGGGCGCGTGAAGGGATGGTGCACGGCATTCCACTTGTTCTCCTCCTCGCTCCAAGCCAGCAGGGGGAAATCGACCACCCAGAGAAAGTCAAGGCGCCGGGGATCGTGCTCGAGACCGAGAAGCTCGAAGGCGCGCAGGCGCACGCGGCCGAGAACCTCGCATACGGTGTCGATTTTGTCCGCGCCGAACAAAACCAGATCTCCTTCCTCGATGCCCAGGCGGTCCCGCAGGGCGGCCTTTTCCGCGTCGGTGAAAAATTTGACGATGGGCGACTTCCATTCGCCGTTTTCGCATTTGATGAATGCCAGTCCCTTGGCCCCGTATTGCCTGGCCATCTCGGTGAGTTCCTCGATCTGGCCGGTCGTGATCTTGGCCAGGCCCTTGGCATTGAGTGCCCGGACCACACCTCCGCCGTCCAGCGCCCCGCGGAATACCTTGAATTCCGTGCCCGCGAAAATGTCGCCGACGTCGACGATCTCCTGCGTCCAGCGGGTGTCGGGTTTGTCGCTGCCGAAGCGGTCCATCGCCTCGCGGTACGTCAGCCGCGCGAAGGGTGTTTTGATTTCCACGCCCCAGGCCTCGCGGAACACGGCCACGAACATCTTCTCGATGAGGGCGAAAATATCCTCCGCCGTGACGAAACTCATCTCAATGTCGGCTTGGGTGAACTCCGGCTGGCGGTCGGCGCGCAGGTCTTCGTCACGGAAGCAGCGGGCGATCTGGAAGTACTTTTCCACGCCGGCCGCCATGAGCAGCTGTTTGTATTGCTGCGGGGCCTGCGGAAGCGCGTAAAAGGCACCCGGGTTGAGCCGGCTGGGGACGAGGAAGTCGCGGGCCCCTTCCGGCGTGCTCTTGCTCAGGATCGGTGTTTCAATTTCCCAAAATCCGTCGGCGTCGAGAATGTCGCGCACCGTTTTGATGACCCGGTGGCGCAGGCGGAGGTTGTGCGCCATACCGGGGCGGCGCAGATCGAGATAGCGGTGGGCCAGGCGCAGATCCTCGTTGGCGACCTGTTCGTCGAGCGGAAAGGGCAGCACATCCGCTTTGTTGAGAATCTCCAGTTCCTCGGCCACCACTTCGACGGCGCCCGTGGCCAACTTGGCGTTTTCCGTGCCTTCCAGGCGCCGGGCCACCTCGCCGGAGACACGGATAACATCCTCGTCTCGCAGTCCGTGGGCCGCCCCGGCCACGGCGGCCTGCTCCTCGGGCCGGAAAACAACCTGGGTGACACCTTCACGGTCGCGCAGATCGACGAAAATGACCCCACCGTGGTCGCGGCGCGAGCCGACCCAGCCGGACAAGGTCACCCGCGTGCCGATATCCTTGTCGCGCAAGGCCGCACAGTGATGGCTGCGAAAAATCATGGGGCGGGAGTCTGCAAGTTTGCCGCCCAATCGGCAAGCGACTCCTGCGGCAAATCGCTCTCCGTGCGTGCTTTGAGGTCCTTCACCTTGAGGGCGGGCCATTCTTCCCCCACGACCAGGGCGAAGCGCGCCCCCGAGGCGGCCGCATCCTTGAATTGGCGGGCGACTTTGTCCGTCCCCAGCGGGTAATCCACGCTGCGACCCATGGCGCGAAGCAATTGCACCACACCCAACGCCTCGGGCCGGCGCGATTCGTCGGCCACCACCACGAAAATATCGACCGCCCGGGCGGCTTCGATAGCGGCCTCCATGCGCGCCCGCGGAACCGGCAGATCCGCGAGCAAATCAGCCAGCACGACGTCGCCGAGACCGAATCCGATGGCCGGCAGGTCGACCTTGCCGTTGCTCAGGTCCGCGAGGAGCCGGTCGAAGCGCCCGCCCCCCGCCAGGGCGCGGCGGCTTTGCCGGCGGTCGAAGACTTCGAAAACCAGTCCGGTGTAGTAGGCCAGCCCGCGCACGATGCGCAGATCCAACTCGCAAAAGTCCTCCAACCCCCTCGCCTCCAGGTTGGCGCGCAGCTTTTCGAAAAATTCCGGCCGGGCCGAGGAGATGAACTCCTCGACCGCCGAGAGTTTGACGTTCAGGGCCGCCAGCTTCATCTCCAGCGAGTCGCGTGGTTCGCGCTCCAGTTTGTCGATGACCGCCAGCGCCTCCCGCGCCTGCGCCTCGTCGCCCACGCCCTGCTGGGCCAGGAAATCCATCCACGCGCCGCGGTCGCTGACCCGCACGACAATGTCTTCCGCGGTCAGCCCGAAAGCGCGCAGGGTTTCGATGAGCAGGGCGAGCATTTCCGCGTCCGCGGCCGGCGAACCATCCCCGACCAAGTCGCAATTGAGTTGGAGGAACTCGCGCAGGCGCCCGCTCTGTTGTTTCTCGTAGCGGAAAAACGGGGCAATGCTGAACCACTTGATCGGTTTGCGGTATTCGCGGGCCTTGGCGATGAGCATGCGCGCGACGGTCGGGGTCATTTCGGGCCGCAAGGCCACCTCGCGGGAACCGCGGTCGGTGAAGGAGAAGAGCTGGCCGAGGATTTCCCCACCGCTGTTTTTCTTGCGGTAGAGATCGAGCGGTTCGAGGGTCGGCCCGTCGTATTCGTCGAATCCGAACGAACGAGCGACGCGACGCCACGTGCCGGTGAGGTAATTCCGGCGCGCGCAGTCGGACGGGAAAAAGTCGCGGAATCCGGGCAGGCTCTGCATCCGGATTTTTTAACCACGGATGGCACGGATTGCACGGATGGACTGAGCGGACCGGACGAGTTTTCAGTGGGCCGTGTGCGGTTTGCGGCGAGAGGTGGCCCCGGGGAGCCGACCCGAACTCCTTTATCGGTGTGATCCGTGTGATCCGTGGTCTAGGCTCATTTGCCGGGGCGGTTTTTCAGTGGTTCAGTTTCCAGTTTTCAGCAAGAAAGACTGACTACTGACGACTGCCCACTGACGTCTTTCCTCATGCTCGCTTCGATCGATCTCCGCGATTTCCGCTGCTTCCAGCGTGCCGCCTTCGCCCCCTCGCCCGGCCTGAACCTGATCTCGGCCCCGAACGCCAGCGGGAAGTCCTCGTTGCTCGAGGCGATCTGCGTTCTGCTCAGGCTGCAATCGCCACGGGCATCGGCCCTGGCCGAAACGGTCAAGCACGACACAGCGGGGTTCAGTCTCTCGGGCCGGTTCGGCGAGCGGGTGCTCAAGTGCCACCTCTCGCGCGAGGAAGGGCGCCAACTCCTGCTGGACGACCTTCCGCAGCGCAAAAGCGACTCGTATCTGCGCGTCGGGCTGGTCGCTTTCTTCGGCAACGAAGACATCGAGTTGGTCCGCGGCACCTCGGCGAAGCGCCGCCGCTTCCTCGACTTTCTCGGCAGCCAATGCGATGCGGGATATTTGCAAAACCTGCGGGCCTACGAGAGGGCGCTGCGCTCGCGCAATTTCCTGCTCAAAGAGGGACCGCACCGGGGCAAGGAATTGTCGGCCTACGACGGTCCCCTCATTGCCGCCGGCGAATACCTGGCGAAGATCCGCGCCCAACTTTGCGCAGAGCTGGCACCCGCGGTGGCCCGTGATGCCGCCTCGATCAGCACGCGCGGCGAAACGACGAACTTGAGCTACCAACGATCCGGCGGCCCCGACTTGGCGGCCGCCCTGCGGGAGAGCGCGCACGAGGAGGGACGGTTGCGCCAAACGGTGGTGGGTCCGCACCGCGACGATATTTTGCTCGAATTGGACGGGGCGGCGGCGGCGTCCTTCGCCAGCGAGGGCCAGCAACGGACGCTGTCCCTGGCCCTCCGCTTGGCCCAAGCCGATCTCATCCGCGCCCGCCGCGGCACGCCTCCGATCTACCTGCTCGACGATATATTCGGGGAGCTCGACCCGGATCGCCGCCGGAGGCTGCTGGCGGCGTTGCCGGCCGACAGCCAACGCATCCTGACCACCACCACTTGGCACTGGGCCGGCGAAGAGGCCCACGGGGCCGCTTCATGGGGTATCGACGCGGGCCGCATCACGAAGATCTGAGGATTCCCGCCGAGTTCACCCTTTCAAAAGCGGGCGGCATACTGTTAATTGATCCCACCTAAGATGCTGAAACTCACCTCCCCCAACCCGCCGGCCGACGGTCGGCGTGCCGCCAACGCCGCTTTCACCCTCATTGAACTTCTTATCGTCATCGCCATCATCGCCATTCTGGCCGGGCTCGGTTTTCCGGCAGTCCA
>JBMTVD010000033.1:0-20106 GCA_049451035.1 Chthoniobacterales bacterium | reverse complement strand
CGGCGGCTCGGCCGAGGCCGCGTTCTTCGAGCCAGGCGGTGATCTTTTGTTTGGCCTCGGCGGTGGGGAGTCCGTCGAGCGGGCCGGAATTGATCGCGGTGCCTTCGCCGGCGAAGCAGCCTTCGGCCGGTTGCGGTGGTTTCACCACTTCGATGACCGGCAGGTTGAATTTGCGGGCGAATTCGTGGTCGCGCTCATCGTGGGCGGGGACGGCCATGATGGCGCCGGTGCCGTAGCCGGTGAGGACATAATCGGCGATCCAGACGGGGATGCGGGCGTCGTTGACCGGATTGACGGCATAGGCGCCGGTGAAGACGCCGGACTTTTCCTTGGAGGCGTCCTGCCGGTCGCGTTCGGATTTGGTCGCGGCGGTCTTGATGTAGGCGTCGACGGCGGCGCGCTGATCCGGGGTCGTGATGCTTGCGACGAGCGGATGCTCGGGGGCGAGGACCATGTAGGTCGCACCGAAGAGGGTATCCGGGCGGGTGGTGTAGACGGTGAGTTGGTCGCCCGTTTCGAGGGTGAAATCGACAAAGGCGCCTTCGGACCGTCCGATCCAATTTTTTTGCAGGAGCTTGATCGACTCGGGCCAGTCGAGGGTTTCGAGTCCGTCGAGGAGGCGTTCGGCGCAGGCGGTGATGCGCAACATCCACTGGCGCATGGGCCGGCGCTCGACGGGGAATCCGCCGACTTCACTTTTGCCGTCGACGACTTCTTCGTTGGCCAGCACGGTTCCGAGCTCGGGGCACCAGTTGACGGGCATTTCGGCGACGTAGGCGAGGCGGACGCTGTCCGGGTCGTCGCCCTTGTAGGTCGCGATGGGTTCGGCGCGGTTGGTCGCGGGGTTGAGCCATGCGTTGTAGATCTGGAGGAAGATCCACTGGGTCCAGCGGACGTAATCCGGGTCGGTGGTGTTGACTTCCCGCGACCAGTCGTAGCTGAAGCCGATGCGGTCGAGTTGCTTTTTGAAGCGTGCGACATTGTTCGCCGTGGTGACGGCGGGGTGCTGTCCGGTTTTGACCGCGTATTGTTCCGCCGGGAGCCCGAAAGCGTCCCAACCCATGGGGTGGAGGACATTGAAGCCGCGCATGCGGTGCCAGCGGGCGAGGATGTCGGTCGCGGTGTAGCCCTCGGGGTGTCCGACGTGCAGTCCCTCGCCGCTCGGGTAGGGGAACATGTCGAGGACGTAGTATTTCGGTTTGGACGGATCGAAGCCGGGGTCGCCGGGGTTCGGTGTGCGGTAGGCCTGTGTTTCGGCCCAGCGTTGCTGCCACTTGGGTTCGAAGTGCGGGAAGGGGAATTGTTTGCGTTGGCTCGACATGGGACTGCGGAACCGCGCATTTTGCCGGGAATGAACGGGGTGTCAAAGCAACGCCTGCTGCTGGCCACGCGCAATGCGAACAAAACGCGCGAGGTGAGGGAGATCCTCGGGTCCGGCTGGGAGGTGGAAGACCTCACGGCGCGGCCGGATCTCCCGGAGGTCGAGGAGACGGGGGCAACCTTCGAGGAGAATGCGCGACTCAAGGCCGTGGCGGGGTCGGCCCATTACGACGGGTGGGTCTTGGCCGACGATTCGGGCCTGGAGGTCGATGCGCTGGGGGGTGCCCCGGGCGTGCGGTCGGCGCGGTTCGCGGGTGACCGCGCGGACATGGCGGCCAACCGTGCGCTGGTGGCCGAAAAAATGAGGGGCCAAGGCGAACGCACCGCGCGGTTCCGGTGTGCTCTCGCCTTGGCAAAGTGCGGGAATATCGTGCGGACTTTTTCGGGAACGATCGAAGGCTCGATCATTGACCTGGAGCGCGGGCAGGGGGGATTCGGCTACGATCCCCTCTTCGTGCCCGAGGGCTGGACGCTGACTTTTGCCGAAATGAGCGCGGACCAAAAACACGCGCTCAGTCATCGGGGGCGCGCCATGCGCGCGGCGGCCGAATACTTGCGGACGGTCAGTTGATGCCCAGTTCGCGGTCGGCGATCTCTTGCGCGCGCAGGCCTTTCCAGTTGTTGCGGCTGATCACACGCTGTTCGATGCCGGGAGGCGTCTGCGGGTAATTGAGATCGGGGCGGTGCCCGCCCATGCCCCAGCGACCGGTGATTTTCTCCCGCGTATCCGGTCCATACCAAACGGTCGTCTCACTCGGCGAGGTGGGCGTTTCGCCGCGCTCGGTCTTGGTGTAGGGGATCGGTTTGTACGGGTAGTACGGCCCGGTGAGTTCGCGGCGGTTTTCCGGGGTGGCGCAGGCGGCGAGGCCGAGGCAGGCCAACAGAGCGAAGCGGGGGAAGTTCACGGCACTACTATAAACTCTGCCTTCAAGCTTGGCACTCAAAATGACATCGGTCCCTGGTCTGCGGCGAGGGCGGGAGCAGACCGATGCACTTCAGCCGGCGGATTTTCGGCCGTGACCGGTTGGATCATGGGCTGCCCGTCGATGGTGCAACCGCCGAGGAGCGCGCAGGTGAAAACCGCCAGAATCCGGATCATTTTTTGGAAAAGTTGACGGAAAGGAGCGCGAGGAGTTGGGTCGAGGCGGCTTCGAGTTCGGCGATCAGCGCCTGGACGCGGCCCCGGAAAAACGCGTAAGCGGCCATGCAAGGGATGCCGATGACCAGCCCCACCGCGGTGGTCACCAGCGCCTCGGAGACGCCTTCGGCCAGCATCATGGGGCGCGAGGCGACGATATCGCTGGCCACCACGCTGAACGATTTGATCATGCCGAGGACCGTGCCGAAGAGTCCCAGCATCGGGGCGATCGTGCCGATGTCGGCGAGGTAGGCGATGCGTTGGTTGAGCGCGGCGGCTTGGCGGGTTCCCTCGGTTTCGGCGATTTCGCGCGCCTCGGCAAAGGTGGCTTGCGGGTGTTGGGTGACGAAATCCAGCGTCCGTTGCATGATCTGCGCGACAGCCTCGCGATGGCGGTTGGAGATGGCGAGAAGCCCGAGGTAGTCGCGTTTGCGCAGCAGCGCATCGGCCGTGGTCATGTAACGTTTGGTCACGACGGCGCCGCGTCGCATGGTGAGGAGGTAGACGAAGACCAGCATGACGGCGATGACCGACAAGATCCCCAGCGGAATCATGACCGGACCGCCGGAGACCAGAACTTGCCAGAGGCTGGCGTCGGGATGGATCGGCGCCCCGTCAGCCGGTTGTGCCGCGGCGGTGTGCGCGAGAACGAACAGTGCAAGGAACGGTGGGAATTTCACTGCCGCCAGATTACCTGCCCGCGGCGGTGATGCCAAGGATGGCGGGGGACGCGTGGCAGGGTATATTCGGACCGGAATGCCCAAGTCCAAAGAGAGACCCGACCTGCGCGCGCGCCTGCACGAGGTGCCGCACAAGCCGGGGGTTTACCTGATGCGGGACCGGCTGAACCGCGTCATCTACGTGGGCAAGGCGAGGGATTTGCGCAAGCGGTTGGCCCAATATTTCACCCCGGCGCGTTCGCGCCTGGCCGACCTGAAAACGCGGGCGCTACTTGATTCGGTGTGGGATTTTTCCATCCACATCGTCCGCTCCGACGCGGAGGCGGTGCTCCTCGAGGGGCGCCTGATCAAGGACTACCGGCCGAAATACAACATCTCGTTCCGCGACGATAAAAATTTCCTGCAGCTGAAAGTCAATCTGGACGATCCGTTCCCCAAATTCGCGCTGGTACGGTTGAAAAAGAACGACGGCGCGCGCTACTACGGGCCCTACGCGCATTCCGGCGCGCTGCGCGCCACGCTGGAAGTTCTGAAGAAAAAATTCGGCCTGCGTTCCTGCCGTCCCCGCGTCCCGACGGAAAAAGATTACCGTCACTGCCACGATGACATCATCAAGAACTGCTCGGCGCCCTGCGTGGGCAAGATCAGCGAGGCCGATTACCGTGCGCGGGTGCTCGAGGCTTGCAAATTTCTCGAGGGCCGCGGCCAGGAAATCCCGGCCGAACTGGAGCAGGAGATGCAGGCCGCGGCGGCACGGCAGGACTTCGAGAAGGCGGCGGCGCTGCGCGACTTCATCACCGCGCTGCGCCGCACCTCGGCCCGCTCGCGGCGGTTCCTGCGCGGCGATTCGTTGCCGCGAGCTGTCGATCCCGCGGGCGATCTGGTGGCGCTGGGCGAAGCGCTCGGATTGCCGAGCGCACCCACGCTGATGGAGTGCTTCGACATTTCCAACATCACCAGCACCCACATTGTGGCTTCGATGGTACGGTTCAAGGGCGGCCTGCCCGACCGATCCAACTACCGCCGTTACCGGATCAAAACGGTCAGGGGCCAGGATGATTTTGCCAGCATGGCCGAGGTGGTGCGGAGGCGTTATGCCAGGCTGCTTTCCGCGGCCCGCGAAGCCCACCCCGATGCCGCGGAGTTTTCACAGGAGGAAGCCGGGGAGGCCGTGGCGCGGCTCGAGATGCCGGGGTCCGCGCGTATGCCCGACTTGATCATTGTCGACGGCGGACGCGGGCAACTCTCCAGCGCGGTCGGAGAGCTGCGCCGGCTCGGGCTACGAGGACAACCCATCATCGGCTTGGCCAAGGAGCGGGAGGAAATTTATTTCCCGAATGATCCGCAACCGCTGCGTTTGCCCCACGAGGATGGCGCGCTGAAACTGTTGCAACGTATTCGCGACGAGGCCCACCGCGTGGCGAACGGTTACCACCAACTGCTTATGAAGCGCCGTGTTTCCGAGAGCATTCTGGACGACATCGAGGGGGTGAACAAATCCCGCAAACAGGCGCTGCTGCGGGTCTTCGGCTCGGTGGAAAGGCTCCGCAAAGCGGAGGTGGAAGATATTGCGCGCGTGCCCGGGGTGGGTGAGCGGTTGGCGCGCGGTATCAAGTCCAGGCTGGCGAGGCGGGACGAACCGCGGGGCCCTGCCCGGTAATTTCCATCGAGAGATCGACGGCGCGGGCGGAATGGGTCAATGCGCCGACCGAGATGCAGTCGACACCGGTCTCGGCGATGGCCCGGACGGTCTGCAAGTTCACGCCGCCGCTGGCCTCGAGGAGAATTTTTTTCGATCCGCGAATGCGCACGGCTTCGCGCAGTTGATCGAGGGTCATGTTGTCGAGCAGGATGATGTTCACGCCGCGCAGTGCGCCGAGCGTGCGCACCTGCTCGAGGGTGTCCGCCTCGACTTCCACGGCGACATCGGGTTTTTTGCTTTTGGCCCGGTCGATGGCCGCCTGCAGCCCTTCGGCATCCCCGGTCACGGCGAGGTGGTTGTCCTTGGCCAAAATCTGGTCGAAGAGCCCGAAGCGGTGGTTGATCCCCCCGCCGGCCACCACGGCAGCTCGTTCGAACTCGCGCAGCCCGGGCGTGGTCTTGCGCGTGTCGAGGATGGCGACATTGGTTCCCTTGACCGCATCGACAAAGAGGCGGGTCAGGGTGGCGATCCCGGAAAGTTGCTGCAGGAAGTTCAGGGCGGTCCGTTCCGCGGCCAGCAGCGATCGGGTCGGGCCGCCGGCAGTGAGGACCACATCCCCGGGCGCGAGACGGGCGCCCGCGGAATTATGCAGGGCCACATTGATGGCTGGATCGACGAGGCGGAAGACCTCGACGGCAGCTTCCGTGCCGGCCAGCACAAGATTTTCTTTGGCGACGATCCGCGCGTCCGCACGATGGCCGGCGGGGATGAATGCTTCGGAGGTGATGTCCCCGTCGCCGACATCCTCGGCCAGCGCGCGGCGGATGGCCTCAATGGCCGACGGGCTCATCGATTTGCAGCAGTTCGCGCTGCCAGGGGAGAAGGCGCGCGCCATTGCGTTGCGCGATGGACATGAGCGTGCCGCGCGAAGCGATGAGGGCCGGGTCGAGGGCGAGTTCTCCCGCGATCTTGTCACGGCGTTCGCGCAGCTGCTCGAAGAGACGGCAGGCCGCGCCGTTGGGCCGCGGTTTGCGTTCGCGTTCGAAGACAGGCCACTCGCTCTCCGGCAGCTCGAGCGCGACGCGCAACGCTTCCTTCATGCGCCCGAAGCGGGCCGAGGGCATGCGATGAACCTCGGGATGGCGTCCCGCGGCGGCGGCGCGGGCCGCGTCGATCATGCGGTCGTTGGAAATGACGTGGAAAGTCGGACGGTCCCACGCGCTGGCTTCGGATTCGCGCCAGTGCCAGAGGGCGCGCAGGACGGCCGATTCCCGGGGGGAGAGTTTGCTGCTGCCGCTGACGCGCCAGGCTGTTTCCGGGTCGCGCTCGCGGGGTTCGCGGGCGCTTTGCACCATGGCGTCGCGTGACTGCAGATACCATTCCCAACGGCCGAGTTCCCGCAGGCGGTTTTCCAGGATCTCGGCGAGAGGCAGAAGGTAAAGCACATCATTGAGCGCGTATTCTTCCATCTTGGCGGGCAGGGGGCGCCGTCCCCAATCGGCGCGTTGCGATGCCTTGCACAGGGCCACCCCGAAGTATTTTTCCACCAGCGCGGCGTAGCCTATTTGCTCGAGTCCGGCGAAGCGCGCCGCGATCGATGTGTCGAAGATGTCGCGCGCGTCGAAGGCGGGATGCCTTCCGAGCAAACGAAGGTCGTAATCCGCCCCGTGGATGATGATGCGGTGACGGGACAGCGAAGCATAGAGCGCGGTGAGATCCATGCCGGCCAGCGGATCGACCAGAAAGCAGCCGTCGGGCGATGACACCTGCACGAGGCAGATCTTTTCGCGGTAGCTGTGGAGGCTGTCGGCCTCGGTGTCGAGCCCGATGACCGCATGCGGGGCGAGGGCCGCAAGGAACTCGCCGAGTTGTTCCGGATGGGAGATCAAGGTTCCGCGATGAAAGTCCCGCCGGGCGGACGATCGCCGGCGCGGCGGGCGCGCGGCTCGCGAACCTCGGTTGTTCCCTCGACGGGGGCGGTGACGAAAGGACCGCCGGCCAAGGGGGCCGGTTCGGTGAAGGCGACGTCGGGCACGTCGCTGTACTTGCCTTCCAGGGGAAAATCTTTGCGCAGGGGATGGTAGGGATAGCCTTCCCACATGATGATGCGCCGCAGGTCGGGATGACCGGTAAAACGGATGCCCATCATGTCCCAAATTTCCCGCTCGTGCCAGTTGGCGGTCGGCCAGAGGTCGCAGACGGAGGGCGCGGACGGTTCTTCGTCGCCCTTCACGACCGTCTTGAGGCGCAGGTGGAGGTGGCGGGAGAGTGAATAAAGTTCGTAGACGAGTTCGTAGCGCGGCTCCTGCTCGAAGTGGTCGATGCTCGACACGTCGAGGAGGAGGTCGAAAGCGAGTTCATCGCGGCAAAATTCGCAGACTGGGTGCAGTGCCCCGGGCGCGATCACCAGGGTCAACTCACCGCGGAATTCCGCGCGGTTCTCGACGGAGTCGGCGAAGCGAGAGGTGATCGCGTCGTTGATCTGCGCGTGCGTCATCCTAGATCGAGGCGAGAAGTTCCTTTTTTTGCTCGAGAAAAGAAGGTTCGCCCATGATTTTTTTCTGCAGGCGCATGAGGCCGTCGAGCAGCGCCTCGGGGCGGGGCGGGCAGCCGGAAACGTAGACATCGACGGGGATGAGGTGGTCGATGCCCTGCAAAACGGCGTAGCTGCGGTACATACCCCCGGAGGAAGCGCAGGCGCCCATGGCAATGACCCATTTCGGATCGGCCATCTGCTCGTAAATGCGCTTCACGGCGAGGGCCATTTTGTAAGTCACGGTGCCGGCCACGATCATGACATCCGATTGGCGGGGGGAGAAGCGCATGACCTCGGCTCCGAAACGGGCGATGTCGAAGCGTGAAGCGCCCGCGGCCATGAGTTCGATGGCACAGCAGGCGAGCCCCATCGGCATGGGCCAGAGGGAATTGCTCCGCATCCAGTTGATGGCCGTATCCAGCTTGGTGAAGATGATGTTGCCTTCGATTTTGGAATCGTAGGCGTAAGGATTGCCGTCGCTCATGAAAAGACGAGGTTAGTTTTTCGGGTTGCTCCTGACAAGCTGTGTTACGGGCCCGCTTCCGACCGGGATGCGGTGGCCGGATCCCAGGCCAGGAGCGAGAGTAATTTTTTGCCGCTTTCACCCAAGCGCGCCTCGCCCGTCGCTCCCGCCAGAAGCGAGCGCGTGACTTTCCCGTACGGCGCCGTGGACGGCGCGGCCCAGACCACGCGCGGGGCCGCGACGGCCTGCGCCGATGGTTCGACGGCCACCGGCAGGCCGGCGGCGGTGAACGACACGATCCAGGACTTTTGGTCCCGTGCCTCGCCGCGGACCAGCCACGGATAGCGCCCCGGCAGCTGGAAGTGCGGCGAGTCGGGAATTTGCACGCGGAAGAACGGCTTTTGTCCGCGAACGAATTGCGGGAGCGTCAGTTCCCGATTTTGGCGTTGCGCAAGGTAGAACTGCGCGAGGTCGAGGCCCATCATGTTTATCCCGTTGTAGATCCCGTGCTTGTTCGGCGTGGGGAAGTTGGCGGCATGCCAGGTTTCGAACCGGTCGTGCCAGAGGAGCGCCATCTCCAGATGCAGGTGGGCACGGCGCCGGTCGATGCCGGCCCCGGTGTAGCCGAGCCGGCCGAGCGGGGTGCCTTTGACCACCTTTTGGCCCGGTTTTACTTCGATCGACGCCATGTGCGCGTAGATGGTGTAGATCGGAGTGCCTTCCACCTCGTGGCCGACGACGATGTAGCGCCCGTAATTCGAGTCGGTGGAGCTGTGGCTGGTGTGGACAACGCGCCCGTCTTCGATCGCCTTGACCTCGTCCAGCGGCTCCCCGGAGGCGTCGCGGCGCACCGGTGCGATGTCCATGCCCTCGTGGAATCGGGTATGGACGACCCGGCCGCCGATCCGTTCGGGGCTGCGGCTGAACCCGTAGGTGCCTCCTTCCCAAGGGTGACTTTTGCGGCCTTCGAAGGTCCGGTCGGTGAACATGTAAAATTTCTCCGGCGTGCCGCGGAAAAGCGCGTCGTTGGCGGTGGGAAGCGCCGGTTGGAAGGCTCGGGCCGGACCCGCGGCGAGAAGCAGCAACACCAAAGTGCGCATCAGCGCTTCTTTTCCGCGTTTTCCTGGCCGAGCACCGGGAACGCGCCGGCCAGAAGGGCGATGTCGTCCGGGGAGAGTCCTCGCGGAATACAGACGATGCCGTCATTGATGGCGCGGTCGACCAGGAGATTGCTGACCATGCGGCCGTTGAGCATGACGACGAGAAGTTTACCCTGCTGCGACATGGTGTGCTGCTGGAGCAGGCGCGAACCATGCGCGCCGAGCTTGAAGTAAATGCCTTGGCTTCCGTCCGCCGCGGGAAACGGGTAGATCGCATCGACCTCGCTTTGCGAAACGAGGGGCATGCGTTGCAGGAAAGCCGGCCTTCCGTCCAGGAGAGTGGCCGGGATGGCGAAAGTGGGCGCTTCCGCCTCCGTCCCCTCGGCGTGGATCCGGAGATCGAGCACCGGCTTTTTGGCTCCGGCCGCGCAAAGCAGCGCGGCCGCCACAAAGGCCAAACGTCGAAACTTCATGCCTGCAAGTAAACGGCCCCGCGCGGGAATTGCAACCGCGGGGCAATGCCGCTTAAATGTCTCCCATGACACCGGTTCGTGTTTTCCTGCCCGCCGCTCTGCTGCTCGCCGCCTGTGCCGCCCCGCGCGACGGGTCGCAGGATACCTGGGGCAACCGGTTGGGGGATATGGTCGATCCCGTGCTGCCCGACTCGCTGCAGAACAGGGGCCCGGCTTTGCAGGCGGAGTTGCGGAGTGATCCGGCTGAGTTTCCGCTGGCCGAGCGTCGCGAGGTGCGCGTGTTTTTCACGGTGAAAAACGTCTCCAAGCGCGCGGAAAGACTCGATTTTGCCACCACCCAGCGATTCGACCTGAGCGTGATCGCGCCCGACGGGAAACGGATTTTCCTCTGGTCGGAAGACCGCTCCTTCGAACCGGTGGGCGCCTCGGTGATGGTTAATCCGCGGGAGCGCATCGAATATGAAGTGGTGGTTCCCACCCGCGACATGCAGGGGGGCGGAATCTACCGGATCGAAGCCGGCTTGACCGGGTTCGCCGAGATCTCGGCGACGAGCCAGCTCAGACCGCAGTGAGCGCTCCGCGTTTCGGTTTGACGCGCCCGAGAGGTGTGGATTTATTCCCGTATTCAGCCATGAGTCTCTTCCGCTTTTGCCTTTTTGTGTCTGTTCTGGGCGCGCTTGCGGGTTGCGCGACTCACGACCCGCGGCTGACCAGTTCCACCACCCAGTATCTCACGCCCGGCGGCGGGGTGGTGCAGAAGCCGTCCGGCGGGATTGTCGACACCGTGTCCTATTGGGACGGCGACGGCATTTCCGGCCGGCCGTCCATCACCATCGACCTGCGCGAGCAACAAGCGCGCTTTTACAAGGACGGAAAGCTCGTCGGCATCTCCCTCATCTCTTCCGGTCGCGAAGGCTACAATACGCCCACCGGCACCTTCACCATCATGCAGAAAAACAAGAACCACGTGTCCAACCTTTACGGCGATTACGTCGACGGCGGCGGAAACGTCATGGTGGCCAATGTCGGCGTGAAAACCGACCCGAAGCCGGAGGGCGCCGTGTTCCGCGGCGCGCCCATGCCCTACTTCATGCGTATCACCTCGAGCGGAGTGGGTATGCACGCGGGGTTCCTGCCGGGTTTCCCCGCGTCGCACGGTTGCATCCGCATGCCGGAGCGCATGGCGGAAATTTTCTTCGCCAATGTTTCGCACGGGACGCCCGTGCGCGTGGTGCACTGACCTACGCCCGCGGGTGGGCCTGGTCGTAGGCCTTTTTCAGCCGCTCGGTCGTGACGTGCGTGTAAATCTGCGTGGTCGAGAGGCTGGCGTGGCCGAGAAGGCTCTGCACGCTGCGCAGGTCGGCGCCCGCGTCGAGGAGGTGCGTGGCGAAGCTGTGCCGCAGTTTGTGCGGGCTGGCCGGTACGGGAATTTCGGCGGCCCGCAGGTATTTTTTGACGAGCGCCCAGATCGACGAGGGGCCGAGCCGCTTGCGGAGCTTGCTGATGAACAGGGGTCCCGTCTGCACCTTCGCGGCGTGGCGATATTGCTGGATGGCCTCGAGCGCCGGTTCTCCGACGGGCACGATGCGCTCCTTCGACCCTTTGCCCAAGACACGCACGCTCTCGTTGTGGGGGTCGATGTCGCGCACGTCGAGTGCGGCGAGTTCGGCCAGGCGCAGGCCGCTCGAGTAAAAAAGCTCGAGGATGGCGGTATCGCGCTGCGGCATCCATGCCGGGGCTTGTTTCTCCGGCGTGGCTGCCGCCGGTGCCCCGAGCAGGGCATCGATCTGCGTGGCGGTGAGGAACACCGGGAGGCGTTTTTCCGCTTTGGGCAGTGAGACGGCATGGAGGGGATTGGCCGCCAGTCCCTTTCGCTCGCACAGGAAGCGGTAGAAGCTGCGCAGCGCGGCGAATTCCAAGCGGATGGTCGCGCGCGACTTGTCGCGCTTCATCAGGGTGAAGAGGTAGGCGCGGAAATCGTCGGGCCCGGCTTCGCGCCAGCTTTTCGTGCCGAGGCCCGCGGCGGCGGCGGCCAAGGCACGGCGGTAGTTTTCCACGGTGCGCGGGGAAGCGTTCCGCTCGTCCGTAAGGTGGTCGAGGAAGGCGAAGGCCAACGGGTCATCCGCTGCGGGCACGGGATCACTCTAATTCCGCGCACCGTCGGAGGGGAGCGAAACTTGCTATTTCTTGCGGCCCATCGGCGCCGGGATGAGGGGTTGCGTGGTCGCGCCGACATCACCGTGTCGGGCCGTTGCGCGTTCAAACTTGAGGACGGCACGCCGCGTTTCCAAGCCGTCGGGCGAAGTGGCCACGATGGGGATCTCGAACTCGCCGTCGGGCAAAACAAAGTGATAGCGGAAGGTTCCGTCCGGGCGCAGGGCGACCTGCTGGCCGTCGATGGCGACCGTGGCCTCCGGATGCGTGCCTCCGTAGAAGATGACCTCGGCATTGACGTGCATGAAGAAGTCGCGCGGGGCCGAGCGCCAACTCGACAACCAGCTGCTCTCCGCGCCCCAACTCGAGGATGCGGCTGCCGACCAACTGCCCGCCGCCCCGGACCACGAGGAAGTGCCCCATGAACTGCCGACCAACCCCATAAGCGCGAGGAATCCACTGGAGAATCCCCCCGGTGCTTCGGCCCAAGAAGCGGCGCCCGCCCACGAACTGGAAGCAAATCCTCCCGAGAACAGGCTGGCCCCGGACGAGGAGAGAAAGCGTCCCAAGTCGCCCGAAGTGAGCGAGCCGAGGTTCGTCTGCAAGAGCGTGTCGAGAGCGATGCGTTGTGCGGAGGACAGGCGCGCGAGCGGTATCTCGCCGCGTTTTTGGAGGCGCCCCAGAGCCTCGGCCAAGCTTTCACCCCGGCGCATCTCGCCGCGCAATTTTTCCACCAAATCTTGGAAGGTGACGTGGAAGGGCATGTTGGCAAAGAGCGGTTCACCCAGGCCGGCGAGGGTGTCGCTAGGCGTGAGGACCGTGGCGGAGCGGGTGAGGGTCTTCCACTTGCCGCGCACGTAACACCCCAGTTCCACGACATAATCCGCATCCGCGTCGCGAACGGACAAATACCAGCTGTTGGTCTCGCGCGGGACCTCGACTTCGCCTTCGAGATCCTTCCCCTTCCGCCCGTGGCGGAGGTAGACGCTTCCCCGCTGGTCCTCGACCAGCGTGTAATCCCAGTAGCAGAAGAGCCAGTGCGGTTCCTGCGCGACCACAAAAATCCGGTCGTGACCGTAGCTGCGCGGCAGTTCGCCCAAGTCGTCGATGTCGGCACCCTTCCGGCGGCTTCGCGGCGTTTTGGACGGTGCCTTGCCGCGGCGCTTGGGGCTGGGGCGGCCCGCTTCGTATTTGTGCGCATCCGCGGAAATCGCCGGCTTTTTCGCCGGGGTTTTCGCCGATGTTTTTGTGGAGCTTTTCTTCTTGGCGGAAGCTTTATTCGTTGTGGTCTTCTTCATAGCGGTTCCCTCAAAAAAACCCGCGGAGTCTTTATGACCTCGCAGGGGCTGTAAAGTCTTCAGCCGCGCCGGGTCCTTGCAGGAACCGCGGCGAGGCGTATTTCCCGGCAAGCAAGTTTCGTACCTTTTTCTCAAAGTCGGCGGGGGGCCTCCACCTCGCCACCGCTAGCGCCAGTTCCCCGGCCAGTGTGATCCCGAAGCTCCTGTCCAGCAACGGCTGGCACTGCACCGACCCCTGATGCAGCAGTCCATGCCGGGTGCGCCTCTGGGCTCCCCCGGCGATTTTTTTTCCATGGTTGACCAGGTCGTGTTCGACGGCTCCCGCGAAGCATTCGGCGGCAGGGGCGGATTTTTCGGCGAGATCGGTCCCGATACACCGTGCGCGCAGGGCCCGTCCCAGTGCGGAGTGGATGACTTGGTAGCTCCGGCGGGGCTTGAGGGCCGCCAAGGTCTCGCCCTTGGGCACAACCAAGGAGTAAGTGAAGTCGCCGTCATGCACCACGATGCCGCCGCCGGTCCACCGGCGGCAGAATGGCATTTCCGGATGGGTTCTCACCGCATGATCTTTGTCGGCAAAGTAACCGGCGCTCACCCACGGCCCTTTCCAGCGGAAAATCCTGAGAATGGGTGCGTTCCCGGTCTCCAGAAGGGCTTCGTCGCAGGCCATTTGCTCCGGGCCATCGCGGGGGATCTCGTCGTCCCAGAGCCACAATTCCTTGATACGTTCCGCTTCCTCTGCCACCCGGTGATTTTAGTGCCCGCAACCCCGCCTTCGCGATGCAATATCCGCTGCCTGCTTGAAATTTCTCCCGTTCGCCATAAGGTTGGATGCAGATGAACAGGTCCCTCGCACAGCTCCTCCTCGCCCCGCTCTTTTTCTTGTCCCTGTTTTCGGGTTCCGCGCTCGCTGCCCCTGAGATCGCTTTCCCGCCGGGTGTTGATTGGAACAACGCAACTCCCGAACAAATCCGTGAAGCGGTCTTTGCCGCCGCGCAGAAAAATCCCGAGGATGTGGCGGCCGTGATCGAAATCGTCAAGACCGCAATGGAAAACGTCCAAAAAACGGGCCGTTTCCCCAACGCTGGTGCGGCCGACAACAAGGCGGTCGTCGAGGAGGGTGTGGTCACTCTGGCGGACGTCGCCGAGCAAATTGCCGCCGGCGCGATCCAAGCCAATCCCGCACTGGCTGCCTTGATCACGTCAACGATCAATAATTTCCTGACCAACCCCCCGCCCGCGGGTCCAGATCCTGGTGGCACCACCGGCGGCGGCGAAGGGGTGCCGCCGGCGTTGCCGGGTGGCTTTGGTGGCGGTACCGGTGGGGGCACCACCGGCGGCGGGGGCATTTACAGCAGGTAACCGATGCTCCGCGCGGTTGCGGCGCGTTGGACTCAGTCGCCCAGGATCGCCGCACCGCCAGCGAAAAGGTAAGTCTCCTCTTCTTGGCGGGTGATGGACCCGTCGCGATTGGTGTCGGCGGCGAAGAACAGCTTTTTCACCGTCCCGAGCTTCCGGCCGGCCGAGGCATACTCCTCGTAAGTCACCCTTCCGTCTCCATCGAGATCCCTCTGTCCCATCAGGTTCGGCGCGGTTTGTCCCAGGTCCTCGGTGGTAATGACCTCATCCCGGTTTTTATCGAAACGGTTGAACATGCGCCTGAAGCCGTAAGCCTCGACCTCCTCCAACACCAGGCGACCGTCGTTGTTGCTGTCGATCACGGTGAAGTAATCCGTTTCGCCGGTGGTTGTGCGGCAGGCTGCCAGGGCGGCCGCCACGAGGCAGCTGGCGGCCACGAGTGGGGCTTGGGCGGTGCGGGGGAGTGACATCGCCGAACCATTTCGGTCGGACCGGTTCCCCCCGGCAAGAAAAATCGCCATCGGCCGGAGCAACGGAGGGCGCACTTCCCTCCCGCGCAACGGTTGCGTAGGATCAGCCCAATGGCAAAACCTTCGCTCGGGCGCGGACTTGGCGCCCTGATCACTCCGTCCAAAGCCGCCGCCGCGGCCATTGCCGCCGCCGAAGCGGCCGGCGATCGCGTGCAAAGCGTCGCGCTGACACGGGTCGTTCCCAGCCCGTTGCAACCTCGCTCCAACTTCGCCCCGGAGCTGCTCGTCGAACTCGTGGATTCCATCCGGGAAAACGGCATCATCCAGCCGCTCATCGTTCGCGAGGTCAACGGTCTTCTCGAGCTCATCGCCGGCGAACGCCGCTGGCGGGCCGCGGGTCAGGCCGGGCTCAAGGAAGTGCCGGTCATTGTGCGCGAAGCCACCGACCTCGAGGTGCTCGAACTGGCGCTGGTGGAAAACTTGCAGCGGTCGGATCTCAACCCGATCGAGGAAGCGCAGGCTTACGCGCGGCTGGCCAACGAATTCAAACTCAAGCAAGAGGACATCGCGAAAAAGGTCGGTAAAAGCCGCGCCGCGGTGGCCAACACCATGCGCCTGCTGGATCTGGATGGCGAAGTCCAGGGGCATCTTGTGCAGGGCAGGTTGAGCGTGGGGCACGCGAAGGCGCTGCTCGGGTTGCGCAGCGGCGAGGAACAACGTGCCGTGGCCGGTCTGGTTCTGCGCAAAAACCTTTCCGTTCGCGCCGCCGAGGAGGCGGTCAACGATCATTTGAGCAGAGGGGGCACCCCCCGGCGGAAGCGCGGCGGCCGCTCCGCTCGCGAGGTCTCTCCCGCCATCCGCCATCTCGAAAACCGCCTGCAGCAGCACCTGTCGACCCGCGTGGAGATTCACCACGGCGAAGAAAAAGGCAAAATTCTCATCGAGTACTACGGGAACGACGACTTGCAGCGCCTTCTGGCACAGCTAGGTTTGCCGCAAGAGTAAGACCATGTCCGCCACCGTTTCGCCGCTCCGGCGCCTCGTCAATTTCATCGACAGCGATTACTTCGAGGGTGATCCGGACGTCATCCGCAACCAACCGGAGCGCATGGAGTGGGGGCGCTTGGTGCCTTTCGCTGTTCTTCATCTCGGTTGCCTCGGGGTGATTTGGACCGGATGGAGCTGGGTGGCCGTGGCCACGGCGGCTTTCCTCTATTTCGCGCGCATGTTCCTCATCACCGGTTTCTACCATCGCTACTTCAGCCACAAGACGTTCCAGATTTCGCGCGCCGGACAATTCATCGCCGCCTTCCTCGGCCTCACCTGCACGCAGCGCGGTCCCCTCTGGTGGGCGTGGGTGCACCGCCATCATCACAAGCATTCGGATGAGGAGGAGGATTTCCATTCGCCCGGTGTGCAGGGTTTCCTCTGGTCGCACATCGGCTGGATCACCAGCAGCTGCAATTTCCCGACCGATTACTCCCGAATCAAGGACCTCGCCAAATACCCGGAGCTGGTTTTTCTGAACCGTTTCGACCTGATCGGACCGTTCTTTCTGGCCTTCGTCATGCTCGGCTGGGGCTGGTTCCTGCAGGCCTTCTTCCCTTCGCTCGGCACCACGCCGCTGCAAATGCTGGTCTGGGGCTTCTTTATCAGCACGACGTTCCTTTTCCACGGGACGTCCTGTATCAATTCCCTGGCTCATGTGCTCGGCAGGAAACGCTATGACACGCATGACGACAGCCGCAACAGCATGATCCTCGCTTTCATCACCTTGGGCGAGGGCTGGCACAACAACCACCACCGTTATCAGGCCGCCGCGCGGCAGGGTTTCTACTGGTGGGAGTTCGACCCGACCTACTACCTGCTCAAGCTTCTCTCCTGGCTCGGAGTCATCACAAACCTGCGTCCCGTGCCCGCCTCGGCTTACCGCGAGGAAGAGCAGATCGGCGGGCGGGCGTCGGCGTGAGTCGGGAGCGTCTGGCCGTCATCGGCGGCGGCATCGCCGGGCTCGGTGTCGCGTGGTTGTTGCGCGACCGCTATGAGGTGACCGTCTTCGAGCGGGAGCGCCATCTCGGTGGACATTCCAACACCGTCGTCGTCGAGGAGGCCGGTCGCCGTGTGCCGATCGACACCGGCTTCATGGTTTTCAACAAAGTGACTTATCCCCACTTGGTCCGTCTCTTCGACGCACTCCGCGTCCCCATCAAGCCGACGGAAATGAGTTTCAGCGTGCGCAACGACGCGCTCGACGTGGAATACAACGGCATGGGTTTCAACCGCGTCTTCGCTCAACGCGCCAATCTGGTCCGCCCGCGGTTTCTCAGGCTTCTCGCGCAGATCCTGCGTTTTTTCCGGGTGGCCAAGGCATCGCTGGATGACGAGTCGCTCGAGTCGATGTCCCTCGACGAATTTGTCCGTCGCCACCGCTTGGGGGAGGACTTCCTGCGCCTGTATCTCGTGCCCATGAGTGCGTCCATCTGGAGCATCACCCCCGGCGGCGCGCTGGACTTTCCCGCGGCCACGCTGGTGCGCTTCTTCCACAATCACGGCTTTCTCGGTGTGACCACGCACCACCCGTGGTTCACGGTGGACGGCGGATCGCGCGAATACGTCAAGCGGTTGCTGGCTGCTTTGCCGCCGACCCACGCCGCGTTGCCGGTGGCGGCGGTGGAATCCGCGGCCCATGGTGTCACCGTTCGCACCAAGGACGGTGCCTCGCATGCTTTCGACCGGGCCGTGCTCGCCGCGCATGCCGACGAGTCGTTGGCCCTGCTTGCGCAACCCACGCCTTTGCAGGAGGAATTGCTCGCTGCCTTCCGTTATCAAGCCAATGAGACCCTTTTGCACACCGACACCACGGTGATGCCGAGGCGCCGGCTGGCTTGGGCGGCGTGGAACTACCGCATGGAAACGAGCGCCGAAGGGGAGCGTCCGTCGACGCATTACTGGATGAACCGCCTGCAGGGCGTCTCGGATCGGGAGAATTATTTCGTCAGCCTCAACTACGCCGACCGCATCGATCCGGCCAAGGTGCTCTGGCGCACGACCTACACCCACCCGATTTTCGACCGTGCGGCCTTGGCGGCCCAGCACCGCCTGCCCTCGATCAATGCCGAGTCGCCCGACCAGCGGGTGTTTTTCGCCGGCAGCTACTTCCGTTACGGGTTCCACGAGGATGCGCTGGCTTCGGGCGTGCGATGTGCCCATGCCGTGTGCGGCGAGGATCCGTGGACATGAACTCGTGTTTCTACGACTGCGACGTCTTTCACCGGCGTCTGCGTCCCAGGCAGCACGAATTTCTCTACCGTGTTTTCTATTTCTACCTGGATCTCGGTGAATTGGAGGAAGCGGCGCGGAAGCTGAAGATTTTCGGTCTCAATCGTGCGAACATCTACAGCCTGCGGGACAGGGACCACTTCCAATACGGGGAGAAGGTCCGTTCGATCGCCGACAATGTGCGCGAGTTCCTCATGCGGTCCGGCCATCCGCTCGCGCCCGACGGCTCCATCCGCATGCTCTGCTTCCCGCGGTTCCTCGGCTATGTCTTCAACCCGATCACCATCTACTTTTGTTTCGCCGCGGACGGCAGTCCCCACGCCAGCGTGGTCGAGGTGGGCAACACGTTCCGCGAATTGAAGCCTTATCTGGTGCCCCGAGCGACGGACGGCCAATGCGGCTTCGAGATCCGCGTACCCAAGAATTACTACGTGTCGCCGTTCAGTCCGGTGGATCTCGACTTCCATTTCCGCTTGCAACTGCCGGATGCGCGGCTGCGTGTTTTCATCGACGACTACGACGCGGAGGGCAAAGTGCTCGTCAGCACGCTGACCGGGCAACGGCGCGAATTGACTTTCGCCAATCTCGCCAAATTCACCGCCAAGTTTCCCTTCATCACGTTGAAGGTCATCGGACTGATCCACTGGCAGGCCTTGAGGCTCTGGCTCAAACGTATCCCGTTCTTCTGGAAGGAAACGCGCGTCAAGGATCAGCGCGGCGTATTCCGTCCGCACCGCTCGCTTCGGGGAAAAGTTTAGCGGCGGCGACGGATGGCCACGGCCGCCGCGGCGACGCCCGCCAGGGCCAAGAGCGAGAGGGTGGACGGTTCCGGGACGAGGGCGGTGATTTGCTCGTCGTAGCTCGAGATGCGGGCGAAGTAGTTGGCATCGCCACCCCCCGCCGAGTCGACGCCGTAAGTGGTGGCCCCGTTGCTCTGCACGGCGGTGGTCAAGCCGATGAGATACCAGTCGCCGCCGATTTCCTGGAAGAGTCCCGATCCGGAGTCGTAGAGGGTGGCGCCGGCCTCGCTGGATCCCAGGCCTTTGTTGCCCGGGTTCGGTGAGTTGGTCGTGCCCGCATAAGTGATCAGAGCCTCGTACAGGTAGTTCTGGCTGCCGAGCGTGTAGGAGAGGTTGCTTGTGCTGCGCGGCGCGTTCAGTCCCCAACGCTTGTCCGACGTGGCGGCGTTGCCCCAACCGACGGTGTTGGTGCCGACGGGTGAGGAACCGTTGCGGCCCACGCCCCAACCCGCCAGGGTCGCCGAGGAGGACGCGCCGAATGATTCCGTGGCGGTGGGCAAGAGCACCGCCGCGGTGGCGCTGACCGGGATGCTGGTGAGTTTGAAGACGGCCATATCCACCCCGGGCGCCACTTGCTTGCCGTAGGACCGCACGCCGTCGTTGAACGTCGGGTCGATGGCGAAGGTTTCCACCTCGTTGAAAGTGACGAACGAGTAAGTGAGGTTCATCGTCACGTGGTTCGCGGTCAGCATGAAGCCGTCGCCCAGGTAAACCGCGGAGCCTTCGATCAGCGAACCGTCGCTGTTGGTTACTTTGGCCACGGCGCTCCATGGGGCTCCCGATCCCGGGTCGGACTGGTTGGCGCTGTTGTCGAGGCCCCAGAGGACAAGTGCCCGCGCGGGGGCCGCGCAGAACGCAAGCAACAGGGCGGCGGCGAGTGACAACTTGCGCATGGCCTTCCCAGATTAGCCTTCGCCCCGACGGCGGTCAAACTGCGCAAAGCGGCTTTCGTCGGCTCAAATAGGCGCGTAAACTGGCCAATTCACGATGAATTACGCTCCGGTTTTGTTCTCCGCCCTCTCCCGCATGCAGCGGGGCCGTCTGCGCGTCGCGATGCCGGACGGCAGCGAAAAGGTATTTGGCGGGCTGGGCGGGGAACCGCGGGCGGACATCCGGGTCAAAGACGCCGCCTTTTTCCGCGCGTGCGTGCTCGGCGGGCCGGTGGGGTTCGGTGAGGCTTACATGGATGGCTTGTGGGAGACGGGGGATTTGGTCGCGGTGATTGCCTGGTTCATCCGCAACGCGGATGACTCGACGGTGCTGGAGGGGTCGGGGAAAACGGACCGGCGGATCGGCCTGATGAATTTCGCGCACCGCGTGGCGCACCGGTTGCGTCC
>JBMTVD010000032.1:0-20240 GCA_049451035.1 Chthoniobacterales bacterium | reverse complement strand
ATGGCCAAGCCGTCCGGCGAAATCATCGAGCGCCCGATCACCTCGAACTTCCGCGAAGGCCTCACCGTGCTCGAATACTTCATTTCGACCCACGGGGCCCGCAAGGGTCTGGCCGACACCGCGCTGAAAACCGCCGACTCCGGCTACCTCACCCGCAAATTGGTCGACGCCGCCCAGGATGTCATCATCACCGAAGAGGATTGCGGCACGGTCAAAGGCATCGTCGTCCAGCCCATCTACGAGGGTGACGAGGAAGTCGTCGACCTCAAGACCCGTATCATCGGCCGCACCAGCTGCGAGACGATCAAGGATCCTGTCACCGCCAAGACGGTCATCAAAAGCGGGCATATCGTCGATGAGGAGACGGCCAAGGCCCTCGAGCATATGGGCGTGGAGCAACTCCGCATCCGTTCGGTGCTCACCTGCGAATCCAAGCGCGGCTGCTGCGCCAAGTGCTACGGACGCAACTTGGCCAACGGCAAGCCCGTCCAGATCGGCGAAGCGGTCGGCATCATCGCCGCCCAGTCGATCGGCGAGCCCGGCACCCAGCTCACCATGCGCACGTTCCACATCGGCGGAACGGCCAGCCAGACCTTCAAGCAGCCGATCATCAAGGCCAAGAACGACGGCACCGTCCGCTACGTCGAGCTCCGCACCGTCGAGTCGACCGACGGCAACAACATCGTTCTCAACAAGAACGGTTTCATCGGTATCTACAACGACAAGGACGGCCGCGAACTCGAGCGCCACAGCATCGTCATCGGCTCGGTCATCTCCGTGGCCGACGGCGGCAAGGTCAAGAAAGGCGAAGTTTTCGTGCAGTGGGATCCTTACAACCTGCCGATTTTGACCGAGAAACCCGGCACCGTGGAGTTTCGCGACATGATCCCCGGCCTGAGCGTCAAACGCGAGGTCGACGAAGCCACCGGCATCACCGGCCTGGTTGTCATCGAGCACAAAGAGGATCTGCACCCGCAGATCGTCATCGTCGACAACGAGAAAAAGGTGGTGGCCAGCTACTCCATCCCGGCCGGGGCGCACATCGTCGTGGCCGACAACCGCAAGGTTGAAGCCGGGCAGCTGCTGGCCAAAACACCGCGCAAGGTGGCGAAAACCAAGGACATCACCGGCGGTCTGCCCCGGGTGGCTGAACTTTTCGAGGCCCGCAAGCCGAAGGATTCGGCCGAGATCGCCAAGATCGACGGTATCGTCAAAATCGAAGGCACGGCCCGCGGCAAGCGCCGCCTGCTGGTCCTCGACCCCGAGACCAAGGAAGAGGAAGAACATCTCATCCCGCTCAACAAGCACATCATCGTGGCCGACGGCGATCGCGTGAAGAAAGGCAGCCAACTCACCGAGGGACCTGTGCTCCCGCACGAGATCCTGCAGGTCTGCGGTCCCGCCGCCCTGCAAGAGCACCTGCTCAACGAAGTGCAGGAGGTCTACCGTCTCCAGGGCGTGGAGATCAACGACAAGCACATCGAGATCATTATCCGGCAGATGCTGCGCAAGGTGAAAATCACCGACCCGGGCGACACCACGCTCCTCTGGGACGACAAAGTCGACCGTACGGAGTTCGATTCCGAGAACGAGCGCATCACCAAGCTCGGCGGCAAACCCGCCGAAGGGGAGCCTGTTCTGCTCGGCATCACCCGCGCCTCGCTCAGTACGGAGAGTTTCATCTCCGCGGCATCCTTCCAGGATACCACGCGCGTCCTCACCGACGCGGCCACGCTGGGCAAGACCGACCAACTGCGCGGCTTCAAGGAAAACGTCATCATGGGCCACCTCATCCCGGCCGGCACCGGTTTCCAAGATGCCCGCAACATCGAAATCGAGGCGGCCGACCTCGGCGAGGAACTCGCCGCGGCGGTCGAGACCGAGAAAGAAGCCGGCTAAAATCGAAAGCACAAACAAGACCATGGCATCCATCGAATTGATCAACGAACTCCTCGAGTCCGGCGTCCATTACGGCCACCAGACCAAGCGCTGGAACCCGAAAATGCGCGAGTTCATCCTCGAAGAGAAAAACGACATCTACATCATCGACATCAGTCGCACGGTCGAGCAGCTCGAAGCCGCCTCGAAGTTCCTGACCGGAGTCGTGTCGGGCGGCGGCAAGATCCTCTTTGTCGGCTGCAAAAAGCAGGCCCAAGAGGCGGTTAAAGAAGCAGCCGAAGCCTGCGGACAATTCTATGTCCACAATCGCTGGCTGGGCGGCACCCTGACCAACCTCACCACCATCCGCAAAAGCGTGGCCCGTCTCAACGAGATCGAGAAAAAGCTGAAGAGTCCCGGTGCGTCCAAAATCGGCAAAAAGGAGCAGGCCTCCCTCCGCCGTGAACAGGCCCGGCTCTTGAAGAACCTCGAAGGTCTGCGCGAAATGGACAAGCTTCCCGGTGCGGTGGTTGTCATCGACACGACCCGCGAGGATATCGCCGTGCGCGAAGCCAACCGTCTCGGTATCCCCGTGGTGGCCATCGTCGACACGAACAGCGATCCGGAACTGGTCGATTACCCGATCGCGGGCAACGATGACGCCATCCGCTCCATCCGCGTAGTCCTCAACAAATTGGTCGAGGCCCTCAAGGGCGCGGCCGGCGTCCGCCAGAAAAAATCCGAACCCGAACTCTCCGGCGTTGCCGAGTAAGTTCCGGGTCGCGCGCCCCCGCCGCGGGGTTGCTGAAAGCCGCAAACCGAAAACTGCAAACTCTTAGTATGTCCGATATTTCATCCCAACTCGTCCGTGAACTCCGCGAAAAAACCAACGCGGGAATGATGGATTGCAAGCGCGCCCTGACCGAAGCCGGCGGGGATATGGCCAAAGCCGAGGATCTTCTTCGCGCCAAGGGCATCGCCTCGGCGGGCAAAAAGGCGTCGCGCAGCGCCAAGGAAGGCATCGTTGCCTCCTACATCCACCTGCAGGGCAAAGTCGGCGTGCTGGTCGAGGTCAACTGCGAGACCGACTTCGTGGCCAAGAACGAGAACTTTCGCGAGTTCGTCAAGGACATCACCCTCCATATCGCCGCGGCCAATCCCACCTGTGTTTCCCGCGAGCAGATCGACCAAGCGGAGATCGAACGCGAAAAGGCGATTTACCGCCAACAAGTCGAAGGCAAGCCGGCCAACATCGTCGACAAAATCGTCGACGGCAAAGTCGAGAAATTCTACGGCACCATCTGCCTGATGGAGCAGCCTTTCATCAAGAATCCCGATCTGACCATCGCCGACTTGGTCAAAGCGAAAATCTCCGAACTCGGGGAAAACATCGTCATCCGTCGTTTCACCCGCTACATGGTGGGCGAGGGCGTCGCCGACGAGCCGGTGTCGGAGTAAGAGATTCCCGGGAGCGGCCCGCGGGCTGCCTAGTCAGTCTCTCCCGCGACCGAAGCGCCGTCTGCGCCGCCGGAAAGCCGGACGACCATCCAGGCGCGGTTCGGGTTTCGGGCGCCGGACCGCCAAAGCCTCCGCGCCCTGCTTGGGAATATTCGGGCCCGTGAGTTCCAAGCGATCGATTTTCTGACCGATGAAGCGCTCGATGGCCGCGAGCTTTTTCATCTCATCCGGCGCGACGATGGTGAAAGCATCTCCCGAGCGCTGCGCGCGTCCGGTTCTGCCGATGCGGTGCACGTAGTCCTCTGGGTGCTGGGGAATGTCGTAGTTGATGACGTGGCTGACCCCGGCCACGTCGATGCCGCGCGCGGCGATATCGGTGGCTACCATGATGCCGTAGCGGCCGGATTTGAATCCCTCCAGGGCCTCGATGCGCTGGTTTTGGCTCCGGTTGGCGTGGAGCACGGCCACCGAGTGGTTCGAGGCCCTGAGTCGCTTGGCGATGCGGTCGGCTCCGTGCTTGGTGCGGGAGAAGATGAGCACACTCGTGCAGTCGGTGACTTCAAGGAGGCCGAGAAGCAGGCCGTATTTGCCGCCCTGATCGGTGATGTAGACCCCGTGTTTGACGGTCGAGGCCGTGGAGCGTGACGCGCCGATCTCGATGCGCACCGGATCGCGCAAAGCCCAAGCAGCCAGCTGGGCGATTTCGGGAGGGAGGGTGGCAGAGAAGAACAGCGTTTGCCGGTCCTTTGGACACTTGGCGATGATGCGCTTCATGGGCGCGAGGAAGCCCACGTCCAGCATGCGGTCAACCTCGTCGAGGACGAGGACTTGGATGTCACCGAGCTTCAAGGTGCCTTGCTGGAGGTGATCCTCCAGACGTCCCGGCGTCGCAACAAGAACGTCCAGTCCATCGCGCAGGGCGTTGCGTTGCGCCCCGTAACCGACGCCGCCGAAGACCGACCCGACGCGCAGATCGGTGAAACGGGCGAGGTCGCGCATGGCTGTCTCGACCTGCATGGCGAGTTCCCGCGTCGGTTCGAGTACCAGGCAGCGCAGCTTTCCGTGAGAGCCGAGCTTCTGGAGCGAGGGAAGGGCGAACGCGGCGGTTTTGCCCGTCCCGGTCTGGGCGGAGGCAATAACATCCCGGCCTTCGAGAGCCGGCGGGATCGCCCTCAACTGGACCGGGGTGGGTTCCCCATAGCCCATAGCTTGGACGCCTTCGAGAAGTGGCTTGGTCAGTCCAAGCTTGGTAAACGGCATGTGAGCCGCGCACAGTCGGGCCGGGGCGACACTTTGTCAATGAGCGTTCGCTTTCGCCGCCAAAGAAAAAAGGCGCCGGATTTCTCCGGCGCCTTTTTTGAATGGTTAACTGTTCAATTAGAACGCGAAGCGGAGACCAGTGCGGGCCAAAACGCCGCCGCTGTTTCCGTCGAAGTCAGGCGAGTACACCCAGCGAGCATCGGTGAAGAGGCCGATGTTCTCGGTGAAGCGCCATTCGAGGCCGCCGCCGACGTCGCCGCAGCCGTAGCTCTTTTGGCTGTCGCCGTAGAGCTTGCCGAGGCCAACCATCGCGTAGGGCGAAAGACCCCAGCAGAACGGATAGCGCAGGAAGAGGTGACCGAAGGTGCCCCACTCGGCGCCGAAGTCCTGACGGCCAACCACAAATTGCTCCACTCCGAGACCGAAGTAACGGAGGAAGAAGAAGTTGGCGCCCAAACCGCCGCCCCAACCGGGTTCACCCGAGCGGTAAAACGCGCCGGTGCCGAAGGCATCAATTTGGAATTCGGTATCGCGGTAGAGGCAAGGCTCCTCCATCGGGACAACAGTTTTCTTCGAAGACACTTCAGTGCCAGCAGTCGCGGCGGAAGTCGCAGCCACAGCAGCCACCAAAGCGGTGATGATGTATTTTTTCATGATAGGTATGTTGGTTTGTTTGCAGGCGGAATATCCGCTTGCTGTGCAGATTAACCATTCCCCATCCAAGCACAAGGGAATTCCCAAAAAAATCGGGGCCGGATATTTCCGGCCCCGATGTGTGTAATTAACTGTTTATTAATTATTTAGAATGCAAAGCGCAGACCCGCACGGGACAATGCCGCGCTGTAGGGGCTTTCGCTCGAGTAGACGTAACGGGCGTCCCAGAAGACGCCGATGTTGTCGGTGAAGCGGTATTCCAGACCGCCACCAACCACGCCCGCACCGCGTCCCGGTTGGCCGTCGCCGTAGAAGGCGCCGCCGCCGACCATCGCGTAAGGAGCGAGGTTCAGGGAGCAGATCGGGTAACGCAGGTAGAGGTTACCCAATGTGTTCCATTCCGTGTAGGACGAGGAACCCCGATCGTTGCGACCGAACACGCCCTGCTCCACGCCGATACCGATGTAGCGGCTGAAGTAGTAGGTCAGGCCGAGGCCACCGCCCCAGCCCGGACGGCCGGTGTCGTAAAAGGCACCCTGACCGAAGGCATCGATTTGGAATTCCTGATCACGGAAGACACAAGGGTCCTCCATCGGGATCACGGTTTTCTTGTAGCTTGTCTCTCCGGCGAAGGCCCCGGAGGTCGCTGCGACCACCGCTGCCAGACCGGCAATGATGTATTTTTTCATGATAGGTTTGTTGGTTTGGTTCAGCTGACGGCTGGTGCCGTCGAACACAAATTTGTATTTGTCGGGACTAAAGCCAAGGCAAAAAGCACAAGACATGAGACATTGATCTCAATACTGCAATTGCCCGTGAAGTCTCAGGCAGGCCCCGATTTTCCGGCAGTGACATCCAACAAGTTTCCAGGCGTGTGCGGTGTCTCCTGCTCCGCTTGCCCCGACGGCAGGAACCCTGCCTCCGGAGAGCAGGGGCGCTACATAGAAGACGACCTCCTGCACCAGACGTTGGTCGAAAGCTTGGCCGAGCGCATACCCGCCTCCTTCGAGCAGGACACGATGGATGCCAAGCTTGGCCAGTTCTGCCAAAGCAACTCGTAGCGACTTTTGCCGCAGGACGATCACGTCGCCTGCTGCTGGATTCCGCTGGAGGAGTTGCGAGTTCTTGGGTGGCAGCCGGCGGGGGGCCCAGATAACCCGCCTGGGTTGGCGCCCTTTGACTCCGCGCAGGGTCAGCGCGGGGTCGTCGGCGCGCACGGTGCCGGCACCAACCATGACCGCATCCACCTCGGCCCGCAGCTTCATGGCGTCACGCCGGGCGGCGGGTGACGTGATCCATGGCCCTTCGCCGGGCGGCCGGGTGAGGCGTCCGTCGAGGGACATGCCGCATTTCGCCACAACCCAGGGCCGCCCGGTGTGCATCACGTGGTTGAAGTCTGGGTTAATGGCTTCGCACTCGCGGACCAGCAGGCCGGCTTCGGTTTTGATCTTCCGGCGGCGCAACAGCGCGAGGCCTCGTCCGCGGTGCTGGGGATTCGGGTCGATCGCGCCGGCCACCACTCGCGAGACGCCGGCGGAGATGAGTGCGTCGGTGCACGGCGGCGTTTTGCCGTGTGTGCAGCATGGTTCGAGTGTGACGTAAACCGTGGCCCCGCGGGCATCGGCCGGATTTTTCAGCGATCGCAGCGCCTCGAGCTCGGCGTGCGGTTTCCCGGCGCCTCGGTGCCAGCCGCGGCCGATGATGCGCCCGCCTTTCGCGATCACGCATCCCACCGCCGGATTGGGGCGCGTTTTTCCGGAGCCTTTTTCGGCCAAACGGATGGCCTCGCGCATGAATTTCTCGTCGGCGGCCATGGGGTAGGAGGGTGGGTGGCCGACGGGACTCGAACCCGCAACAACCGGAATCACAATCCGGGGCTCTGCCATTGAGCTACGGCCACCGTTGGCGGACGTGAATCATTAGTGGAGTGGCGGCGGGGTGTCAAATCGGGGAAGTTGAAGGTTGGGGGGCATGGTGCGAGGGTGCAACTGGCGTCCATGGGAAAAAGAGACATTTTGCGGCTGGGGTCAGTGCTTGCGGCGGTTCTCGTCCTGCCGGGGTGTGCCAATCTCGAACAGACCGTCGTTTTCTACACGCCGGTCGGTCCCGAATACTACCCGCCTCTGGACAAAGAGGCCTACGTGCCGATCCTGGCGCAGGCGCCGCCTTGGGGCAGTCGTGTGATCGGCAAATTCGACATGCAAACAGCGCGGGGGCCGAAATTCGCGCGTCAGGCACTGCTCTTCAATGCGCGGCGGCAGGGAGCCGATGCGGTTGTCATGCGCGATCTGGGGTACGACCTGCGCCGCACCTACAACTACATCCCTCCTTCCTGGAACAACGTGCCGGTCACCAACTACTACAACCAATGGGTGCAGAACAAAAAAGGCAAATGGGTCAACCAGCCTCAGGCCTACACCACGTTCGTCCCGGTTTACCGTCCGGGCGGCGTCCAAGTGAACGATGTCATGTGGACGCATGTGCGCGCCGAGATGGTGGTGCGGCGCGGCAAGAAGCCGTTACCGGCGCCATTGGCCGAGCAAATCCTGGTGCCGTAGGAAAGTTGGGGGTTGAGAGTTGCGGGCGGCGCGGGGAGCCTGTGCCGTGATGGACGAACGCCAACGCGGCTGCCTGCTCGGTGCCTTTCTCGGTGATGCCCTGGCCATGCCGGTGCATTGGTACTACGATCGCGCGGCGCTGGTGCGCGACTACGGGCGGGTCACGGAGCTTATGCCGCCGAAGAGTCCCCATGCCGACAGTATCCTCTGGCGCTCGAGCTACTCCGCGCCCAACGCCAAGGGCGAAATTCTCCACGAGCAGGCGCAGTATTGGGGGCGGCACGGCGTGCACTATCACCAGTTTCTGCGCGCCGGTGAAAACACCCTCAACATGCAGCTCGCGCTCGAACTGCTCGCCTCTTTGCGCGCTTGCGGGGGTTACGACCGGGAGGACTATACGCGTAGGTATATCGGCTTTCTGTCCTCACCCGGCCGTCACCACGACACTTACCTCGAAGAATGCCACCGGAATTTTTTCGGAAAATACGCGCGCGGGAAAAAACCGGAGGACTGCGGTGGGCCGGATATCCACATCGGCGGCCTGGCCCATGTGCCGATCTTGTCGGTGTGGTATGCCGAGGACGAAGCCGCCGCGCTGGCGGCCGTGCGCGAGCACGTGCGCGTGACGCATCGCGGGGAGTTGGTCGAGACGGCCGCGCGGGATCTCGCCAGAATGTTGGTGGCCATCCTCAAGGGCAACGGGGTGCGCGAGAGCATCGAAAAGCACGGCAACGGTTGGGTCGGCCGCAAGAAGTTGGAGGCTTGGGCGAGGCGGCCCGACGAGGAAGTGGTCGGTGCGGTGTTGAGCCCCGCCTGCTACTTGGAAGACTCCTTCCCCGCATCCTTGTACCTGGCTTGGAAGCACGCGCATGATCCGGAAGCCGCGTTGGTGGCGAACACCAATCTCGGTGGCGACAACTGCCACCGGGGAATTGTGGTGGGGGCCCTGGTCGGGGCCGGTGGGGCATTTTTTCCGGAGCGTTGGGCGCGGGACCTCCTGTGCCGGGAGTCCCTGACATGAAGCACGCGGGCCTTGTCGTCGCCCTTCTGGCGGCCGGCTGTGTCAGCAAAATCGATCTGCCTGCCGACATTCGCAAGGAGCAGCATGGCCTGGTGCTCGGGAGCGAGGACGTTACGGTCGATTTTTATTTCCGCCCGGGGGCCGTCCGGCGTCCGCTCGCCGTGGTGGCCCACGGCTTCCTGGCCAACAAGGACCGCATGGCACATTGGGGTCTCGTCCTTGCGCGCGAGGGATTCGTCGTCGCTGTGCCGACCAATCCGACTTATGCCGACGACCACCGCAATGTGGCGGCTTTGGTCGCGTTGGTTGAGAACGGACGCGCCGGGCGGTGGCCGGTGTCCGCGCGCGGGGACGGCCGGGTGGTGCTGGTCGGTTTTTCCCGCGGCGGATTCGAAACGATGCTAGCGGCAGCCGAACTCGGCGACAAAGTCGATGCTTGGGTCGGCCTCGATCCCGTCGACCGCGGCGCGAAGGGAAAAGCGGCGGCGGTCAAAGTTCGCCTGCCCGGTCTCGCCTTGGTGGCCGATCCACAACCACTCAATGCCAACGGGAACGCGCGTCCCATGCTCGATGCCTACGCGGGCCCCCTTGAGGTGATAGCCGTTCGCGGAGCCGGACACCTTGATGGTGAATCGCCGCGCCGCGGCGGCAAGTTTCCCGAGTTCGAGCGGGCGGTGGTGGGGTTCCTCCGGCGAGTCTTTGTGTTGCCGCGGTAAACGGGACGGTGGTCCGCCTCTTTCAGTCCGCATCGAACGTGACCACGATGGCCCCGCGCAGATCGCCCTCCTCGAAGCCGGTGGCCTGGTCATCCGGATAGTCCCGCTGCAGGGCCTGGCGGACGCTGTCGGGGATCTCCTTGTCTTGGCCGTGGCACGCGAGACAGGTAGCCATGACCGGTACCGGGCGGTAGTAGCGCAGTTCCCTCCGGCCGTCCGCGGGAGTGAACTCCCTCAGGACCGGCGTCGGCGGAGCGGCCGGATTCCAGCCGGCCAGCCATTCTTCGAGCACGGAACGGTCGACGGTGTCGGGCGTGTTGGCCGGGTTGCGCACGCGCAAAGCGGTGCGGCGCACATTCTTGACTTGTGGAAATTCCCCGGCGATCCGCGCGGTCAGAGGCAACGCTTCCAGGTGACAATACGCCACGGCGGCTTCGGGTCCTTCCGCTGAGATTTTTTCCTGCAGCGTTTCCATCAGCCGGGCGAAAAGCCGCCGGGCCACCCGGTCGCCGATCTCTGGCGGACTCGAGTCGGCGGCAAAGGCGGTCAACGCGAACAGACCGGCGGCAATACCGAGTCGGCGCGGCATCACGCGAGTTGCCGGAGGGTTTCTTCCTCCTCCGCTTTCAACTCCGGGGGGAATTTGTCCCCGAGGGCGGCGAAAAATTCGTCGTTGGAGTGCACTTGGTCGCCGAGGGTTGAGGGATTTTCGGCCATCAGTTCCTCGAAGCGCGCTGGCGGATAGTCCAGCCCCCGCCAGTCGAGGTCCTCGTGACGGGGCACCGCGCCCAAGGGGCTGGGCCGGCACCCGGCCGTGCCTCGGCAACGCCCGATGATCCACAGTAGCACCCGCGCATTCTCGCCGAAGCCGGGCCAGAAAAACTTCCCGTCGCCGTCTTTGCGAAACCAGTTCACGTGAAAGATGCGTGGGCGGTGTGAGCCGAATTTCTCCCCCATATCGAGCCAATGGCGGAAATAGTCGCCCATGTTGTATCCGCAGAAAGGCAGCATGGCCATCGGGTCGCGGCGCAAAGCGCCGACCCGGCCCTCCGCGGCCGCCGTCTGCTCGGAAGCCAGGGTCGCGCCGGTGAAAGTCCCGTGGTTCCAATCCCGCGTCTCGAAGACGAGAGGAATGTCGTTCATGCGGCGCCCGCCGAAAATGATCGCGTCGACCGGCACGCCGTCCGGATTTTCCCACTCGGGATCGATCGACGGGCAGTTGCGCGCGGGCGCGGTGAAACGCGAGTTGGGATGCGACGATGGTTTGCCGCAGTCCGGCGTCCAATCCTCGCCCAACCAGCTGACCAGATGCGCCGGAGGTTCTTCGGTCATGCCCTCCCACCAGACGTCCCCGTCGTCGGTCAGGGCGACATTGGTGAAAATGCTGTCTTTGCGGCAGGACTCCATCGCATTGGGGTTCGTCCGGTACGATGTACCCGGCGCGACGCCGAACCATCCGGCCTCGGGGTTGATGGCGCGCGGTTTGCCGTCGGGACCCGGCGCAATCCATGCGATGTCGTCGCCGACGGTTGTGATCCGGCAGTCGGCAAGTGCAGGCGGCGGAACCAGCATGGCGAAATTGGTCTTGCCGCAAGCACTGGGAAAGGCGGCGGTGACGTAGCTTTTTTTCCCGTCCGGCGTGGCGATGCCGAGGATGAGCATGTGCTCGGCCATCCAACCCTCGTCGCGCCCGATGGCCGAGGCGATGCGCAACGCCAGGCATTTTTTGCCGAGCAACGCATTTCCGCCGTAGCCGCTGCCGTAACTCATGATGAGGCGATCTTCGGGGAAGTGCGCGATGTAGGTGTGGTCCGGATTGCAGGGCCACGGGACATCTTTTTTCCCGTCGGCCAGTGGACAGCCGACCGAGTGCAGGCATTTGACGAAGAATCCGTCTTTGCCGAGGACGTCGAGAATGCGCTGCCCGATGCGCGTCATGATGCGCATGTTGACCACGACATAGGGCGAGTCGGTGATCTCCACCCCGATCCGCGCGATTTTCGAGCCGACGGGGCCCATGCTGAACGGGATGACGTACATCGTCCGTCCGCGCATGCAGCCCTGGTAAAGCCCGCGCAGCTTGTCCTTCATCGCGGCCGGGTCTTCCCAGTTGTTGGTCGGGCCGGCGTCGTCTTTCGACTTGCTGCAGATAAAGGTCCGCTTTTCCACGCGGGCCACATCGCGCGGGTCGGAGCGGACAAGGAGGCTGTTGGGCCGTTTTTCTTCGTTGAGACGGATGGCCGCACCCGAGTCGACCATGAGTTGTCGCAGGCGCCTGTCTTCCGCCTCCGATCCGTCGCACCAAACGACCGCCTCGGGTTCGCAGAGACGGCGGATTTCTTCGACCCAATCCAGCAAGGCTTGGTTGGCGGTCGGGGGGGCGGGCATCGGCCTGATGATCGCCCCGCCTGGCGGTCTTGGCAATGCCTGCGGCCCGTGGGTGCGGGTCGCAAAAAGAACACGCCGCCGGGCTGCGGGCCGCGGCGGCGTGCGTGTGAGTGGCGGCTGTGGCCGTGGGATCGCTATTCGGTGTCCTTCTTCGGCGCGGCTTTTTTCTTGGCGGGTTTCTTCTCCGCTTTGGGGGCGGTCTCCGCTTCGGGGGCCTCGGTGACCACGGCGGCATCGACCCATTCGAGGATGGCCATGGGAGCACTGTCGCTCTTGCGCGCGCCGAGTTTGACGATGCGCGTGTAGCCGCCCTGACGGGTGGACGAACGGGGAGCGATCTCGCTGAAGAGCTTCTTCACCGCATCGGCCTGGTGCAGATACGCGGCCGCGGTGCGGCGCGCGTGGATCGTGCCCTTTTTGCCGAGGGTGACCATTTTCTCCGCGAGCGGGCGCGCGGCCTTGGCTTTGGCCAGGGTCGTGCGGATGCGCTGATGGATGATCAGGCTGCAGACCTGGTTGGCCAGCAACGCGTCGCGGTGAGCCTGCGAACGGCCGAGTTTGACGGTTTTTTTCTGGTGCCTCATGGCTTGCTATTTGCTGGCCGCCTTTTCTTCTTCCTCGGCCGGGGCGGCTTCGGGCTGGGCTTCGATGAGGCCGGCTTCGAACTTCATGCCGAGCCCGAGACCCAGTTCCTCGAGTTTGTCTTTGATTTCGTTGAGCGATTTCTTGCCGAAGTTGCGGTACTTCAGCATCTCGGCTTCCGACTTGAGGGCCAGCTGGCCGACGGTCGTGATGTTCGCGTTGTTCAGGCAGTTGGCCGCGCGGACACTCAGCTCGATCTCGTTGACCGACATGTTGAGCAGCTTCTTGAGCTTGGCGTTTTCCTGGCTGACCGCCTCCGGCGTCTGGTCGAACTCGACCTGCGTGTCGTCGTGGCCGACGAACACGTCGAGGTGGTGACGCAGGATGGCCGACGACTGCAGGAGCGCCTCGTCGGGCGTGATGCGACCGTCGGTCCAAACCTCGAGCACGAGCTTGTCGTAGTCGGTGCGCTGTCCGACGCGCGTGGCCTCGACGGCGTATTTCACGCGGGTGACCGGCGAGAAAATGGAGTCGATGGCGATGACGCCGATGGCTTGGTCGGGCGTTTTGTTTTCGTCACCGGTCGAGAAACCGCGGCCTTTGCGGACATTCATCTCGATGGAGAATTTCATCTTCTTGTCGAGCGTGGCGATGTGCTGCTTCGGGTTGAGCACCTCGCACTTGTTGGTCGACTCGATGTCCTTGGCGGTGACTTCGCCGTCTTTGTTGACGCTGAGCACGACACGGTGCGTGTCGTGGTCGTGGGTGTTGAATTTGACCTTCTTGAGGTTGAGGATGATTTCGACCACGTCCTCGACGACGCCGGGGATGGTCTGGAACTCATGGTTCACCCCGTCGATTTGGATCGAGGTGATGGCGGCGCCTTCCAGCGAGGAGAGGAGCACGCGGCGGAGCGAGTTGCCGACGGTGTGGCCGTAACCGGCCTCGAAGGGTTCCGCGACGAACTTCGCGTAAGTATCTGTAGCGGTCTTCTCGTCCTTGACGAGAGACTTGGGCATTTCGAAACGTCCAAGACGAACGGGCATGATGTTGGTTTTTCTGATGGTCGCCGGGTTACCCTTGGCGCGTTTGACCCGGGAGACGAGGCTCCAGAGCCCAAGGACCTACGGCGCGGTTGGTGACGCGCGAACTGGCAAAGCTAGCGGGCGGGCGTTCGGAGGGCAAGGGCAAAACCACCGAGTGCAGTCGCCTGCACGGATGCTGCCCTCCTACACTGGGGCGACGCGCTCCAGGGGGATGCCCTGATCGCCCAGCTTGGCCAAGGTGAGGTTCTCGAAGGCCGGGACGGCGGCGGACATTTCCTTGAAAACGCCTTCCAGCGTTTGCGGGGCTTCGGCGCCGAGGGCGCGGAGGAGGTCGGAAAGGATCTCGAAATCGTCGCGGGCCTGGGCGGGGGGCTGGGTGGCCCGGTTGAGGCGCTGGATGCGACCTTTGACGTTGACCATCGAACCGCGTTTTTCGGCGAAGCCGGCGCCGGGAAGGATGGCGGTGGCCAGCTTGGTTGCCGTGTTGGGGAGGATGTCGAGGCACACGACCAGATCGAGTCGGGCGAGCTCGGCTTCGGTCAGCCCGTAGTGCCGCGGGTCTTCGCCGAAGCAGAGGAGGGCTTTCACCGTGCCGTTGCGGACCGCGGTGGCGATGTCGTGGGCTTTGGCCCCGGGCGGATTGTGGGTGATGCCGAGGAGTTGCGCGCCGGCGGTGTTCGGGTTGCCGTCGTTGCTGACCAGGATGCCGTCGGCCTTTTGCGGGCGCGCCACGACGTCGTGCAGGGTGATGCCGAGATGGCGGGCGATTTTGCCGGTCAGCCAAAGTTCCTCGTTGGTCATGCGGGCAGAGGCGAGCAGCGCGATCCCGCCGCGCGGGATGGCGGAAAGGCTTTCCGCAACCTGCTGAATGACGCGGGGCCATGTCGATTTCCCGAGCTGGCCGTTTTCCCGGAGCATCGGCTGGGTGAGGCGGTCTTCGCGGTAGAGGTAGCCGTAGTTGAGCCGTCCGTGGTCGCACATCCAGTAGGAATTGACCGCGTCGTTTTCGCGCGGGGTCTGGCGGATGATCTCGTTTTCGCGGGCACCGACCAGGGTGTTGCAGCCGGTTCCGCAGGAGGTGCAGATGCTTTTCGTTTCGCGCAGGAACCAGACACGCATCTTGAAGCGGAAATCTTTGCTGGTCAGCGCGCCGACCGGGCAGATGTCCACCGTGTTGAGCGAGTAGTTGCTGTCGAGGCGCTGGCCCTCGTGGACGGTCAGCGTGGTGTGGCTGCCGCGGTCGACAAAGCCGAGGACATCGTCGTGGGCCACCTCCTGCATGAAGCGGACGCAGCGCGAGCAGAGGATGCAGCGCTCGTCGTCCAAGACGATGTGTTGGCCGATGTCCTGGCGCTTGGGCTTTTTGACCTTTTCCTCGAGGAAGTTGGACCCGCCGTGGCCGAATTCGACGGCGAATTCCTGCAGGCGGCACTCGCCGGCTTTGTCGCAGATGGGGCAGTCGAGCGGGTGGTTGATGAGGAGGAATTCCATCACGCCCTTGCGGCAATCCTCGACCAGCGGGGAATTGGTGCGGGCGGCCATGCCTTCGGTGACTTCCAGGGCGCAGGAAATCTGCGGTTTGGGCGACCAGGCGATTTCGGGACGGCCGTCCGCACCCATGATGGGTTGCCGGTTGGCGTCCATCTTCGGGCCGCCGATTTCGAGCAGGCACATGCGGCAGTTGCCCGGCGTGCTCAGGGCGGGGTGGTAGCAGTAGTGCGGCACGAAGCTTCCGCTCTGCATGCAGGCCTCGATGAGCTTGGTGCCCTTCGGGAACTGGCGCCACTGGCCGTCGATCTGGACGTTGATCATTGTGGTGCCGTTGCTGCCGTTCGCGTTCATGGTTTGGTGAAAACTGCCTTGAAGGTTAACGGACAGCATGACTTGGTCGGGTGCGGGGGAAAAGAAGGAAGTGACAAGAAGTGCCGTGTGAGAAGTCGCGCGTGGCGGGTTTGACTCAACGGGGCGCGGCTGGTTTGCTGCGGGGATGGAAAAGATGGTCTGGCTGATTCCCTTGCTGGGATTGGCGCTGTTCACCGGTTGTGCATCGAAGCCGCCTCTCAAAGCCGTCGACTACGTCGATCTGCCGCGGTTCATGGGCGACTGGTGGGTTATCGCGCACATTCCCTACTGGCTGGAGCGTGACACCTACGATTCGAAGGACACCTACCGCATGCGACCCGACGGCAAGATGGACAACATCTTCAGCTACCGGAAGGGCGGGTTCGACGGACCCGAGAAGGTGATGAACGGAATTGCTTGGGTGGTGGACAAAAAATCCAATGCCGAGTGGCGTGTGCAGTTCCTCTGGCCGATCGCTTTGCCTTATTATGTTCTCTATCTTGACCCGCAATACCGCTTCATGGCGGTGGGCCATCCTTCGCGCGATTACGGCTGGGTCATGGCTCGGGACAAGCGGATGAGCGACGCCGACTACGCCGCCGTTCTCGAAGCGCTGGCCGCGCAGGGCTACGACAAAGCGCGGTTCCGCAAGGTGCCGCAGAGCTAGTTGAGGGATGAGAGCTGAGAGAAAAAGAAGTTCGGCGGTCTCGGTTCTTCCGAACCCTCAATTGCCTGCGGCGGACTCCGCTTTGCTCCGGCTCTCAACTTTCAGCTCTCAACCGGCCTCCGGCCGATGATCGCCTACTGGGTCCACAACTTGGATCCGTTTGCCGTGCAGTTCGGCGGCGGTTTCGGCATCCGTTGGTATGGCATCGCCTACCTGGCCGCTTTTGCCGGCGCTTATCTGGTCTATCTGCATCTGGCCAAGCGCGGGTTCTCCGTCATCCCGGCCGACAAGGTCGGCGACTTCATCACCGGATGCGCGGTATTCGGGGTCCTTCTCGGCGGGCGTTTGGGGCACTTTCTATTTTATGATCACGCGGCCTTGCTCGCCGATCCCCTGGTCTTTTTCCGGGTCTGGGAGGGCGGTATGTCGGCCCACGGCGGGATTCTCGGCGTGGTCCTCTACACCCTGTGGTACGCGTGGCGGCACCGGGTCAATTGGCCCGGGTTGGGCGACAACCTTGTCGTGGGTGCCCCGCTCGGACTTTTCTTCGGGCGTTTGGCCAACTTCATCAATGGCGAGCTTTACGGTCGCCCGGCGTCAGTCCCTTGGGCGGTGAAATTTCCGCAGGAAATCTACGAGTTTCCGGTCGAGAAGCAGCGCGAGATTCTGGCCTTGGCCCAGAGCGACGGTGGCGCCCCGGCGGGTCTGGATCAAATCGTCGCGGTAGTTTCCAGTTCCGCGGATTGGCGCGAAACCTTGGGCGCTTTTCTGACTCCGCGCCATCCGTCGCAAATTTACGAGGGGCTGCTCGAGGGCTTGCTCCTTTTCGCGACTCTCTGGATCTTGCGTACGAGATTCCGCACGGCGAACGGGGTGATCACCGGCGCCTTCTTCATCGGCTACGCCGTTCTCCGGAGCATCGGCGAATTGTTCCGCTCGCCGGAGGATGGTTATGTCGGTTTTCTGACCGCCGGCCAATTTTTGTCCATCTTCCTGTTTCTCATCGGCATCGCCTTTTGGATCGCAGCCAAGTTGCGGCCCGTGTATCCGCCGGTGGAGAGGTAGCGCGATTGCCCGCGCTTGGACCCGATGGGATTCGAAAGACGTTTGCGCGCGTGGTACCGGCGGCATGGACGCGACTTGCCTTGGCGGCGGACGCGGGATCCTTACGCCATCTTGGTCAGCGAAATGATGCTGCAGCAAACGACGGTGGCTGCGGTCATTCCTTACTATGAGCGTTGGATGAAGCGGTTTCCCTCGGTGCGCGTGCTGGCTGCCGCGGAAGAGTCCGAGGTTCTCGCCCTTTGGCAGGGGTTGGGCTACTACCGCCGGGCACGGAATCTGCACGCGGCGGCGAAGAAACTGGATGAGCGGGACGGCGTTTTTCCGCGCGATTACGACGGACTGCGGGATCTGCCGGGGATCGGGGATTACACGGCGCAAGCCGTGCGGGCTTTTGCTTTCGACGAAGCGGTGCCGGTGCTCGATGCGAATGTCATCCGCGTGGTGGCGCGTCTCTTCGACCTCCGCACCCCGGTCGATACGGCGAAGGGTTTGGCCAAAGTGCGGTCCAAACTGGAGGAGCTTCTGCCGGAGAAAGGCGGACACGAATTCGTCTCGGCCATCATGGAGCTCGGCGCGCTGGTCTGCCGTGCGGGACGGCCGGATTGCTTGCTTTGTCCGGTGAAGCCATTCTGCGGCGCCAAATCGCCGGAAAAACTCCCCGTCAAATCCCCGAAGGCCCCGGTGAAGGAGCGCACCGAATATGCCGCGTGGATTTCCGACGGGAAGACGATCCTTTTGCAGCAATCGACCGCGCGGCGGTGGGTGGGTTTGTGGCGTTTGCCGCCTTTGACGGCCGAACCACCCGGGGGTCCAGTGGCCGAGCTGACTTACAGCATCGTCCGCGAGCGCGTGAGTTTGCGGATCCACCGCACGCCCAAAAGGGCTCTGGCGGCGTCCGATGAGCCGCGCAAGGCGTTTTCTTTGAAAGAACTGGAACACATCGCCATCCCGTCTCCGCATCGTCGGGCGATTGCCAAGGCACGGGGCGAAGAGCATAATTAACCTCATGTCCGCCACCATCACATCGCAGCCCGATGCCAAGGGCCACTTCGGTCCTTATGGTGGCGTATTTGTCCCCGAGACGTTGATGACGGCGCTCGAGGAATTGACGCAGGCTTATGAGGCGGCGCGCAAGGATCCTGAATTCCGGCGCGAACTGAACCAATTGCTCACCGAATTCGTTGGGCGCCCTACGCCGCTCTATCTGGCCGAACGTCTCACCGCGCAGCTCGGTGGTGCGAAAATTTATCTCAAGCGCGAAGACTTGCTCCATACCGGCGCGCACAAAATCAACAACGCGATGGGGCAGATCTTGTTGGCCAAGCGCATGGGCAAAAAGCGCGTCATTGCCGAGACCGGAGCCGGTCAGCATGGCGTGGCTACGGCGACGGCGGCCGCGCGTTTTGGCATGGAATGCGTGGTCTACATGGGCGAAGTGGACATGAAACGCCAGGCGCTCAACGTCACGCGGATGAAATTCCTCGGTGCGAAAGTCGTGCCAGTCACCGCCGGCCAGGCCACGCTGAAGGAAGCGGTCAACGAAGCCATGCGCGACTGGGTGACCAATGTGCGTTCGACCCACTACATCCTCGGCACGGCCTACGGTGCGCACCCGTATCCCATGATGGTGCGCAACTTTCACCGGGTGATCGGCGAGGAATCGCGTCGGCAAATCCTCGAGCGCGAGGAGCGTTTGCCCGACTTGCTCGTGGCCTGCGTGGGTGGGGGCAGCAACGCCATCGGACTTTTCTATCCGTTTCTCGAAGATAACGGCGTCCGCATGGTCGGGGTCGAAGCGGGCGGCGAGGGGATCAAGCCCGGACGTCACGCGGCGCGCTTTCAAGGCGGCAAGCTCGGAGTGCTGCAAGGGTGCAAGACGTTCCTGCTGGCCAATGACGACGGACAAATCGAACTGACCCACTCCGTTTCCGCCGGTCTCGATTACGCGGCGGTCGGACCCGAACACAGCTTCCTGCGCGACGCGGGCCGCGTGGAATACGATTTCGCCACAGACGACGAGGCGCTCGAGGCGTTCAAGACATTGTCCAAAGTCGAAGGTATCATTCCGGCGCTGGAGAGTGCGCACGGTGTCGCCCACGCGATCAAAGTCGCCCCGAAGATGGCGAAGGATCAGATTATTTTGGTCAACCTCTCCGGTCGCGGGGACAAAGACGTCCAGCAGGCGGCGGAGTTTGTTTTCGGCGGGGGCGCCGTGCAGGGCTGATCTTGCCCTCCTCCTCGCCTCGACTGTGCGCCTGCCTGCAAGCCGCGGAAGGAAAACGAGGGTGGTTTCTCCATCGCCGGGTTTAGCGACAGTTTCGCCATTTTTTAATTATTGACTTGCGCGCTGGGGGGGGGGGGCAAAATAGCAGCCCAAGGATATGAAACCGCACTCCGTTTTCACCATCGCAGCGGCGTTGTTTGCCGCTTTCACCCTCAACATCCAACCCTCCGCGCAGGCCGACACGTTCGGCAGCGGGACGAATACGTTCGACATCAATTTCGTCAACATCGGCAACACGAGCAACGCGGCCGATACGACCGGCTACGGAGCGGTGCCCTACGAATACCGTGTGGGCACTTACGAGATCACGCAGGACGCGATCACCAAGGCCACGGCCAGCGGCATGGCCAATGTGACGGCGGGCGCGTGGAGCGGCAGCCAACCGGCGGCGAACATCTCGTGGTATGAAGCGGCGGCCTTTGTCAACTGGCTCAACACGAGCACAGGCAAGACGGCGGCTTATGATCTGTCATGGGATGGTTCCGAATGGAGCATGACGCTGTGGAGCAGTGGCGATGCGTGGCAGGCCGGCGGAGAAAACCTCTACCGGAACAAGGATGCCTACTATTTTCTGCCCAGCGAGAACGAGTGGTATAAGGCCGCGTATTACAACCCGGGCGGCTCGAACTATTTTCTCTATCCGACGGCGAGCAGCAGCATCCCGACGGAAGTGGCCAGCGGGACCAGTGCGGGGACGGCGGTTTACGCTCAGCCTCTCGAACAGGGTCCCGCGGAGGTGGACATCGCCGGCGGTCTGAGCACTTATGGCACGATGGGCCAAGGCGGCAATGTGTGGGAGTGGAACGAGAGTGCCTTTGATG
>JBMTVD010000031.1:0-20991 GCA_049451035.1 Chthoniobacterales bacterium | reverse complement strand
CCGTCCCAGCTACGAATACAATCTCTACGTCGATGACTCGACGGCTGACGACCGCTTCCAACGCGAAGCACGCGAACGGATCGAGCTCCACAGGCCCGCCGTCATCGTCATCGACAACCGTCCGATCAATCGCACCGACCGCTCGCGGTTCAAGAACTGGGCGTCCGACCTCATGTCTTACATTACGTCTTCCTACCGTCCCGCCGGAACTTTCCAAGTCGGACGGCGGGAAATCGAGGTCTACGCCAGACCGGACAAACAAGAACCGCCCGCTTTTTAGAGGAAGGGAGGCCGAGGTCTTGCTCAGACCAACCCCAACTTCATCCGCCCCGCCTCGCTGATCATTCCCTGGTTCCAAGGAGGTGACCAGACGAGATCCACCTCGGCGGACTCGACACCGGGGACGGTGAGAATGCGACCACGGGCGTCGGCGGCAATGGTCGGACCCATGCCGCATCCGGGAGCAGTGAGCGTCATCTTCACATTGACGGCCGTGCCGCCGGATTCGCCTTTGGCGAGGACCAAATCGTAAACCAGCCCGAGATCCACGATGTTCACCGGGATTTCCGGGTCGTAGACATTCTTCAATTGCGCCCAGACATCGTCTTCTTTCACTGCACCACCCGCAGCACCGGGCGCTTTGGGCGGTTCCGCCTTTTTTTCGACCTCGATACCCAATGCGTCGGCGTCGGTCTCGGCGATACGGGCCAAGCCGGTCTGGGTGGCCACGGTGTAGGTGCCACCGAGGGACTGGGTAATGATCACCGGGCTGCCGGAGGTGAGGGTCGCCTCCTCGCCGCTCGGGATGAGGATCGCCTTGCAGTCGCGCTTCAGGGTGATTTCACGGTGTTCCATCGGGGAAAATCTTACCCGGTGCCCCGTTAAGGGCCAATCAAATGGTTCCAAGGAGGCAGCCAAGGCGCTAGGATCTCCGGTTCATGCGCTGGCAGACTCTTTGGCAGGCCAAATGGATCCTTCTCATTCTAGCGGGGCTGACCGCCGCCGCGTGGGTTTGGATTCCGGTGCTGAGCGCCGTGGGGACCGGTCTGATTCTGTTCACCCTTTACTTTTTCCGGGATCCGTACCGAGCCATCCCTGCGGGCGAGGGCCTCTTTGTTTCACCGGCCGACGGAAAGGTGACAGACATTCTGGAAATGGAGGAGACCGAGGTGACGGGACATAAAATGCGCCGCATCGGGATCTTTTTGTCGGTTTTCGATGTGCACGTGAACCGCTCGCCCGCCGCCGGCCGGGTGGTCTACACCGCGGAACACCCCGGCAACTATCACGACGCGCGCAGCCCGATGGCTTCGACCCACAACGCGGCACGAACGTGGGGATTCGATTGCGGCGGGCAAACGATCGTGGTCCGCCAAATCACCGGGGCTATCGCGCGGCGCATCGTTCCTTGGGCCCTGCTCGGCGACACACTGGCGCGCGGCCAGCATTTCGGCATGATCCGTTTCGGTTCACGCACGGAAATTTTTCTCCCGCTCGAGGCATCTGTCGCGGTTTCGGTCGGCGACCACGTCCAAGGGGGCTCCTCGGTGGTCGCGCAATTGCCGGTGAAGCAGCAAGAATCGGCGCGAGCAAAACTGGAGGTCGCGGGATGAGCAAAGAAAATGATCCCCAGGGAGTGAAGATTTACCTGCTGCCCAACCTGATGACGGCAGGGAACCTTTTTTGCGGCTTTGCCGCATTGATCAATATTCTCGATGCCGTGGTGCAGATGAACGCGGGCCTCGATCCGGCCGGCAAAATCCATATCGCCATTTGGTTCATTCTTGGTGCGTGCATTTTCGACCTGCTCGACGGCCGTCTGGCCCGCCTGGGGGGCAACGAGAGCGTGTTCGGACGCGAATTCGATTCTCTGGCGGATGTTGTCTCCTTCGGCGTGGCTCCCGCGCTGCTTGTCTGGCAGATCGTGCTGCGCGACTTCGACCGTTACGGATGGCTCATCGCTTTCGTTTACCTGGCCTGTGGCGCGCTGCGCCTGGCGCGCTTCAACAGTCTCGCCGCACAGCAAAATGCGACGGAGGGTCCAAAGGACTTTCTCGGGTTTCCCATCCCCGCCGCGGCGGGTCTGATTGCTTCGCTGACCCTGCTCATGCTCTCGCTTGACGCGGGTCAAAAAGCGATCGGCCCGTGGAAATTCACCCTGCCCCCGCTCATGCTCTTTTTGTCGTTCATGATGTTCAGCAAGGTGAAGTATCCGAGCTTCAAGGCGGTGAACTGGCGCACGCGCCACTCGATCCCGAAATTCCTGACAACCATTCTCGTCCTTATTTTCACCGTGATGAACTACGAGTGGATGCCCGCCATGATCTTCATCGCCTATCTGCTCTACGGCCTGGCGCGACCTCTCATTTCGCAGGCTTGGCGCCGCGAGATCGAGGACGAGACCGATGAAGACGACGCACCCGCGGAGAATCGCGGGGCTTGACGAGAGGCCTTCAGCGCAGCCTCAACCCGCTGAGAAAACCGCAACAAAGCCGCGCATCGCGGGAAGGACACCGGCGTTCGAAGCGAGTATCCTCGAGCAGCATTTGCCGAGGTCATCGCGCCGGGCGACCCCGCGACCTAGAAGGGAATGTCGTCGTCCGCAGGCTCTTCGGCCGGGGCGGATTTGGCGGATGATCTGCCGCCGGAAGAGCGACCACCACCTCCACTGCCACCCTCGCCTCCGCCGTCGCGGGAACCGAGCATCTGGAAGTTTTCGCAGACCACGCGGAGCTTGGAGCGTTTTTGTCCGGTCTGCTTGTCGTCCCACGTGTCGAGCTGCAGGCGACCCTCGACGAATAGCGGGCGCCCTTTTTTGAGATATTCGCCGGCGATTTCGGCCTGGCGACCCCACATGGTGACATCAACGAAAGTTGTCTCCTCGCGCTTCTCACCCCCGTCTGTGGTGTAGGTGCGATTGACGGCGAGACCGAGATCGGTCACCGCACTGCCTTTGGGCGTGTATTTGACCTCGGGATCCCGCGTGAGGTTTCCGAGGAGCATGACTTTATTGAAGGAGGCCATGGTGCTGGGGAATCGGTCAGGCGGCTTTGGCCGCGGGTTTGAGTTTCTGGTAATGCTGAAGATGGATCACGGGATCGAGTTTCCACTTTTCCTGCAGGGAGTCGATCTGCCCGGGCGTGGCTTCGACCACATAGTTCACGTAGTACCCGCCGGAGCGCTTTTTGCTCGGATAGGAAAAGGTGCGCTTCTCCAGGCGCTGGATTTGCTCCACTTCAACTTCCGCGGCCTTGATCTGTTTTTCGATGGAGTCGATAAGGTCGTTGGCCGACTCCTCTTTGCCCTTCGTGTCGAGCACGAGGAGAATTTCGTAACGTCGTTTGGTCATAATCCTTCTTTATTGAACTCATTCATCGCGGCGGCAAGCCCCTTTTTCAAAATGCAGCGGATTGCCTCGGCCGCGCGCTCCGTGACCGAGGCCAGATCCGCCTCTTCGGCAGCGGTGAAAGGCGCGAGGACGTAGTCATGCAGAGCCATGGGGGGAGGCGGGGCGCCGATGCCGATCCGCAAACGGGGGACTTGTTCGGTGGAAAAGTGGGTCAACACCGATTCGAGCCCGTTGTGGCTCCCGGTGCTGCCGGCACCCCGGATGCGGAGGCGCCCGAAACCCAGGGCGGCATCATCCAGCACGACGAGCACGCGCTCGTGCGGGATTTTGTAATAATCGGCCAAGGCTCGCACGGCCACCCCGCTCAGGTTCATGAATGTCGTGGGCTTGAGAAGCCAAGCACCTTCGACACGGGAAATTTCCCCCTCGAAGCGCTTTTCCTCGCGGAACGGCTCGCCGGCCAGCAGGTCGAGCGCGAGCCAGCCGATGTTGTGGCGCGTGCGGGCGTAGCGCGGCCCCGGATTCCCCAGACCCGCCACCAGCCAAGTCGGGGCGCCGCTCTCCACGGCGGATTATTCCTTTTTGGCTTCGGCCTCGCCTTCGGCGGGCTTCTTCTCGTTGATAACCTCGGGCTCGGTCGCGGCCCCCTCGGTGGGCGCGGCCTCTTCGGTCACCTTCGGTTCGGAGACGAGGAACACCGTCACTTCGCCTTCGGCCAGATACTTCACCCCGGGCACAACGGGCAGGTCGCTGACGTGCAACGCGGAGCCTAGTTCGAGATTGCTGACATCGACGCGAATCCTTTCCGGAAGATCTTTCGGGAGACACTCCACCTCGACCGAGCGCAGGCTCTGCTCGAGGAGGCCGCCGCCGGTTTTGACGCCGACCGCTTCGCCCGTGGGTTCGATGACAACTTCGGCGACGAGGGTTTCGTTCATCGAGACGGCCTGGAAGTCGACGTGGAGCACAGCCTGGTTGACCGGATGGTGCTGGACTTCGTTGATCAGCGCGAGACGCCCGCCGGATTTTCCGGCGTCTTCGATCTCGAGATTGACGAGGATGTTTTCGCCCACGGCATGGGCCAGCAAAGTGTCGATGGCGCGGCGCTCGAGTTGAAGAGGAGTCGGTTCGACTCCGCTGCCGTAGAGAATGGCGGGCACGGCTTGCGCGGCTTTGACTTTTTTCACGGCGTTGCGCCCCATCGCGGTGCGGCGCGTGGCCTTCAGACTGACTTGGTTCGACATAGGGGCGGAGAGACTAGACGGATCGCCCGTTGATTTCAAACAAAGAAGTAACCGACTCGTCTTTGTGGATGCGTTTGATGCCCTCGCCCAGAAGCCCGGCCACCGAGCAGATGGCAATGGGGCACCCATCGAACTTCGGGACGGGAACACTGTCCGTGGCCACCAATTCCTTGATATCGGAGTCGCGCAGGCGCTTGGCCGCGATGTCAATGAGCACCGCATGCGAGACCATGGCGTAAATGTCCTTGGCCCCCGCCCCGCGGAGGATTTTCGCGGCGCCGGCCAGCGTGCCGGCCGTCTCGGTGAGATCGTCGACCAACAGGACGTTCTTGCCCTCCACGTCACCGATGATGTGGGAGGCCTCGATTTCCGTCGCGCTGATGCGGCGTTTGACCACGATGGCCAACCCCGCGCCGAGCACCTGCGAATAAGCGGACGCCATTTTCACACCGCCCACGTCGGGCGAGACGACCACGAGGTCGGGAATATTTTTCTCCCGCAGGTATTTGAGCAGCACCGGCAGGGCGTAAAGGTGATCCACCGGAATATCGAAAAAGCCCTGCAACTGCTGCGCGTGCAGATCCATCGTGAGCAAACGGTTCACGCCCGCGGCCACCAGGAGATTCGCCACCAACTTCGCCGTGATCGGCACGCGCGGCTGGTCTTTCCGGTCTTGCCGGGCGTAGCCGAAAAAAGGAATCACCGCCGTGATGCGTGCCGCACTGGCCCGCCGGGCGGCGTCGACGAGGATGAGCAACTCCATCAAATTCTGGTTCGTCGGCGGGCAGGTCGGCTGGATGATGAAGACATCGCGGCCGCGCACGTTCTCGTTGATTTTGACGAAGGTCTCGCCGTCCGGGAACGAACTGACCGTGGCGTCGCCCAAAGGGACACCGATGTAGTCCGCGATGGCCTTGGCCAGTTGCGGGTGGGCCGTGCCGGTGAGGAGCCTGATTTCCGGGTTGCTGCGAGACATCACAGGGTGAGGTTCCCCGACCCGGGGGCGGTCTTGCAATTGCAAAAAAGAAAAACACGATAAACTATCCGCCTGCGATGCATGCACCTCTCGTCCCGCCACCCGACCCGGCCGAAGTCCTCGCGCCGTTGGGCCTGCGCTTGACCCCGGCGGTGGCCGCCTTGGCCCGCGATTTGTCGCCGGTCGACGACGAGCATCTCGAGGGGATGGCCGTGCGGGCGCGCGCCTTGACGCGCCGCCATTTCGGCAAGGCGGTGCGGCTTTTCGCACCGCTGTACCTCTCGAACGAATGCATCAACAGCTGCACCTACTGCGGCTTCTCCCGCGAAAACGCCATCCTTCGCGTCACGCTCGAAGCCGGGCAAGTCCGCGCCGAGGCGCGCCACCTCGCCGCGCAGGGTTTCCGCAACATTCTCCTGGTCGCCGGCGAGCATCCCAAATTTGTCTCCAACGGATACCTCGAGGAAATCCTACGCGCCCTCGCCCCGGAAATTCCTGCCCTGTCCATCGAGGTCGCACCGATGGAGACGCCCGACTACCTTCCGCTGGTCCGGGCGGGGGCCGAAGGATTGGTCGTCTACCAGGAAACCTACCACCGCGCGACCTACGCGCGGCTGCATTCAGCCGGACCGAAAAAGGACTACGACTGGCGCCTGGCGTGCCCCGAGCGCGGCCACGCCGCGGGCTTCCGCCGCATCGGCATCGGCGTCCTGTTCGGGTTGTGGGACTGGCGCGAGGAAGCCATCGCCCTGGCCGCGCATCTCGACCATTTGCTGCGGACTTGCTGGAAGGCGCATTTCACCATCAGCCTCCCGCGGATGCGACCTGCGGCCGGCGGCTTCCAACCGGCGCATCCGGTGGGCGACCGCGAGTTCGTGCAGATGCTCTGCGCTTTCCGCCTGCACTTCCCGCGCGTCGGCATCGTGATGAGCACGCGCGAACCCGCGGCTTTGCGCGACGCTGTCGCCCCGCTGGGCGTCACCCTGATGAGCGCCGGCAGCCACACCGAACCCGGCGGCTACACCGGACTCGGGCGCGACAGCCTCCACCTCACCGTGCGCGGCCGCGCCCTCGCCTGTGACACTCCGGGAGACGCGCTGGCCACCGAGCAGTTCTCCACCTCCGACCAACGCACCCCTCGGGAGGTGGCATCGCGCCTGCGCGAACTCGGACTCGACCCGGTGTGGAAAGATTGGGACCGCGCCATCCTCGGAGCATGAGACTGATCGTGAACGGAACCGGACGAGAGGTGGCAGCGGCCAACGCGGAAGAGTTGGTTGCGGAACTCGGCCTCCCCTTGGCGGCCGCCCTGGTGGAGTGCAACGGCACGGCGCTGTTGCGCTCCGAGTGGTCAACAACAGACCTGCACGAGGGCGACCGGGTGGAAATCATCCGCATGGTCGCGGGCGGCTAGCCGAAGAGCAGCTTCGTCCCCGCGATCAACAGCACCAAGGCCAGGAGTCGGGCGATACCGCGCGCCGGCAGGTGGTGGCTGCCCAAGCGCGAACCGAGAAAACCGCCGACGGCGACCACGCAGGCCAGGGGCCAGGCAAAACCCGGAAGCTCGCGTCCGCTGCCGGCAAACCCCGCCAAGCCCGAAGCGGAGTTCACCAAAATAAAGAGCGACGAGACAGCCGCGGCTTCCTTCACTTTGGCCCAGCGGCAAAAAAGCAGAAGCGGGGTCAGAAAAATGCCCCCGCCGGTGCCGGTCAGTCCGGACAAAAAACCAAGGCCCGCTCCGGAGGCGATGGCCACCGGGCGGGGGGGGCGCGAGACAGCCGACGGGTTCTCCCCGCGACGGAGCAAACGCCATGCGGAAAACCAAAGCACAAGGCCGAGAACGATCTTCAGGTAATCGCCCGGAACGCGGAGCCACCCGCCGAAAAAAGCCGCGGGCGCCGCGAGCAGCATGAAAGGCCAAAACAGCGACCAGACGAAATGGCCGGCGCGCCACCACTGGCAGAAACCGACCGCGGCCGCGAGGATGTTGAGAGTCAGCGCAACCGGCCGGATCTCCTCGACCGCGAGACCGGAAAGCGCAAGAACCGCGATGTAACCGGAGGCACCGGCGTGGCCGACCGACGAATACAGCAGCGCGACGGCAAAAATCGCGACGGCGATGGCGATGAATTCGCCGGTCACGTCACCCGCCGGATTTTTCCACCACGACCTCGCTGCCTTCGACGCGCAGGGCGGTCACCAAGGTGCCCGGCGCGAGGAATTCTCCTTCGCTTCGCGCGTCATAACTCCCCCCGGAGAACTCCGCGCGTCCAACCGGACGGAGCATGGTGAGCGTTTTGCCTCGGTCACCGGCGCGGACGGGGAGCGAGGCCGCACCGGGTTCGGCGGGCACGAGCGAGTCGCCCGCCGGTTCCGCGGCCGAGAGGATGATGCGGCGCAACCCGGGCACCTTCGGAAAAAACGCGGCAAGAAAATAGATGACCACCGCCGAGAGGCCGACGGCCGTCCCGAGATTGGCCAGCGGCAGGAGGAACATCCCGGGCGAAGGCCACCGGGGCTCGCCCGGATAGTAATCGACCATGGCCCAGAGCAGGGCCCCGCCCATCATGAGAGTCCCCAACAAAGCAGGCACGACGAGACCGGGAGCGAAGACGACCTCGGCCAAGACCAACGCGAGACCGAGGACAAATACCGCCGCGACCTCCAGGCCGGTGAGCCCCGCGACGTAGTGACCGAAAAAGAACAGCGCAAAGCACACCGCGGCGAGGAATCCCGGAACGCCGAAACCGGGCGATTTGAATTCGATGTAGGTGCCAATGATCCCGCCGAGGAGCAGCAAGGGGGCGAGCGTGGTGAGGACGAGTGCCAAGCGTTCGAATCCACCGGGATCGGCCTCGACTACCGGGCCTTGCAGTCCGGCCGCGCGCACCAGTTCGGCCACCGAGCCGGCGATGCCCGCCGCGAGCAGGGGCTTGCCGTCGATTTTTTCCGCCGCCTCTTGGGCGCTGAGGGTGAGCAGTTCGCCCTTCTCGTTGATCACCCGTTCGCCGATTTTGACTTCCTTCTCCTTGTTGATGAACGCCTCGGCCAACTCGGGGTTGTGGCCGTTGCTTTCGGCCGCGCTGCGAAAATAGCCGGAGAAATAGGAGACGATCTTGGCGTTGAGCGTTTCGGGCACCTCCTGCCCCATGCCCATGACCGGCGCCGCTGCGCCGATCGCACTGACCGGCGCCATCCAAATTTGCTTCGTACCGAGCGCAATGAGGGCGCCGGCCGACCCGGCGTTCGGATCGACATAGGTCAGTGTCGGCGCTTTCACTTTGAGCAGAGCCTGCAGGATGTCGACGCCCGCGCCGAGTTCGCCGCCCGGAGTATCCATGTCGAGAATGAAGGCGGAGGCGCCGGCCGACTCGCCCGCCTTGAGGATGCGGCGCAGGAAAAAAAACTGCGCCTTGGAGACCTCTCCCTTGAGCGGAATCACGACCACCGCCCCTTCCGGCACCGCGCCCTCGAGCTTTTGCACTTCGGGAAGAGGCGCGGCGGGGGCCTTCTCCGCCGCCGGCTTTTGCGCCCAGACCAAGGAGGCGCAACCCAGCAGGGCCAGTAACAGGACGTATCTCACGAGCACGATCTTCCCCGCCGGACGCGCGCCCACAAGCCGAATCGGTCGAATTGGCGCGCCCGGAGTTGCCTCCTCCGTTAGGATCGCCCCATGCCCCGCATCTCCGAGGAAAGCATCGAGCGTGTTGCCGCCGCGAGCGACATCGTCGAGGTGATCGGAGGTTATTTTCCGCTCAAGCGCGCCGGCACCAGCTGGCGCGCGCTGTGCCCCTTCCACCGCGAAAAATCCCCGTCGTTCCACGTCAGCCCGCAAAAACAGGCTTACTACTGCTTCGGCTGCGGTGCCGGCGGCGGGGTTTTCAAATTCGTCATGGAATACGAGCGCGTTGATTTCGCCACGGCGGTGCAACGCCTCGCGCAGAAAGCCGGCGTCACCGTCGTGGAAGAAAAAGGAGGCCCCGAGGACGACCGGCGGCGCGCCTTGCGCGACCGCCTGCTCGAGATGCACCGCGCGGCCGCGGAGTGGTTCCACCACCATCTCCTCCGCTCGCAGGCCGGCGCCGCGGCGCGCGACTACCTCAAATCGCGCGCCATCACCTCCGATACGGCCAAAAGCTGGCAACTCGGCTACGCTCCGGACGGCGGCGGCGCGCTGCTATCGCATCTGCGCCAAGCGGGTTTCCGCGACAACGAACTGCGTGCCGGCGGTCTCTTCGTCGGAGGGGAAGACGGACCGCTCCGCGACCGCTTCCGCCACCGGTTGATGTTTCCCATCAGCAACGACTACGGCGAAGTCATCGCCTTCAGCGGGCGCGTGTTACCCCCGGGCGAGGACCCCGCCAAATACGTGAACTCGCCCGAAACACCCCTCTTCAGCAAAGGCCGCGCGCTCTTCGGGTTGCACAAGGCACGCCGCCCGCTGGCCGACGCGGGCACGGCCATCGTTTGCGAGGGCCAACTCGACCTGATCCGCGTTTTCGAGAGTGGTTTGCAGAATGTCGTCGCGCCGCAAGGCACGGCCTTCACAACCGCCCAGGCCCGGCTCCTCAAACGCTATGTCGAAACGGCCGTCCTCTGCTTCGATTCGGATCGTGCCGGACGGACCGCGGTGGAGCGCTCCCTGCCGATTCTCTTGGCGGCGGGCTTCACCGTGCGCGTCGCCGCGCTTCCGCCCGGCGAGGATCCCGACTCGCTCATCCGCACCAAAGGCACGGACGTCTTCCGCGCCCTGATCGAGAACGCCCCCGATTATTTCGATTTTGCCGTCGGCGAGGCCGGCGCCGCCCTGGAGGACGCCGGAAAAAAAGCCGTGCTGGTGCGCAAACTCGCCGGATTCGCCGCCTCGCTGCCCGATGCCATAGGACGCGAAGCCGTTGCCGCGCGCATCGGACCGCGCCTGGCCATCTCACCGCAGGCTTTTCTCGCCTCGGTGCCGAAGACCTCCGCCGCCACGAGTGACGATGAGGGGGACAACGAACCTCCGGCAGACGCCGGCTCCGAAGCCCCCGACCAGATCGTGCAACTGCTTCTGCACGCCGCTTTGGTTGATTTGGAGACGCGCCGGTGGCTGGCGGAGCAAAAGGCCTCCGAAACGCTCTCCGGCCGCCCCGGCGCCGCCCTGCTCGGCACCTGCTTGGCCGCCGTGTTCGACCCGGCCGACGCCGGGGCCACCCAAGCCTTCCTGGCCAAGCAGCCGGCCGATGCACAGTCGGTCCTTGCCGCGTTGCTTCTGGGGCGCCCCCCGGCCGACCCGCTTTCGATCGCCCGCGACAGCCTCGGCAGCCTCCGACGACGCGATTTGGAAGCGCGCCGGGAGGCGGTCACGGCCAAGCTGCGGGCCTCCGGTCTGCCCCCCGAAGAGGTGGCCCGGCTTCAGGCCGAGGTGGTTGACATTATGAAAGAGATCGGCCAGATTAGCGGGTCGCACTAGAAACGCCCGACCAAAGGCTCGCCCGAATAAAACGGGCCGAAGAGGCACGCGTACTCAAGACAGCTCCACGATCCATGGCCACCAAACCAAGCAAGAAGAAGTCCGTCAAAAAACCCGCCGGGAAAAAGAAAGCCAAACCTTCGGCGAAGAAACCCGCGCCGAAGAAAAAACAGCCCGCGACCAAAAAGGCGAAAACCAAGAAACCGGCGCCGAAAAAGACAGCCAAACCCGCGGCAAAGAAGCCCGCGGGCAAAAAGCCGGAACCGAAAAAGAGCGCGACCAAAACCAAAGCCGCGCCGGCTCCGGCCAAGGGCGGCAAAGCCCCCAAGACCGACCCCAAAGCCGCCGCCAAGGCCGGCAAGAACGGGGCCAAAATCGACCTTTTCGCGCCCGCACCCGAGCGCGACATCAACCAGTTCATCGCCGACAAGACCCGCGAATTGGTCAAACTGGCCAAGGATCAGGGCTATCTCACGTTCGACGACCTCGAAGAAAATTTGCCCTCCAATGTCCATGACGCCGATGTCATCGACAAAATCATCACACGCCTGCGCGAGGTCGAGATCGAACTGATCGAACAAAGCGACGTCGACTCCGACAAAGCCCCGCGCAAAGAGGAGGAAAAAACCGAGAAAGACGAAAAGTCGGACGGCCGCCTCGACATCCTCGACGATCCGGTCCGCATGTACCTCAAGCAGATGGGGCAGGTCCCCCTCCTCACCCGCGAGCAGGAGGTGGAAATCTCCAAACGCATCGAGGACGCCGAACTCAAAGTGCAGGACATCGTTTACCGCATGGGTTTCGTGGCCCGCGGCCACCTCGATCTCGCCCAGAAACTCCTCGACCAACGCGAGCGTTTCGACCGCGTGATCATGGACAAAAAGATCGAAAGCCGCGAACGCTACATGAAGGCCCTCCCGCGCCTCTGCGCCACCATCAAGACGGCAGCGCAGAAGATCGACCGCCTTTTCGTCAATATCGCGAAGGTCAAAAAGCCCTCCGGCGTGCAGGTCAAAAATTTCGACAAAGCCCTCGCCGGCATCCGCGCGCACTACCCGAAGTTTTTCTACAAGCAGAAGATCACCGACGACTTCGTGCAGGCTGCCGACGACACGCACCGCACCCTGCTGCACCTGCACGGCGAGCACACCAAGACCAACTCCAAGGCCAAGCGCAGCGTCGATGCGAAGAAAAAGGTCCGCGAACTGGAAAAACGCATCCACGACCTCGCCCACCGCGCATGGATGACGCCCGACGTCTTCAAGCAGTCCTACGGCGACCTGCGCAAATGGCACCGCGCCGCGCACAAGGCCAAGACCGAGATGGTCGAGGCCAACCTGCGCCTCGTTATCTCCATCGCCAAGAAATACACCAACCGCGGCCTCTCCTTCCTCGACCTCATCCAGGAAGGCAACATGGGCCTCATGAAAGCGGTGGAAAAATTCGAATACCGCCGCGGCTACAAATTCTCCACCTATGCCACGTGGTGGATCCGCCAAGCCATCACCCGCTCCATCGCCGATCAGGCCCGCACCATCCGCATCCCGGTGCACATGATCGAGACAATCAACAAACTCATCCGGGTGCAGAAGCAACTCGTGCAGGAATACGGACGCGAACCGTCCCCGGACGAGATTGCCGACGAAATCCAACTGCCCGTCGAACGCGTCCGCGCCGTGCTCAAGATGGCGCAGACCCCGATCTCGCTGCAAATGCCGGTGGGCGACAGCGACGACACCAGCTTCGGCGACTTCATCGAGGACAAATCGGCCGAAAACCCGGCCGACAGCGCCGCCATCATCCTGCTCAAGGACAAGATCAAGGATGTGCTCGAAACCCTCACCGATCGCGAGCGCAGTGTTCTCGAACAGCGGTTCGGTCTGGTCGACGGCTACCCCCGCACATTGGAGGAAGTCGGACGCCAGTTCAAAGTGACCCGGGAACGTATCCGCCAGATCGAGGCCAAAGCCCTCCGCAAAATGCGCCATCCCACCCGTTTGCGCCAGCTGGAAGGCTACCTCGAGCCGCGCGACCTTTGAGCGCAACCCCCGGCAGGTTCCGGGGTTTTAACCATCGTGAGCCAAGACGACCGGAAACTTTGGGATTTGCTGGGACGCTCCCCGCGGCCGGCTGCCCCGCCTTTTTTTGCCGGCGCAGTCATGCGGCGCATCGAGGCCTCCGCCCCCCGTCCTTTCTGGGGCACTCGGGCCCTCCGTTGGCTCGCCCCCGCCACCGTGGCCGCCATGGCCCTGTTTACCCTGCTGCCGCGCGAGAGTGCGCCGGTTTTTGCTGAATACGAACCTCTGACCACGCTCGACATCGTCGCCTTGGTCAGCCCCGACGACTACGTGCTGCTGACCTCGGCCGGCGGCTTCGAAGACAACGATCTTCTGACGTCCGAACTCTGACCGCGGAGGTCGCCGCACAATGCGGGACCGCCTCGAACTGCGTTCTCATCCCGCCGGGATCTTTATCACCGCCTGCGGCGGACTGGCGGAAGGGGTGGGATTGGCTTCGCCCGTCTCGCTACGCTCGGCTCGAACTGCGTTCTCATCCCACCGGGATCTTTATCACCGCCTGCGGCGGACTGGCGGAAGGGGTGGGATTCGAACCCACGGTTGGTTTAACCCAACGCTCGATTTCGAGTCGAGTGCCTTAAACCGGACTCAGCCACCCTTCCGGAAAGCCGAGTTTATAACCCATCCCCGCGCATTCTGAAATCCCCAATTTCGAGGAGAAAACCCACCCGTCAAGTCCCGCAAAAGGTCCGGTAAGGAACCGCCCCCGGGGGCGCGGCGTCGCGGAAAGCCTCGTTCTCCGGGGTCACGGCGAAGGGATTCCGCAGCACATCAAGCAGCTTGAATATCACCGAAAAGTCGCCGGCCGTGGCAGCCGCCAGCGCTTCCTCCACCAAATGGTTGCGCGCGATAACCACCGGATTGGCCCGGCGCATCATGGTCGCGACCGCCGCGCGATCGTTTGGTTGACGCTCCAGTCTCGCCGACCACTTCTCTCGCCATGAGCGGAGCGGAGCCCCGCCGAAGGAGAGCGGTCCGGTCCACACGCCACGCTCCGCCGCGTTGGCCAGGGCGGCGAAAGAGGATGTGAAATCGGTCCCGGCGTCCTTCATCCACTCGAGAAATTCCTGGGCCAAAGCAAAGTCGTCGACCTCCTCGGTGAACAACCCCAGTTTGGACCGGAGGCCGGCCGTGTAGTGCGCGCGAAATCTTCCGGGAAACCTTCCGAGCACCTCCTCCGCCGCGACCGCGGCTTTGTCTTTGTCCACGTCGATGAGCGGCAAAAGCGCCTCGGCCAGGCGTGCGAGATTCCAATGCGCGATGTTCGGTTGGTTCCCGTAGGAGTAGCGTCCGCCGCGGTCGATCGAACTGAAAACCGTCGCCGGATCGTAGGTATCCATGAAGGCGCACGGACCGTAGTCGATCGTCTCGCCGCTCAAGGCCATGTTGTCGGTGTTCATCACCCCGTGGACAAAGCCGACACAAACCCACTGCGCGACCAGCTTTGACTGGCGCTCAAGCACCGCGCCGAAAAGGGCCAAGGCGGCGTTGTCCGCCCCGGTCAAACCCGGGTAATGCCGCTCCAGCGCGTGCTTGGTGAGCGCTTCGAGCGCGGCGCGGTCGCCGATCGCATGGGCGTATTCAACGGTGCCTACGCGGATGTGACTGGCGGCAACGCGCGCCAAAACCGCGCCGGGCAAAGTCCCCTCGCGCACAACCTGCTCACCCGTCGCAACCACCGCCAGACTGCGAGTCGTCGGAATCCCCAGCGCGTGCATCGCCTCGCTGATGATGTATTCGCGCAGCATGGGGCCGAGCGCCGCACGACCGTCGCCACGACGGGAATAGGGCGTCTGCCCCGAACCTTTGAGCTGGATGTCGAAGCGCCCTCCATCCGGCGTCAATTGTTCCCCGAGGAGCACAGCGCGTCCGTCGCCAAGATTGGTGAAATGTCCGAACTGGTGGCCCGCATAAGCCTGCGCGATGGTTTCGGCACCCTCGGGAATCCGGTTGCCGGAAAAGATGGCCGCCCCGTCTTCCCGCAGGGCAGCCGGCTGCAGCCCCAAGTCCGCCGCCAGGCTTTCGTTGAGGACGGCCAGAGAGGGATTTGCCACCGGAACGGGGGACACGCGCGAGAAGAGGACCGCAGGCAGCCGCGCGTAGGAGTTGTCGAACCTCCAACCCGGATCTCTTTTCTTGTCGGACTTCCCCGCCATGCCGCTAAAGTGACGCGCTACTGTCGGCATTCAATCAATCTCTCATGCATTTCCGTTTCATCGCCCCGCTCATCATCGCCTCCGGCCTCTGTGGCTGCATCACCTATCCCACGCCACCGAAGGTAACACCCGAGCAGCGCGCACAATCCGCCCGAGTCCAGACAGGCGACTTCGCGTGGGGCTTTTCCACCTCCAGTTGGCAGTATGAGAACCGGGCTGTCGCCCCGGACGGCCAACTGCCGTTCCGCACCGATTGGGATATCCTCATGGATCAAGGCAAGGCCCCGCCGCGCGGCAACACCGTGGTGATGTCGTGGAGCGACTTCGACCGCGACGTCCGCGCCTTGAAAAAAATCGGCGCGACGCATTACCGCTTCAGTCTGGAGTGGGCCCGCATCGAGCCGACACCGGGGAGATACGACGAGGCCGCCATCGACCGATATGTGGAAATGACCCGCCGTCTCAAAGCCGCCGGGATCGAACCCGTGGTCTGCCTCTGGCACTTCACTTTCCCCGACTGGCTTTACGACAAGCAGGAACCGAAAAAATCGAACTGGCTCCATCCCGACGCCGATGCGCGCTGGGACGCTTACGTCAACAAAGTCGTTCCGCGCCTCCAGCCGCACGTCCGCTATTTCGCCCCGCAGAACGAACCCAACGGACAGATCGCCACCGCCTACCTCAACGGCCAATGGCCGCCAGCCATGACCGCAGCGCTCGGCACCTACGCCGCCGCGGTCCGGGCCAGCGCCCGGCAGTTCCGCCAAGCCGCCGCCATTATCAAGCACCACCGCCCCGATGCCGTGGTCATGTCCGTGCAGGCACTCCCCTGGTGGAGCGACGGGTGGCTCGATCCCACACGCGCCGCCTACAACGGCATGATGCGCATGAATTTCGACCACCTCGACAAAATCTGGGATGTCTGCGACGTCATCGGCTTCAACTATTACTACAGCCAGAAGGCCGGCCCCATCGCCGCACTCGGCCTCGGGTCGCATCGCGGGCCGAACTTTACCGAGATGGGCTGGGACATCGATCCCGCCGGGCTCTACCAACAGATCCGTCTCGTCGACCGGCGCTACGGCAAGCCGATGATGATCACCGAGAACGGCATCGCCACCGCGGACGAGGCCCAGCGCAAGCGCTACCTCGAGGAGCACATCGGGGCCGTGCAGCAGGCGCGCCGGGACGGCCACGACGTACGCGGATATTTCGTCTGGTCCCTGCTCGACAATTACGAGTGGCACTACGGGTACGATGCCACCTTCGGCCTCGGAAAAATGAACCCGAAGACCTATGCCCGCGAGCTCAAGCCCGCTGCCTTCACCTACCGCGACATCATCCGCCGGGGCGGCGTGAACGAGATCCCGCCTGCGGTCCTCCGTGTCTCGCGGAAGGGGCGGCCCTGAGTCCCTCCGCCCACCGCACACACCCCGGGGCGCCGGTTCCTTGGTAGGCTTTACGTCGCCGGCTGGCGCTTGGTACCAGCGGGGTTTTCATGCTCTGGACGATCTCCGCGATGGTGGGAGTCGCCAAAATCCCGGAATCCTGCCGGCCCGGTGCACCCCATGAACTGTCGGCGACGCCCCCGGCAACTCCCCGGACTGTTAGCTCACCACACCGCGCCGGCAACTGCCAAGAGTGCGACAGGCAAGAGACGGCTCGCCCCGGAGGCCAGCGGCGTGTAAAGTTTGCCGGATGAGTTTTCCCCGCGCGATCGTCTTGCTGCTCCTTTCGGCGGCCGGGGCTTCAGCCCAAGCCCCGGAGGCCAACAGCACCACCATCCGAAACGGCGGCTTTGAAAGCACCTACGAAACGGAAAACGTTTGGAACGGCGTCAACAAAGAGGGCGTCCTCTCCGGCTTTAAACAGCAAATGGCCGCCCTCAACGTGGGGGGGAAAATAGAGGAAGTCCCCCTGCCCGCGTCCCCCGCGGTCGTCGACCTCAACGGCGACGGCTTGCCGGACATCATAGCTGCCGATCCCCTCGGTTACGTCCGCACCTACCAAAATACCGGCTCGCCGGAGCAACCCAAGTTCGGCACCGGCCTGCTGACCACTCCCTACCTCGGTCGACCGGACGAAGAGGCCGCACCGAGTCTGCCGGGAAGACCGGGAGCCCGCGCCAGGCTTTGGGCAGATCGCAACTTCGGCCTCCGCATCACGACGACCGAAGCGGGGGGCACTCCTTCCCTGGTCGCGGGCAACTGGTACGGCGACATTGGTTTCCTCCGCTCTACCAAATCGGGCCAACAGATCACTTTCCCTCAGCCGGAATCCGTCGGGAAAATTTCTCTCGGCTTCGGGCCCGACTCCCGCCGCTGGGGCAATCTCTTCGCACCGTTGATGCACGACTTCGACGGGGACGGCAAAATGGATTTGCTTGTGGGGGAAGGTTCGTACTCCGCCAACAACGTCCACTTTTTCCCCAACCAAGGCAGCGACGCATCGCCTACCTTCAAAATGGAAAACCGGAGCGTCCTTGCCCTCGGCGAGGGGCGGCAGCACCTGACTCCGACCGTGGCGGACGTCAACGGCGACGGCAAGATGGATCTCTTGGTCTCGGACAACCTCGGGATGGTAACCGCTTACCTCCGCCCCGAGAATTGGCAGAAGGGCGACAGCATCAAACCGTCGGGTTACCTGTCCAAGAACGGGGGCCTCACCGCCTCACCGGACGACAAAGCCCAAGCGCTGGTCCTCGGTTCCGGCATCCACACCATCACGGCGGCCGACCTCAACGCGGATGGATTGTTCGATTTAGTCGTGGGTAAGCCGGACGGCAAGCTGGCTTGGATGCCCAACAAGGGAACGAAGGAACAACCGAAGTTCGAGGCTCCGTCAAACCTGACCGGCGAAAAGCCTTCGCCCGCGTCCTGGCGCCGCCCGTCGCAATGGGAAATCTACATCGGCGAAGATGTCGGCAACTTTTTCGCCTATGCCAACTCCGTGTCGGCGGAGGAAGATCCGGGTGCAGAGCCCAGAGAGGGAACCCGCGCGCTGAAATTCGGATTCACCGCCGCCAACGGGAGCCCTCTGGCCGCGAAAATTTTTCCGGCAAGCAAAGGTGTGACCATCGGGGATTACGTGCCCAGAGCCCATCCCACTTTCTTCGGAGCCGGCGCCGAGTGGCGGATTCTCGGAGCCTCGAACCGCGCGTTCGTGATACAGCAGCAACTGAAGCTCCAAGTCGACAAAACCTACACCTTCACATTCCAGTACAAGGGTTCGGGAATCGCCAAAGCCAACGTGTTCCTCGGGTGGTGGGGATGGAAGTCTCTCGGCGAACGCAAAGTGACCTACGGGGCGCGAGGCGCGTCGAAGGTCGAAAACAACCACGCCAACGAGATCGATCAAATCAGCAAGGACTTCGGGTCCTCCGATGCGTGGAAAACTTTCTCCCAGACATTCACCGTCAGATTCAAAGACAAGAATCTCAAGGACGTGAAATCCACCCACATGGCCGTCTTGGTCATCGCCTTCGAATTGAGGCCCCCCGACGGCTTTCTTTACCTCGACGACTTCCAACTCGTTCCCCAAGGCTGACGCGACAACGGGAGAGCCCTTCAGGGCGGTCCAAAAAGTGCCCAGAGAACTTTCTCGCATACGCCTCGCATGCACTTTTGACCCGAATCGTGCCCGCACGGTGCCGTGCCACCCCGCACGGAAAAACCATCCTAGAGTGAGGGTTGGTTGCGGGGGCGGGATTTGAACCCGAGACCTTCAGGTTACGAGTGTTTCTATCTTGTTGCTTTTCAGGGACTTATATTCCGTATTGGGTTGATTTGTGCCGTATTATGCCGCAGGAGCTGAGGTTCCATAACGTGACTTCTGGCACAGAAGGGAACAATTCGGCAAGAGAGTTGTCACCATTTGTCACCACTTGGGAGGAACCTCGCAAACAATTCCGATCGTAACTGCGGTCTTTCTCAGCGCTTGCGTGATTCCGCGGCTGCGAATTCTCGGACCGTGTCCATCGGAAGGAACAACATCAGCGGGCGCCCCGAAACTGCCTGAAAGCCAAACTTTGCGTAGAATGAGGCGGCCACCTCGTCCTTGGCATCGACAAAAAGGCCGATGCCCGCAGTCAACTCCGAGGCCTGCGCCGTTTTGTAAATGGCCTCAACCAGGAGGGCTTTACCCAAGCCCGCACCTTGCTGCGATTTCGCCACGGCCAAGCGACCGAGCCTGATGGCAGGAATATTTTCCGGAAGCTTTTTGGCCCACTTCAGCGGAACGTCATCGACCAGCACCTGGCAGATAGCCAGCGTGAAGAAGCCGAGCAGGGGCTTCGGCGCCGTGCTGTCTTCGTCGACAAGGACGTAGGTGCGGGCAATATCTTTGGCGATGTGTTGCCGGGCGACTTGCCGGAGATAAGCGTTCAGCGCACCGACACCACAATCGAACCCGCTGCGATCGTGACTCGCACCGAGCGGTTCAATTCGCAGCACGGATCATGCGCTCGTGGATGGCCTTGGCGGCGAGCAGCGCCCGGTTGGGTTTGGGGGGCTTGTCGAGCAAACCGAAGACGCGCCGGGTCTGGTCGGCGTTGAGCCGGATGGACGACGCCTGCTCGAGAAGTTCAAGGGCCTTTTGGTGTGCAGCCTCGGTGACAAATTGATTCAAAGAGGAGCCTTGCAGCTCCGCCGCGGCTTGAATGGTTTTCCGCGTGCGGGTGGGAATGCGGGCGACGAGGCGGGCTTTTCGTTCAGCGATGGCAGGCATGGTGCCAAGATGGCACCGTCTGTCTTCCTGTCAAGCACAGCCAGTTCAAACAGTGGCCGCGGACGCTTTTGACACCAGCCGGCAGGTATGGACACAACATTGCTCGACGACATGGCCATGGTCGGCGGGTTGGTGCGGGACATCTGCCACGGCAACGCCCGAGGATTTTTCGGATTCGCCTGAGGCGCAAAACTCCGGGCGCGCGAAACCCGCACGTTTGTCACCATTTTGTCACCACCATAAAAAAGGCCCGGAAGATCCAGGCCTCAAAACTTGCTTAAGCTGTTGGTGGAGAGTTGGTTGCGGGGGCGGGATTTGAACCCGCGACCTTCAGGTTATGAGCCTGACGAGCTACCAGGCTGCTCCACCCCGCGATTGAATAGGTAAACTAACAGAATGCGTCTCGGTGTCAAGCTTCGCTCAGCCTGCTGCGGGCGGGGCGTATTTGGCGATGGTTTCGTCACTCACCACACCAATGTACGGCAGGTTGCGGAAGCGCTCCATATAGTCGAGGCCGTAGCCGACGACAAATTCGTTGGCGATGTCAAAGCCGACATAATCGGCTTCCAACTCGCGCTGGCGCGGGACGTCTTTGCGCAGGAGGACGCAGATTTTGATGCCCAGCGGATTCGTTTCGGCCATGAGTTTGTCGCGGATGGCGTGGAGGGTGTGTCCGCTGTCGAGAATGTCGTCCAGAATGAGCACGTGACGTCCGTGCACGTCGGGCAGATCGAGTTGGTTGAATTTGACAACGCCGGTGGTCGAGGCGCCATGGTAGCTGGAGACGCTGAGACATTCGAGACGCAACGGCATCTCCAAACGACGCAGGAGATCGGCGCCGAACATCAGGCTGCCGTTGAGCACAGCGACAACGGTGAGTTCTTTGCCCGCGTAATCGGAAGCGATCTGCTCCGCCATTTCGTCGAGCCGACTCATGATGGTCGACTCGTGATAGAGGATGCCGCGGATCTCGCTCCGCATCTCTCCGGCTGCGCTGGGCATGGCGCCGCG
>JBMTVD010000030.1:0-21346 GCA_049451035.1 Chthoniobacterales bacterium | reverse complement strand
GGGATCCTGTCGCACCCGCGTCGGAGACGCCCGGTCCCGACCAGACGGCGCCCGCGCCTGCGCCCGCACCGACCCCCTAAAAATCCCCGGCGCGCAGCGAATCGAAAGCACGGCCGAGGTGGGCCAGCACGTCGCTCGGGGCGAGCGACTCCTCCGAGCAACCGCCGTGGCTGACGGCGATTTCCGCCGCGCGTCCGCACACCCATGCGCCGATCGAGGCGGCGGTGTAGGTGTCGGTCTGTTGCCCGAGGAGCGCGGTGCACACGCCGGTCAACACATCACCCATGCCTCCGGTGGCCATCCCGGGATTTCCCGTCGTGTTGAAGCGCAGGGGCCGGTCTTTTTCCGCGATGACCGTCCGGGCGCCTTTGAGGAGAAGCGTCACTTGGTGTTGGCGCACGAAATCGGCCGCCGTCTGCGCGCGGTCTTTGATTTTTTTGCCGGCCAGGAGTCTCTGCATTTCGCCGGGGTGCGGGGTCAGCAGGCGCGGGGCGGCCGCATCGTCGAGGTGTTGGAGTCCCGCATGGGCCACGATGGTCAGTGCATCGGCGTCCACCACCGTCGGACACGGCGCTTCGCGCACCAGACGCAGGGTATGGGCCTCGCGACCATCGCCGAGGCCGGGCCCGATGCCGAGGGCGTCGACTTGCAGGGTGAAGACGTCGGTCAGCGCTTTGAACGGCCGGACCATGACCTCGGGTATCGCCGTGGTGGCCAGCAATTCGTAGCTGTCGGGAGTCGCCCCGAGCGAAACCAGTCCGGCGCCGCCGCGCACCGCGCCCGCCGCGCAGAGGTGGGCGGCACCCAGCGTGCCGCGCGAACCGGCGAGCAGCACGACCCGGCCGCACCGGCCCTTGTTGGTGTCGAAGTCACGGGGTGCCCAAGACCGGCGCAGCAGCGGCGCGGTGATGACTGCCGGCGCATCGTCGTCGGGTTCGCCGAACTCGGGGATGTCGAGCACGGCCAGTCGTCCGACAAAATCGGTCGCCGCGTCGGCCACGAGACCTTTTTTGGCGAATCCCACCGTCGCGGTGATGTCGGCGCGCACGCAGGCATCTCCGGGAATTCCCGTCTCCACGTCGAGTCCGGACGGTGCGTCCACCGCCAGCGTGCTGGCGCCCGAGGAGAGGCGCAGTGCGTTCATTTCCGCGGCGAGCGCGGCCAGCGGTTCCCGCAAGCGTCCCGAGGCGCCGAGTCCGACAAGCGCATCGAGCAAAAGCAGGGGGCCATCCAGCGGCACGGAAGGCTGGAGCGGATGCGCCAGGATTTCGGCGCCGAGCAAATCGAATTTGCGGCGGGTCAGGGGTGCGAAGTCCGCTTTGTTCCACGGGGACCGCACCAGCACGCGCCAGCCGGCTTCGGCGAGGTGCCGTGCGGCGACAAAGGCGTCGCCGGCGTTGTGTCCTTTGCCCGCGTAGCAAACGACCAGCCCCGGATCGGGAAAAAATTGCCCGGCGCATCGCGCGAGCTTGGCGCCCGCGGATTCCATGAGGAGGTCGGCGGGCACGCCGCGAGCGATGGTCTGCTCCTCGACCTGCAGCATGCGCTGGCGCGAAAGGATCATGGGCATCCCGGAGGGCTCAATCCGCCTTGGTGGCTGCCCGGTAGCGCTCGGCCACGTAGTCCCAGTTGACCACGTTCCACCAGGCATCGACGTAATCGGTGCGCCGGTTCCGGTTTTTCAGGTAGTAGGCGTGTTCCCAGACATCGAGACCGAGCAGCGGCTTGCTGCCGTTCATGAGGGGACTGTCCTGATTGGGTGTCGACTCGATGGCCAGCTCGCCGTCGGGCGTGACGATCAACCAAGCCCAACCGCTGCCGAAAACCTTCATCGCGGCGGTGGTGAACTGTTTTTTGAACTCGTCGAAGCTGCCGAAGGCTTCGTCGAGGGCCGCGGCCAATTCGCCCGCAGGTGCTCCGCCTCCGCCGGGCTTCATCATCAGCCAGAACAACGAGTGGTTGGCGTGTCCACCGGCGTTGTTGCGCAACGCGGTGCGGATTTCGTCGGGAACCTCGTCGAGGTGGGCGATGAGTTGGTAGACGTCCATCTCAGCCAGGTCCGGGTGTCCGGCCAGCGCCTTGTTGGCGTTGTTCACATAGGCTGCGTGATGTTTGTTGTGGTGGATTTCCATCGTCTCGCCATCGATATGCGGCTCGAGGGCATCGTAGGCGTAGGGCAGATCGGGCAGCTTGAAGGGGCCTATCGGGGCCGCGTCGGCACTCTGGGCTTGGCAAACGAGGGGCGACAGGAGGAGCAGAAAACTGGCAAGGACTCTTTTCATGGCAGAGCCCAGCCGACCATGCCGGGGTCCCGGGCGCAAGTTTTTGGCATGGCACCCCGGTTGACTTGGAGCCCTGCTCCATTAGGCTCCGCCAAGGGCGCCCGCGCCGATTTTCCATGAAAAAAGTCCTCTTTATCTGCACCGGCAACGTCTGCCGAAGCCCCATGGCCGAAGGACTGCTCCGGTCCATGGCCCGGGGCAGGGCGGATATCGAGGTTGCCTCCGCCGGCCTGGGCGCCGGCCGCGGCCAGCCCCCCAGTCTCCACTCCATCGACGCTCTCCGGGCCGAGGGCATCGACATCTCCGGGATTCGCAGCCAACCGGTCAGTGCCGCCCTGCTGGAGAGCGCCGACTTCATCTTCACCATGACGCGCGACCACGCGGACATGCTTCTTTTGCTCTACCCGGAGATGGCTCCCAAGGTCCGGTTGCTCCGTTTCGATGAGGCAGCCAAAGGAGGCCGGGCGGACGTAACTGATCCCATCGGGGGTACCCGCGAGACCTATGAAGCCTGCAAAGCAGACATCAAACGGGCGCTTCCCCGCGTTTTTGCTATAGTCACAGGACAAATCACCGACATGGAAACCACCGAGACCAAACACACCGCCGCCCCCTCCTCATCCGATATCCGCGAGATCGAAAAAACCGACCCCGCCGTGGCCGCCGCGATTCATGACGAGGAGCGGCGCCAATTCGAGAATATCGAGCTGATCGCTTCGGAAAACTTCACCAGTCGCGCGGTGCGGCAGGCGCAGGGTTCGGCGCTGACCAACAAATATGCCGAGGGTTACCCCGGGCGCCGCTGGTACGGCGGGTGCGAGCACGTCGACGTTGTCGAGTCGCTCGCCATCGACCGCGCCAAGGAACTCTTCGGTGCCGAGCACGCCAACGTGCAACCGCACAGCGGCAGCCAGGCCAACACCGCCGTTTACTTCGCCTCCCTCAATGTCGGCGATCGCATCCTCACCATGGATCTGGCCCACGGCGGACACCTCACGCACGGGCACAAGGCGAATTTCTCGGGCAAATTCTACGATGTCGTCCACTACGGAGTCAGCCGCGAGACCGAGCGCATCGATTACGACGCGCTGGCCAAGCTGGCCGACGAGAGTCGCCCCAAAATGATCACCGCCGGCGCCTCGGCCTATCCTCGGACCATCGATTTCGAGCGCATGCGCAAGATCGCCGACTCGGTGGGCGCCCTGCTCTTCGTCGACATGGCGCACATTGCCGGACTCGTGGCCGGCGGCGCGCATCCGAATCCCGTCCCGTATGCCGACTTCGTCACCAGCACCACGCACAAAAGCCTGCGCGGTCCGCGCTCGGGCGTGATCCTTTGCAAGCCGCAATACGCCAAGGCGATCGATGCGCAGGTTTTCCCCGGTGTGCAGGGCGGACCGCTCATGCACGTCATCGCCGCCAAAGCCATCTGCTTCCACGAGGCGCTTCAGCCTTCCTTCAAAAAGTACGCGGCCCAGGTCGTGTCCAACGCCAAAGCGCTGGCCGCCCGTCTCGCGATGCTCGGCTACCGCATCGTCTCCGGCGGCACGGACAACCACGTCATGCTCGTCGACCTGCGCCCGCACGGGATCAACGGCAAGCAGGCGCAGGAGTCGCTCGACCTCGCCGGCATCACGGTGAACAAAAACGCCATCCCGTTCGACACCGAGTCGATCATGAAGACCGGCGGTATCCGCATCGGGACGCCAGCCATGACCACGCGCGGCATGAAGGAAGAGGAGATGATGGAAATCGCCGACCTGATCCACGCGGCTCTGCAGAAGGCGTCCGACCCCGAGGGACTGTCCGCTTTGAAGAAACGCGTCCACTCCTTCACCAGCCGTTACCCCCTGCCGTAAATTGGCCGGGGCGCCGAAAGGACTTGCTTGCGAGCAGATTGAGACTTAGTCTCAATTACTCTCATGTCCAATCCCGCCATCCACAGTCTGGCCACCACGCCCCGGCATACTGCCAGCCGCGTGGTTTCTCTGGACGACGGGAGCGAGTGGGCCTCGCATCTGCGCCGCGCCGGCTTCCGCGAAGGGGTCGAGGTGGAAGTGCTTTCCGGTTGCGACCCGGTGATGGTTCGCTGCGACAATGGTTGCATCGCCCTGCGCCGGTGCATGCTCGGTTGCGTTCTGGTCTGTGCCCTGCACAAGGCGCGGCAGCGCGCGGCCAAGGCCTCCCGATGAGCGAGTCAGCCTGTTCGCTGTCTGCGCTGCGGACCGGCGAACGCGGGCGGGTCCGTTCCGGTTCCCCCGATCACGCGGCCTTCCAGCGTCTGCTGGCCATGGGTCTGCTCCCCGGCACCCTTGTGCAAGTGGTGCAGGTCGCGCCCTTGGGCGATCCGGTCGAAATCGAGTTCCAGGGCATGCGCCTCAGCCTGCGCAAAGCCGACGCCGCTGCGGTCGAGGTCGATCGCGCGGACTGAGACGCCTTGCCGGCCATGGCGACCACCGCGATGCATTCCCCGTCCGCTTTGCGCGTGGCACTGGTCGGCAATCCCAACACGGGCAAAACCACGCTGTTCAACCGTCTCACCGGGGCGCGTCAAAAAATCGGCAACTACCCCGGTGTCACGGTGGAGAAAAAATCCGGCCTGTGGGACTGCGGCGCGCAACGCATCGAGCTGGTCGACCTGCCCGGTGCGTACAGCCTCGCCGCCACGTCGCCCGACGAGCGTGTCTCGTTCGATTTCCTGACCGGCCATCTGGCCGGGGAGCCCGCGCCCGACGCGGTGGTCTGTGTGGTCGATGCCTCCAACCTCGTGCGCAATCTTTTCCTGGCCTCGCAGGTCGCCGACCTCGGCCTGCCTTTGGTCATCGCCCTCAACATGTCCGACGCGGCCGAGAAGGCCGGCATCCGCGTCGATGCCCATCTTCTCTCCCGCCATCTCGGGGTTCCGGTGATCCGCACCGTGGCGACCAAGGGTGATGGTCTCGAGGCCTTGGAAAAGGCGGTGGTCCGGGCAGCCGGCGAACGCGCCTGCATGGCGCAGGTGTCGTGGCCCGAGGCGGTCGGCCGTGCCGTTTCGTTTCTGCGTGCGGGCCTCGCAAAAGAGGGCATGCGCCCTTTGGCCGACGGCGAGTTGCGCCGCGTACTCTTCGACCGACAAAGCGCCGTGCTGGATCGCGCCGGCATCCCCGCCGGCGTCGATGTGGCGCCGCTGCTTTCCGCCTCGCGCGACATCCTCACCGCCGCGGGTATTCAGCCGCTTTCCGCCGAAGCCTTGCTGCGCTACGAGCACATCGGGCACCTCACGGCGGACACGATCCAGTTTCCGGAAAACCGGAAACGAACCCCGACCGAACGCCTCGACGCGGTCCTGACCCACCGCGTCTGGGGCCTGGTCATTTTCGTCGCCATGATGTTCGTCGTTTTCCAATCGATCTACACGTGGGCCGGTCCGTTCATGGAATGGATCGAGGCGGGCGTTGCTTTGGTCCAGGGGCTCGTCGCGCCCCTGCTCGCCGGCCGCCCCGCTTTGCAGAGCCTGGTCGTCGACGGCGTGATCGGAGGGGTGGGTGGCGTGGTGATTTTTCTCCCGCAGATCCTCATTCTCTTTTTCTTCATCTCGCTCCTGGAGGACACCGGCTACATGGCGCGGGGCGCCTTCCTCATGGACAAAATGTTCGGGTGGTGCGGTCTGAACGGTAAAAGCTTCGTCCCGATGCTCTCGAGCTACGCTTGCGCCATACCCGGTGTGCTCGCCGCGCGGACGATCGAGGACCCGCGCGCGCGCCTGACCACCATCCTTGTCTCGCCGCTGATGAGTTGCTCCGCGCGGTTGCCTGTCTATGTCCTGATGATCGGCGCCTTCATCGAGCCGGCCTACGGAGCGGGCTTGGCGGGCTTTGCCCTGTTCGCCATGCATTTTGTCGGTCTCGCCGTGGCCGTCCCCGTGGCGTGGGCGATGAACAGGTTCCTCCTCGGCACGCGACCGCAGCCGTTCCTACTCGAGATGCCCCCCTACCGTGTGCCTCGAGGGCGCGATATTCTCTGGCGCATGTGGGAGCGGGCGCGGGAATTTCTGGTCCGCGCGGGGACGGTCATCGTGGCCATGACCATTATCATCTGGGCTCTGGTCTATTTCCCCCGCCCCGAAAATGTGCGGGAACAAATCGAGGCCGCTTCCGCCGCGTCCGCGGAGGAAACGGATCGCCGTGTCGACGCGGCTTACATCGAGCAAAGTTACCTCGCGCGCGCGGGGCGGTCCGTGCAACCGCTCTTTGCCCCAGCCGGCTTCGATTGGAAAATCACCGTCGGGGTGCTGGCCAGTTTCCCCGCGAGGGAGGTCATCATCGCCACCCTGGGCACGATCTACGGCATCGGCAACGAAGTGGATGAAGACTCGGGCGACTTGCGCAAAATTCTTGCTTCCGACACATGGAGCGATGGCCCGCGGACCGGTCAGCAGGTTTTCAACGTTCCCGTGGCACTCGCCATCATGGTCTTCTTCGCCCTCTGCCTGCAGTGCGGGGCCACGGTCGCCGTGATGGCCAAGGAGTCGAACTGGGGTTGGGCGGTTTTCGCTTTTTGCTACATGACCGTCCTGGCTTGGGCCGGAGCAGTCTTGACCTACCAGCTGGGCGCGCGTTTCTTGGCTTTATGAGCGGGTTCGAGTTACTGGCGGTGGTGTCCGCGGTGTCCGCGGCCGGCGCCTACCTTCTCCGCCGCGCGCGGCGTACGCTGGTGAAACACTCCGGGGGGGGATGCTGCGGGCGTTGCCCTGTCGCCCGCCCGCGGGCCGGCCACTGATGCAGACGGTGCGCCATCATCTCCTCGCGGGATCGTTCTTCATGGCGATTCTGGTCCCGGCCGCCGCCGCGGCGGAGAGTGTCGAGGAAATCGAAATTCTCACGGTCCCGACGCCCGCCGAATTTTTTTCCGCACTCGACAAGATCGCCAAGCCCGATTGGGCCTCGTTTTACCGCGAGCCGATCCCCACAACCTATGCGGATCGTCCGCTCGCCGCGGTCAATCTCGGCACCCTTGTCGCCGACGGGTACGTCGCGGTCGAGGCGCAGGATGGTCAGCAGGTGAAAAACACCGGCAAGGACATCATCTCGCTGGCCCGCGCCCTCGGAGTGGGCGAGCACGTGCTGGCCCGCGGGAAAAGCATCAGTGATTTTGCCGACCGCAACGACTGGTCGGCCTTGAAGGAGGAATTGGAGGCGACGACCAACGAGGTGCGTTTGGCCATGGCGGCCCAGCGCGACGAGGGCTTGGCCGCGCTGATTTCCGCGGGGGCCTGGATCCGTGCGTTGCAGGTGGGCAGTCGGGCGGCCGAATTGTCGGGGGAAGCAAAAGCCGACGAGACGCTTTCGCAGGCGGAACTGGTCGCCTACCTGCGGAAGGAGTTGGAAAAGCTCCCCGAAAAATCCCGCCAAGCGCCGGCCGTCGAGCGTGTGCGCGGAGTCCTCTCCGACCTCGAGGGGCGGATGAAAGCCGGTCCCGGGGAAAACGACGCTCCGGGCCGTTCGGCGGCCATCGGAAAAATCGCGGCCGGTTACGTTGCCGCGGCCGCGGCGAAATAAGGAATGAAAAGTTTTCTCCTCTGCCTGTTTTGCGCCGCATCCTGCGTTTTCGCGCAGGCCCCCGCTTCCTTGCCGGCGCTCCCGCCGGATCCCGGGTTGTTGCCCCGCATCTACGATCTGGCCGGCGCCATCGGCAACGACGGTTTCAAAGTGCGCGACGGGGCGTGGTCGGGGGTTCTCGAGGGGAATCAGCAGCGGTTCCTGGCCGTGAATCTTTTTGCCGGCAACCGCTATTGGTTCTGCGCGGCGACTTCCTCGCCGGGTGAAACACCCGCCATTTCCCTGCGCGGTCCCTCGGGTCAGGAAATCGCCCTGGTGCCTTTTGCCAAGAACGGGGTGGCCGCTGCCGGCGTGACAGCACCCGTCACGGGCCGTTATGTTCTCGGGCTCGGGGGGCCCGCCCGCGGATCCCGCGATTTCCGATTACTCTACCTGTTCAAATAACGCCATGACCACCGAGACAACCGAGAAATTGGGCGGCGCGGGCGTCCGGCAATATTCGGTGTTTCTCGCCAATCGCGTGGGCGCCCTCATGGAAGTCGTGCAGATGCTCAACGAGGCCCGCGTGGTCGTACTCGGCCTGAGTATTCAGGACTCCTCCGAGACTTCCATCGCGCGCATCATCGTCAGCGATCCCGACCGGTTGGAGGAGCTCTTCGCGCGCAACGAAATCGCCTTCGGGGCGTGCGAACTCGTGGTGGCGGAATTGGAAGAGGGCGCCTCCGATCTTCCGCGCATGCTGGCCGCCCTGCTCGAGGCCGAGGTGAATATTTTTTTCAGCTACACGCTCTTGGTGCGCCCGCGCGGACGTCCCCTCATCGCGATCCACACCGACGACCTCGAGTGTGCCAGCGCCGTTCTCGGCGGACGCGGGTTCCGGCTCCTGCGGCAGACGGATTTGTCCCGCTGAACCGGGGCATGGACTGGGACCGCCGCTACCTGGAGGGCAACACACCCTGGGACAAAGGCGCCGCGCACCCCGTGCTCGCCACCGCCTTGGCTCGGAACGCCCTTGGCGGGCGGGTCTTGGTGCCCGGTTGCGGCACCGGTCACGATGTGCGTGCCCTGGCCGCGCGCGGCCTCGAGGTGACCGGTTTGGATATCTCGCCGCGGGCCGTGACCGCGGCACGTTCGCACCCGGCAGCCGGCCGCGAGCAATATCTCACGGGCGACTTGTTCGCTCTGCCGGCCGCCTTCGGGAACTCCTTCGACGGCGTCTTCGAGCACACATGTTTTTGCGCCATCGATCCGGCACTCCGCCGCGACTACGTGAAGTCCGTCGCCTCGGTGCTCAAGCCGGGCGCGCGTCTGCTCGGCGTGTTTTTTCTCGACCCGGGCCACGACGGGGACGGTCCGCCGTTCGGTTGCACGGCCGCGGAGATCGACCGGCTCTTCAGTCCGCATTTCCACCTGCTCGAAGAGTGCGCCGAAATACCCACGTTTCCCGAGCGCGAAGGCCGGGAGTTGCTCCGGCTCTTCGGTCGCGTTTGAATAACCCCGTGAAATTCCGCGCCGTTGTATTCGATCTCGATGACACGCTGGTCTGGGATGAGCGCCTTTCGCGGCGCGCTCTCACCGAGACGGCCGCGGACGCCGCGGCCCGCACCGGTGGCGATGCCGGCCGCTTGGCCGCCGCGGCCAAGCGTGCGTCCGGGGAATTGTGGCACGCCCACGCTCCGGTCGACCGTTGCGACTCGCTGGGGATCGTCGCCTTCGAGGGAATGTGGGGTCACTTCCACGGCGACGAGGATTACCTGCGCCATCTGCGCGAGTGGGTGCCGTCTTTCCGTACCGAAATCTGGCGTCGCGCCCTGGCCGAAGAGGGCGTTGGCGACGATACGCTCGCGGCCGAACTGGGGATGTTGTTCGCGCGCCGCCGTCGCGAGTTGCAGGACCGGCTGCCCGGTGCCGAGGAACTATTGCGCCGACTCCGCTCCGCCGGTCTGCGCGTCGGTTTGCTCACCAACGGCGCCCCCGACTTGCAGCGCGAAAAAATCGAAGCCTCGGGCCTCGGTATGTTCTTCGATGCAGCCGTTGTTTCCGGGGAAGTCGGAACGGGAAAACCCGAACCGGAAATTTTCCTCCACCTCCTCGGGAAGTTGCAAGCCGAGCCCCGTGCATCGCTGATGGTCGGCAACTCGCTGGCGCGCGACATCGTTGGCGGAAAACGCGCGGGGATGCCGACGTGCTGGTTGGCGTTGGAGGGCGAGGAGGAGCCCGTCGGTCTGGCCGAACCCGATTACACGATACGTTCGCTCGGGGAATTACCGGCAATCCTCGGGCTCTGAGCCCGGCTCAGGGAAGCGCGATCGGTTGCTCGTCGGCCGGCAGGAGATCCGGATACTGGTTCGGCGGGACGAATTCGGCCGCCGGTTGCGGCTGCGGTGGCGGATTGAGGGCGACGGTGGGTTGGATGCGCGTTTGGTAAAGTCCGGCCACCGATTGTTTTTCCAGCTTGTCGGCGTAGTCTTTGAGCGATTGGTCGGCTTGGCGGATCTTGGCGAAAAACAGCGCGTAATAGGAACGCCGCGCCGCGCGGTAATCCTCGGGTGTCGGCGCTTGCGCGGCCATGTCTTCGAGTGACAGCAGTTCGGGATCTCCCTGGAGGCGCGCACGGATCTTGCGGAACTTGACGCGCATCTTGCGCTCCGCTTCGCGCGGGTCCTCGATGACCGGCGGGGCGGAGGGAAATTCGGGCATGGAGGACGTGTAAAGATCGGGTGCTCCGAAAAGGTCGTCGCCAAAAATGTTTTCCTCACCGGGAAACTCACCTTCGAGTTGGGGCAGGGGTTCGTCCCCCGGTGACAGGCCCGGTTCGTTGGCCACGGTTTCCTCGGCGGTGATGATCAACTCGGCGCTGGGTTGCTCGCCTTCGGGAGGACCACCGGCGGCCGGTTCCTGATCCTCGGGATCCAACGCGGCCGGGGTCGCCTCGGGAGCCGCCGCTTCCGGAGCGGCGGTCGCTTCGTCTTGGGCGCGGACGCCCACTCCGGCGCACGACATCAACAAGAACAGCAGGGCAGTCCGTTTCATCTCAGCGGCAGACATTACCCCTGTGCGCCTTGAATTGGAAAGGGTTTCCGCGCCACCATGGGGGGAATGCCCGCCCTTCCGGTTGACGATCTTTCCTGCGAGGACCCGTCGTCGGTGCTTTGCGGGGGGCGGGACGGTTTTGTCTTCGATGGTCCCGCCTTCGGGGGAGAGGTCCCGCTTCGCGGCGTCGGACCCGAGTTGATTCTTGAGGGATCGTGGGACTCTTGGGCCCCTTTGGAGGAAGCCTGGGAATGCGGGCGCGCCGGGGCCCGTGGCGAAGGAGGTCTGGCCGGCTGGTTCGACTACGAAGGGAATTACCGCTTCGGCGTTTTTCCCTCTTGGTCGCGCGGTCCGGTGCGATACCCCGCCACCGAAACGCGGCCACCGGCGCGTTTTCGTGCGGGGCTGACGGAAAACGAGTGGGTCGGCCTGGTGCGTCGCGCGCACGAATACATCGCGGCGGGAGACATCTACCAGGTCAACCTCACACACACGCTTTCGGCCGAATGGAACATCGCCCCCGGTGCTTTCTACCGGAGATTTCGCGGAGAGGAGATGTCACCTTGCGCCGCATATCTCGCCTTGGGAGACACCGTGGTGCTCAGCGCCTCCCCCGAGACCTTCCTGCGGCTCGAGGGGCGACGCATCACCACCCGCCCGATCAAGGGCACGCGCCCGCGCGGCGCGGACCGGCGGGCCGATGCCGCCGCGGCGCGCGAGCTTCTCGACTCGCCCAAGGAGCGCGCCGAGCTGATCATGATCACGGATCTTCTGCGCAACGACCTCGGCCAGGTTTGCCAATACGGCACCGTGCAAGTTCCTTCGCTGTGCGCTCTCGAAACGTTCGCGCATGTGCACCACCTGGTCTCGACTGTGGAGGGGCATTTGCGACCGGGTACTTCTCCCTTCGCCGCCGTGCGCGCCTGTTACCCGGGGGGCTCGATCACCGGCGCGCCCAAAAAGCGTGCCCGCGAGATCATCACCGAGCTCGAGCGCGCGCCCCGCGGCATTTATACCGGGGCACTCGGCTTTGTCGACTGGTCGGGCCGCGCGGTTTTCAGCATCGCCATCCGCACTCTCGTGCTGCGCGGGGGCCGGGCGACTTACGGGGTCGGGGCCGGCATTGTGGCCGATTCCGATCCGCACCGGGAATACGCCGAGACCTGGCAGAAAGCCGCCGGCTTGCTGGCCGCTCTGGGCTCGTGAAATCGGGGCGACTGGATTCGAACCAGCGACCTCCTGCTCCCAAAGCAGGCGCTCTACCAAGCTAAGCTACGCCCCGGATCCGGCGGCTAATTTATCGCCCTCGCGCCCAAAGTCATCTTCTTTCCCCGGGCCCTTCTTCACTTGTCGTCGCGCTTGTGCCAAGATGGCCGCTTGTTGCGAGCACTCGTCCTCCTTATGGCCACCGTCACCTTTGCGTCAGGCGCCCGAGTATCGGAGGTCCGGCCGGATCCGGCTTTCGATGCGGGCGCGGCTCTCCGTGAACCGGAAACCCTCGCGGCCCCGCTGGCGCTCCTGCACGGCGTCAACGCCACCGAGTCGCAGACCACTTCCGTGCGCACGGGCTGGAGCGACGCCGGGATCTTCTTTGTCTTCGACTGCGCCGACCGCCATGTCGTGGCGCCCGGCCGCCAGGATGGAATGGACCACTTCAAGCTCGGCGACACGGTCGAGGTATTCATCGGGCGCCGCGGGGAACCGGGTTACGCGGAGATCCACGCCACGCCGGCGGGAAAAAAGGCACTCTACTTTTTCGACGGTTACCGCCGTCGCATCCCGGCACCGTCCGGGGCGGAGCGCATTGGGGTCATGTCGGCGGTCAACGATGCAGGCTGGCGCGCTGTCATTACCGTGCCGTGGGGCGTGCTGGGCGGGAAAGCCGCTGACGGTGTGTGGGATGTTTTTTTCGGACGCTACGACTACGCAAAGGAGGGCGCTGTGCCGGTCCTTTCCTCCTATCCCGAGCAGCGGGGGGACAAGCCGGATTTCCACCGGCGTGCGGATTACGCCGCCGTGCGCTTTGTTCCATGAGGCGGTTCCTGCCGCTTCCGCTTTGCTGCCTGCTCCTCGGTGCCTGCTCCTCGGTCAGCGTAATCGAGGAGCGCGAGGACGCCGCGCTGGCCCCGAAATCGGCTCCGCGCGAGCTACTCGTGCGGCCCTTCGGGATTTCTCCAGGCGCGCGCTTCCAGGTCGCCCCCGCGTCGGAGAAGGAGAATCCGCGGGAAAGGGTCGGCCGCATCATCGCCGAAGGCGTCCTCTCGCGCGGCGTGCGCTGGGTCGCGCCGACCAGGGTCCTCGAACCCGGTGAAAAAGTACCGCCGGATGGCCTGCTCATCGAAGGCGGCGTGCTCCTGGCCGAGCAGGGCAGCCGGGCCCTGCGTCTCGGGGTGGGCTTCGGCGCGGGACGCACACGCTTGGACACGACAGTGCGTGTCTACAATCTCGCTGCTTCAGCCGCCAAACCCTGGTTGACATGCAAGACGACGGGCGGGAGCAATATGGAACCCGGGATTCTCTTCGGTCTCATTATTCCTTCGCCCGCGACGATCCCCGTGTTGTTGGGTGTGGCGGGCGGCACGGCATCGGCCGTTTCAAAAAGCAACAAGGGCATCACCCAGGATGGCAAACGCACCGGTCGCGCCATCACCGGTGTGGTGCACGATCGGCTGGCGGCGCGCGGTCTCGTTCGGCGCAAGGCTTGGCCCAAACGCGGCGGATCCCTCGGCACGCCCGCCGGCGTCATCAAGTTGCCGGAAATTTGACCCCGGCTTTTACGGCTCCTCCAGGTGCCTACTGGTGTGCCCGCGCAACCAACCCACAAAACTCAGAACAATCGGCAGCAAGGTCAACGCGATCGCCAAGCCGATGAACTGGTAAAGCCACTCGTCGTAGAGAAGGTAATAGGCGCCGATAATGACGAGCCCGACCATACCGATGGGGGCAATCGCCCAAGCCATGGGAAGCAATTTGCGGCGGAAGAGATTGCGTTCCTCGCGCCGCTTGATGCGAACTTCGCGATTTTTGAAGCTTTGTAAGGCCAAGGCTTTGTTTCTTCGAAAGTTACGATCTGAAAGAGTTAGGAATATTTTATCGGTTAAATCTGCGATGCCCGCAATGCCAAACCTTCCCGGTGGGGAGTGAAGGGGGAGAAGTTAACACCAAGCGCGTCTTCCTTTGCTATGCAGTTTTCGCAAATCACGCGGCCGGCGCGTCGGTGGCAAGCGCGGCGATACTGCGCACGACCCGCTCCCGGTCTTCGCGATAGGTCACTCCAAACCAATCGCTTGTCGTCGGCAGCATCCGCACCCTTGCCGATCCGGACTCGATCATGCCCGCGATCGCGCTCGGCAGGTAGCACTCGGCTTTGTCGCTGCCGCCGTCCTTGGCGAGAAACTTCACAAGCTCCTTCTCCAGAAGCTCGAAGACCTGCGGGGTGAAGCCCCAAAAGTTCATCGAAACGGGGGCTTCTTCCGGCAGCAACCTTCCCGACGCGGTGATACTCCCGTCGTCCGCCCGGGCGATGTCGGTCAGTTCCTCGATGCTGCGGAGCAACCCGTCGGGGCCGGCTTCGCAGATGCCGCGCGCCACAGTCCCGTGCTCGCTGAGGGTGCGTCCCAAGCGGAAAGCGGCCATGGCGAAGAGCGGCGTTCCCGCGGCCGCGTCGCGGCCGCGCAAAAACTCGCCGACCACGCGGAAGGTTTCCGCCCCGTAGAAATCGTCGGCGTTGATCGCGGCGAAGTTCTCGCCGACGACATTCCGCGCGCACCACACGGCGTGCGCCGTGCCCCAAGGTTTGGTGCGGCCGGGAGGCGCGGCAAAGCCGCCGGGCAGGTGGTCCAATTGCTGGAACGCGTAGTCGACCGGGACTTTGCCGCCGTAGCGTGCCCCGACTTTTTCGCGAAATTCCTTCTCGATATCGCGGCGGATGAGAAAAACCACCCGCCCGAACCCCGCACGAAGGGCGTCCTGCACCGAATAATCGAGCAATGTCTCGCCGGCGGGTCCCACCGGATCGAGTTGCTTCAGGCCGCCGTATCGGCTGCCCATGCCGGCGGCGAGGACGAGGAGGGTGGGTGAGGTCATTTTTGGCGGTGAAATTGCGGGAGGTGGTTCGTGCCGGTTGAGCGCCTCAGCCTTTGACCGGGGGTGGCGGGGTTCGCGTCTCCCGGTGTTCCTCGTAGGCGTTGATGATGGCCTGGACGAGCGGATGGCGCACCACGTCGCGCTGGCTCATCACCCGGATGTCGATGCCTTCGACTCCCTGCAGCACTTCCAACGCCTCGAGCAATCCGGACCTGCGGTTGCGCGGCAGGTCGATCTGGGTGCGGTCGCCCGTGATGACGCATTTCGATTCGTTGCCCAAACGCGTGAGAAACATGAACATCTGCTCGGCCGTCGTGTTCTGCGCTTCGTCGAGAACGATGAACGAGTGGTTGAGGGTGCGACCGCGCATGTAGGCCAGCGGGGCGATTTCGATGATGCCGCGGTCCATGAATTTCTGGATTTCCTCCGTCTCCAGCATGTCATAAAGGGCGTCGTAAAGCGGACGGAGATAAGGCAGGATTTTTTCCTCCAGCGCGCCGGGCAGGAACCCCAACGCCTCGCCGGCTTCGACCGCCGGACGGGTCAGGACGATGCGGCTGACCTGCTCTTTTTTCAGCGCGGCCACCGCCATGGCCATGGCCAGGTAAGTTTTGCCCGTTCCGGCCGGCCCGACGCCCAGGACGATGTCGTGCTCGCGGATGGCGCGCACGTAATCGCGCTGGCCGTCGGTTTTCGGAATGACGGCCGGCTTGCGCGGCGAGCAAACGATGCGTTCGGCGGCCAGTTCTTTGACGTTGCCGTTCTGGCCGCCCGCCTCCCCCGCCCGCAGCGCGTAGCGGAATTCCTGCTTGCCGATGACCGTGCCGCCGCGCCGCGCCTCGTCGAGTTGGGTGAAAATTTGCGCTGCCCGGTGCGTCTTCTCTTTCTCCCCCTCGATGCGGATCCATCCCTCGCGGGCCGCAACCTGCACGCCAAGGTGCGTTTCCATCTCGCGCAACAGCTTCTCGTCGTTGTTGTAGAGGGCGGCGGCGGCCCTGGCGTTGTCGAAGTGGAGCGTGGTGTTCTCCATCAAGCAATCAGCGGCGGAATCCATAAACCAGCGCCCACCCGGTCCGTTCTTCGGGCGAGGAGAGGATCTCCACCACGATGTAGTAGGTGCCGGTCGCGCGCGGCTTGACCTCGGCGTACGCGAATTTGCCTTCCTGCCAGGATTTTGATTCCGCGAGATTCCCCTCATCGTCGTAGATATTGACGCGCAGGCTGGCGTTCTCGACGTCCGTCCCGAGGAAAAAGAGGTAGCTGTTGCCGCGGAAAAGCTGGGCGGTGACCGCTTTTTTGTCCCCTTCTCCGAGGTCGCCGCCCCATGCGTCCTCGCGGATGATCCAACCTTTTTCGGCGTACGGATTGGCCGCCTCGTAGGCGAAAGACAAGGCGTCGTCGACATAGGCGCGCAGCACGGCGGGTCCGCAGAGCAAGACAACCGCGGCGCAGGCCGCGGCGCGGCGCACCAGGATGGGGAAAAAGGTCGTGATCATGTCATCCCGCCGTGGAACGGATACGGCTCACCACGTCGGAGGTGATGTTGTGAATCTCCGCCACCGCCTCGGGTCCGATATTCCCGTCGGCCTTGTCGATCAGCGGATCGATGCGGTCGAGTGTGCGGCGGATCTCGCCGACGATCTGTTTGCCGCGCAGGCGGGGGCTCATCTTGGACAGCTGCCGGGAGAAATAATCGACGAGCAGAGGCTGGTGGAGGAGTTCGGCGCGCGCGGCGGAATATTTGGAGTCGACGATGGAGGTGAGGGCCTGCGTGCCGCGCAGCCACCCCCCGAGACTGACCAACTGGGCCAGTTGCTCGTCGTTGAGTTCGGTCATCGCCTGGTTGACGTCCTGCAGGGCCCCGTCGAACTCGCGGCGCACCTCGTCCCATTTCCGCCCGTCGGCTTTCTCGATGATGCTGTTGCTGCGCGACACGACCGATTTGCGCACATTGATGGCCTCCGCGAGGGTGAGGACATTGCGGCCGATATCCTTGACCCTCTCGCTGTCCTCGGCCTCCACGGCGATGAAGCCGTCGGCGATCACCGTGCCGAGCAGGAGCGCGTCCTGTGCGCGATCGGCCGTCGCCGGGTAAGTCCGGACCGGCCCGAGCTCGGCGCGCCAATTCGGGTTACCGAGCTTTTCCAGGACCATGAAGACCTCGCTCGGGACGGGGACGACCACCTCGTTGATCGTCTCCGCCGGGAATTCCCCGAGGTTGATCTGCTTGGGGGGCGCGGGCGGTTCGGCGGATGCGCTTTGCGCGGCCAGCATGGCGCCGGCCAGCGCGCAGAGTGCTTTGGTCTTCAAGATACGGGAAATTTCACTTGGGGAGGTGCCGAGATAAAGCATAAAAAGCCGACCGTGCAACAAGTCCCCAGCGCCGCGCGCGTGCAGGAAATCATCGATGGCATGCCGGCCCGCCGCGTTCTCGTGGCGGGCGATCTCATGCTGGACGAATTCATCTGGGGCAAAGTCTCCCGTATTTCGCCCGAGGCCCCGGTCCCCGTGGTGGCCGTCGATCGGGAAACGTCCTATCCCGGCGGCGCGGCCAACGTGGCCCGCAACCTCCGCGAATTCACCCCGCATGCCGCCGTGCTCGGCCTGGCTGCGCGGGATGCCGCCGGGCAGCGCCTGCGCGATCTGCTCGCCGCGGGCGGTATCGACACCGCCGGCGTGGTCGATCGCGGGCGCGGCCCGACCACCGTGAAGACGCGCATCATCGCCCGCACGCAGCAAGTCGTGCGCGTCGATCGCGAATTGAACGAAAGCCCGGGCCCCGCCGAGCGCCGCACGCTGCTCGCGGCCCTCGAGGCCGCCTTGCCCGCGGTCGATGCCGTCATCATCGAGGACTACGGCAAAGGTCTCCTCGACCGCGATCTGGCCGGCGAGATCACCGCCCAAGCCCGCGGCGCCGGCAAACCGGTCGCGGTCGATCCCAACCCGAACAACCCGATCCCTTGGCACGGGGTCACGGTGATCAAGCCCAACCGCCACGAAGCTTTCGCCGCGGCGGGTCTCCCTTGGTCGGAGCCCGCGGCGCATCCGCTGGAAGACCAACAACTGCTCAAAGTCGGCGAAATTCTCCTCGAGAAGTGGGGCACCGACCAGTTGCTGGTCACCCTGAGCGAACTCGGCATGATGCTCTTCACCAGCGACGGGCAGCGGCACCACACGCCGACCCGGGCGCGCGAGGTCTATGATGTTTCCGGGGCCGGCGACACGGCCATCGCGCTTTACACGCTGGCTCTCTGCGCGGGGGCCACGCCGGTCGAAGCCTCCGAAATCGCCAACCACGCCAGCGGCGTCGTCGTCGGCAAACTCGGGACCGCCACCCTCACGCCCGCCGAACTGTTCGACAGCTTCAAAAACCATGCCGGCTGACCGCCCCGCCGTCTTCTTCGACCGCGACGGCACCCTCATCGAGGAGGTCGACTATTGCGACCATCCTTCGCGCGTCCGCGCCGTGCCCGGCGCGCCCGAAGCGCTCCTCAAATTGTCCGGCGCCGGTTTCGCCCTGGTCATCGTCACCAACCAGAGCGGTATCGGCCGCGGATACTTCACCCGCGAGGACTACGATCGCGTGCACGAGGAGGTGATCTGGCAACTCAAGCCGGCCGTAATCACCGCGACTTACTACGACGACAGCACTCCCGCCGCCCCGAGTGCGCGCCGCAAACCCTCGCCCGCCATGCTCCAGGAGGCCTCGCGCGAACACGGCCTCGATCTCTCGCGCTCGTGGATGGTCGGGGACAAAACATCCGACATCGAATGCGGCAAAAACGCCGGCCTGCGCACCGTGCTGGTGGAAACCGGACACGGGCACGGCCATCGCGGCTGTGGCGCGGATGCCGTGGTGCCCGACATCGGCTACGCCGCGGATTATATTTTGCAGGAGGCCGGATGCCCCGGGTGACCGCCATCATTCCGGCCCGGTGGGCCTCGACGCGCTTTCCCGGCAAACCGCTGGTCAAGTTGCGCGGCAAACCTCTCGTGCAGCATGTGTGGGAGCGCACCCGGCGTGCCAAATTGGTCGACCGCGTCATTGTCGCGACCGATGACATGCGCATTGCGGAGGCGGTCTTCGCGTTCGGTGCGGAAGTGGCGCTGACTTCGCCCGACCACCCGACGGGCACCGACCGCCTCGCCGAAGTCGCGGCCAGACTCAAAACCGCCCCGATCATCCTCAACGTGCAGGGCGATGAACCCGACATTGCGCCGTCGACCATCGATCGCCTGGTCCGGATGCTGCGGGATCACCCTGCGCTCGGTCTGGTCACGGCCGCCAACCCGATCGCCGTCCGCGCCGACCTCGCCAATCCGAACGTGGTCAAGGTCGTCACCGACCGGTCCGGTCGCGCGCTTTATTTCTCGCGCAGCGTCATCCCTTACGACCGCGACGGATGCGGGGGCATCAACTATCTTCGCCACCAGGGCATTTACGGTTACCGGCGCAAAGTCCTGCTCGAGTTTGTGAAATGGAAGCCGACTCCGCTGGAAAAGGCCGAGAAACTCGAACAACTGCGCGCCCTCGAGCACGGCGTGTCCATCGGGGTGATCACCGTCAAGCGCGGTTCCGTGGGGGTGGATACGCCGGAAGACGTGGCCAGGGCCGAACGCGCGCTGCGCGGACCGTAGCGGCCGACGGCCACGCCGCTACAAAAATGGTTCGCCCGCAAGTTATTCCGTGTCAAAACTCGGGGTGACCTGATACCGTTCTGCCCCCGTGAAAACGATTTTCGTCACGGGCGGGGTGGTCAGTTCTCTGGGGAAGGGTTTGGCGGCGGCCTCGCTCGGAACTTTGCTTGAGAGCCGGGGGTTGCGCGTGACCCTGGGCAAACTCGACCCGTATCTCAACGTCGACCCGGGCACGATGAGCCCGTACCAGCACGGCGAGGTCTACGTGCTCGACGACGGTGCGGAGACCGATCTCGATCTCGGACATTACGAACGCTTCACCGGCTGCGTCCTCGGCCGCAAGAACAACCTGACCAGCGGACAAGTCTATGAAAACGTCCTCGCCCGCGAGCGTCGCGGCGATTACCTGGGAAAAACCGTGCAGGTGATTCCCCATGTCACGGACGAAATCAAAGCCCGCATCCGTCTCTTGGCCACGCCCGGCGAGGCCGATGTGGCCATCATCGAAATCGGGGGAACAACCGGTGACATCGAAGGGTTGCCCTTCCTCGAGTCCATCCGCCAATACCTCCTCGAAGCGGGCGAGGAGAACGCCATGCTCATCCACGTCACGCTCGTGCCCTTCATCAAGGCCGCGGGCGAATTGAAAACGAAACCCACGCAACAAAGCGTGGCCAAGCTGCGCGAGATCGGCCTGCAGCCCAAAGTGGTCATCGCGCGCACCGAGTATCCGCTCGACGAGGACGTGCGCGAAAAACTGTCGCTTTTCTCCAACGTTCCCCGGCGCGCGGTCATCGAAGGCCGTGACGTCGAGCATACCATCTACGAGCTGCCGCTCATGCTGCAGAAGGAGGGGCTCGACACCGCGGTCTGCGCAGCGCTCCGCCTCGATACGCCGCCCGCGCGCATGGAGGATTGGGCCAAGTTCGTCGACCGTGTGGTGCGTCCGCGCAAACGCGTCAGTATCGCGGTGGTCGGCAAATACATCGAATTGCAGGACGCCTACAAGAGCATCTACGAGTCTTTGACCCACGCCGGCGCGGCGCACGATTGCGGCATCGATCTCGTGCTGGTCGATGCCGAGGATCTGGAGGCCGAAGGCGGACCGGAAAGACACCTGCGCGGCGTGGCCGGCATCCTGGTGCCCGGCGGTTTCGGCGACCGCGGGATCGAGGGCAAGATCGCCGCCGCGCGCTACGCCCGCGAAACGGGCACTCCCTACTTCGGTATCTGCCTCGGTATGCAGGTGGCCGTCATCGAGTTCGCCCGCAACGCCTGCGGCCACCCCAAAGCCGACAGCACCGAGTTCGATCCGGAAACGCCCGATCCGGTCATCTACCTCATGGAGGACCAGAAGGATGTGACCGACAAGGGTGCCACCATGCGTCTCGGGTCCTATCCCTGCGCCTTGCGCAAAAACACCGTGGCGCACCAGCTTTACGGAGCTTCGGAAATCAACGAACGCCACCGGCACCGCTACGAGTTCAACATGAAATACAAAGACGAGATGGAAAAGCAGGGCCTCGTCATTTCCGGCACGTCACCGGACGGTACCCTGGCCGAGGTCGTCGAGTTGCGCTCGCACCCGTGGTTCGTCGCCTGCCAATTCCACCCCGAGTTCCGCTCGCGTCCGCGCACCCCGCATCCTTTGTTCAAGGGCTTCGTCGCTGCTGCGCTGACGCATGTTGCCTGACTCCTTTCTTTGATCGGGGTGCTTGGCGGCACCCGGGGCGGGAGAAAAGCCCGTCGCGGTGCGGGTCCGCGCCCCGG
>JBMTVD010000029.1:0-21662 GCA_049451035.1 Chthoniobacterales bacterium | reverse complement strand
CCGGCGAAGTCTACGACGGACAGATCAAAACCGCGCCGTCGGAAATCATCCAGGTGCTGGTGGAGAAATCCCTGAGTCCGGCCAAGAGCCCTGTTTACCAGGGTTTCGCCCAACTCATGAAGTGGTGCGACAAGGCCTCGCGTCTCGGTGTGCGCACCAATGCCGACACTCCGGAACAGACGGAAAATGCAGTGGCCTTCGGCGCGACCGGCATCGGCCTCTGCCGCACCGAGCACATGTTCTTCGAGGGTGACCGCATCGACGCTGTGCGTGAGATGATCCTCGCCGAGAAGAAAGAGGATCGCCAAGCGGCCCTGGCCAAGCTCTTGCCGTACCAGCGCGAAGATTTCGCGGGTATCTTCAAGGCGCTCAAAGGTCTCCCCGCCACCATCCGCCTGCTCGACCCGCCGCTCCACGAGTTTCTGCCGCACGACCATGCGCAGCAGAACGCCTTGGCCAACAAGCTGGGCATCAGCGCGGACAAGATCGCCAAGCGCGTGCATGATCTCCACGAGTTCAACCCGATGCTCGGACACCGCGGTTGCCGCCTCGGAATCAGCTATCCGGAAATTTCCGAGATGCAGGTTCGCGCCATCTTCGAGGCCGCCGCCGAAGTGCAGAAAAAAGGCATCAAAGTCCGCCCGGAGGTCATGATCCCGCTCGCGGGCTTCCACAAGGAACTCAAACTGCAGGTCGACCTTGTTCACCGCGTGGCCGCGGAAGTGGCCAAAGAAAAGAAAACCAAGTTCAACTACCTCGTTGGAACCATGATTGAGGTGCCGCGCGCCGCACTGGTCGCCGACGAGATTGCCAGGGACGCGGAGTTCTTCAGCTTCGGGACGAATGACCTGACCCAGACCACCCTGGCCATGAGCCGGGATGACTCGGGCAGCTTCCTGCCCGTCTATCAGGATCTGGAAATCGTGAAGAAGAATCCGTTCGCCAGCGTGGACACGCAAGGCGTCGGCAAACTCATGCGCATTGCGTCCGAACTCGGACGCCAAGAACGCAAAAAGCTCAAGTTGGGCATCTGCGGCGAGCACGGCGGCGACCCCGACAGCGTGGCTTTTTGCCACGAAATCGGGCTGGACTACGTCAGTTGCTCACCCTTCCGGGTGCCCATCGCCCGCCTCGCGGCGGCGCAGGCAGCACTGAGCTGACCGGCTCCTTTCCTCCCCGCCATCCCGTCCCGCCTCCGCGCGGGACGGGATTTTTATTTGCAACGCGCCCGCGCGGAGCCAAGGTGCGCCCCATGAATTCACCCCTGCGGGCCGCAATCTTCGTCGCCGCCCTCTGTCACACCGTAAACGCGCGCGAAGTCACCTTTGTGACCTACAACGTCGAAAATCTTTTTGACGCCGACAAGGTCGCCATTTTCGAGGATTACGCCGAAACCGGCCAAGCCGACGCCTACTCCCCCGGCAAGATGCTGCGCAAGATGCAGGGGATCGCCAACGTCCTCAAAACATTCAACAACGGGGAAGGTCCCGACATCGTGGCCTTCAACGAACTGGAACTGGACTTCACGCCCGAAACGAAAGTGCCAGACACGGCAGCTTTTTTGGAGAAATACCAAGACACCACGGCAGCGAAAATGCTCACCTCGGGGCTGAACGACGAGATTCGGGGACTGCCGGCCGAAGCCCTGCTGCTCAAGCATCTGGCCGACGAAGGCATGACGGGTTATGGCATCGCCATCGGAGCGGACGAACCCGACTTCGCCGCCCTCTCCGGCACGGATCGCTCCGTTCGTCGCAAAGCCCACAAAAACGCCCTCTTCAGCAAATTTCCCATTACGGATGTCAAAAGCCACGCCACGCCCGATGCACGGGATGTGCTTGAGGTCACCTTGGAGGCCGATGGCCACCCTCTCGTGGTCCTTGTCAACCACTGGAAGTCCGGCGCCGGAGATCTCAACAGCGAACAGTCGCGCAGATTCAATGCCAAGACGGTCCGCGATCGCCTGGAAGCGATCTTCCGAGAAAATCCTGCCGCGGACGTGGTGGTGACCGGCGACTTCAACTCGCACTACAACCAGACCCGGGTCTACCCGCACATGGGAAAGACGGGCATCAACGATATCCTCGGCTCGCAGGGCGACGAGGCGGCTACCGCCGAGACCACCGGGCTCTCACTCTACAACTTGTGGCATGAACTGCCGGAGGACCAACGGGGATCGGACCATTACAACGGCCAGTGGGGCACGCTGATGCAAAGCATGATTTCGCCGGGACTCTACGATCACAACGGCTGGCAGTACGCCGACAACTCCTTCGGCGTGGTTGCCCTCCCCGGCCTCAATTGCGAGGACAAGCTGGGGCTCCCTCTCCGGTGGAACAATTTGGGTGACGGCTCCGGGTTCAGTGACCATTTTCCCGTGGCTTTCCGCCTCCGTGTCGTTGGCGATGGAGACAAGGCAAAACGCCTGCCGTTGGCCAAGCCGGGCCAACCGAGCACAACCACGTCACAGCGTGCGGTGGGCTTCGATCGTCTGGACCCGAAGAAGTTGCCCCTCTTCGACGCGAGCGCAGCCTCGGACCCGGAGGCGCACCTGGGCCAGTTTTTCCGGGTCCGCGGCAAGATAGCCTCCCGCCGTCCCCTCGCGGCCGAAGTCGACGGTGAGGATTACACGCTCTGGGCATCGGACAAGAAAACCGACGCACTCCGACCACTGCGCTCCTTGGCAGTCGGCTCCAAAATCGAAGTTGTCGGCCTGTTTTCCACGCACAGGGGAAAGCCGCAGTTCCTCGTCGAAGATCCGGCCTGGATTCTGAGCTACGACGACTAGGGTCGACCGGGCCGTCTGTGGCCGCTAGCCGCGGGCCTCGATGGCCACATAGTCCCGCTCGGTCATCCCATTGTAGACCTGCCGCGGACGGTGGATCTTCATCTTGGGGTTGGTGGCTACCTCGCGCCAGTTCGCGATCCAACCGGGCATCCGCCCCATGGCGAACATCACCGGGAACATATCGACCGGGATACCGATGGCACGCAGGATGATCCCGCTGTAGAAGTCCACATTCGGATAGAGCTTCCGCGAAACGAAATAGTCGTCTTTGAGCGCGACCTCCTCGAGATGCATGGCGATGCCGAGGAGCGGGTCGTTGATACCCATTGACGTCAGGACGCGCTTGGCCGCATCCCCGAGAATGCGGGCGCGCGGATCGTAGTTCTTGTACACGCGGTGACCGAACCCCATGAGACGCCGCTCGCCTTTCTTGGCCGCCTCGACCGCCTTGCGCCCGTCGTCCCCCGAAGCATCGATCTCCTCGAGCATTTCGATGACGGCCGCATTGGCGCCACCGTGCAACGGTCCCCAGAGCGCGCTGACCCCGGCGGAAACGCTGGCGAACAAATTGGCCCCGCTGGAGGCGACCATGCGCACCGTCGAAGTGCTGCAGTTCTGCTCGTGGTCGGCGTGGAGAAGAAGAATCAAATCGAGCGCTTCGGTCACCTCCGGCTTCGGATTGTAGTCGTGATAGGGCTCCGAAAACATCATGTGCAGGAAGTTGGCCGCGTAGCGGAGATCCCAGCGCGGGTAGACAAATGGCAGGCCCCGTTTGGCGCGATAAGACATGGCGGCCAGCGTGCGGACCTTGCTGATGAGGAGAGCCGTCGCCCAGTCGAAGTGCTCCAAGTCTTTGGCCCGGTTGTGCGTTGTCATCTCCGGGTAGTAACACCCCAGGGAGTTGAGCATGGCGGACAAAATGGCCATGGGATGCGACGTATGGGGGAAGCCCTGGAAAAACTGCCTCATCCCCTCGTGAACCGATGCACTCGAGGCGATCCGGCCACGGAACTTCGAGAGTTGCTTCGTGGTGGGCAGCTCGCCGTAGACGATCAGGTAGGCCGTCTCGAGAAAGATAGATTCGTTGGCCAGATCTTCGATGCGGTAACCTCGGTGCCGCAAGATCCCCTTCTCCCCGTCAATGAAGGTGATGTCGCTGATGCAAGAGCCGGTATTGGCGAAGCCGTCGTCGAAAGTGATGTAGCCCGACTGGTCACGCAGGGTGCGCACATCCACGGCATGCTCGTTCTCCGTGCCGACGATGACAGGGAGGTCGACGGACTTGCCGTCGGGTAGATGGAGTGAGGCGGTGCGATCCATGGAGGAGTGAAAATCCCGACGAAACTAGCGGGCAGAGGCCGTTCTTGCCAAACAAAACGGCCCGTTGACGCTATTTTTGGGCGCTCACCGCCGGGGGAAAGCTCCCGTCCTTCCGTCGCCGACGGATGCGAGAAATTCCGCGGGCAAGTCATGGCGGGACACGTAACCGACCAGTTGATTGGCCGCGTTGGTGACGGGGAAATCGTCTTGGAACGACTGCACAATGACCTCGCGGGCCCGGCGCAGGTCCGCGTCGACCGGAAGGCAAGCCACGGGAACGCGCGCCAAGACCTCGACTGGTTGACTCGCACGATCGTGGAGCGCGCGCGACAGGTCCTCCCCGGAGACAAGCCCGAGCACCCGCAGACCGGAGTCCACCAGCGGATAGCTGTGGCGGGCGTCGCGCATGGCCAATTGCACGGCCTGCAGCACGCTCATTCCACGGGTGAAGACGGGAGGCAGTGGTTGCATGATGCGAGCCACGCGCATTTCCTCGAAGTTCTCCTTGGCCGTCGCGTAAAGCGCCTCCTGCTGGGCTCCGAAAAAAACAAACACGGCTATGAACAAAAGCATGGGGTTGCCGAACAAACCCAGAATCCCGAAAAGCACGGCCACAACTTGCCCGATGAAGGCCGCAATCCGCGTGGCCTTGGCGTGTCTCATGCGCGTGGCCAGGAGAGCGCGGAGAACCCGTCCCCCGTCCATGGGGAAGGCCGGCAGCAAATTGAAGGCCACCAAAATCACATTGATGGCAAGCAACTTGGAGAGCAGGTCACCGGCGCCGGGGTTCGCCACGGCAAGGTCTTCGAGGTGGAAGACGCGGCCGATCACCAGAAAGAGGGCGAGAGCGATGACCACATTGACCGCCGGACCGGCCAAAGCCACCACGAACTCCTGCCACGGTTTCTCCGGCATGCGCTCCAGCCGGGCGATGCCGCCGATCGGCAGCAAGGTGATGTCCGGCGTCCGGATCCCGTAAGCCCGGGCCGCCAAGGCATGTCCGAACTCGTGGAGCAAGACACAGATAAAGAGCAGCAGAATAAAGACCAATCCCGAGACCATGGCCGCAAAACCGCCTTCGGCATGGTAAGCCATGCCGAACCACAAAAGGAGCAGCAGGAAGGTTGCGTGGATGCGGACGTCGATGCCCGCGATGCGCGCGATCTGAAAAGACCACTTCACGGGGGGAACCTCAGGCATGCCGTGCCGGGCGGCAAGGCCAATCGGCCGGCCATTTCGGGCTCGCCAGCCCGTTGGCGAGAGGGCATTTTTCGCGCGGCATGACCTGGGAAATCGCCGCTGTTCTCGCGCTGGTCGCGTTCGCGCTCGTGCAATTCGTGCGCGAACGCTGGCCCACGGATTTGACCGGCCTGACGGTGTTCGCCGCGCTGTTGGTCTTGTCCCAGCTGCCGTTCGAAACGTCCTTCCCCGAAGCGCGGGACCTGCTCGCCGTCTTCGCCAACCCCGCGCCTTTGACCGTGGCGGCCATGTTTATCCTGAGCAACGCGCTGGAGCGCACAGGCGCGCTGACCCGTGCGTTGGGGCGGTTGGAAAGCGTCGCAAACCTCGGCCCGCGGGGCCTCCTGCTCGCCATGATGCTGGGGACCGCTCTTGTTTCGGCGTTCATCAATAACACGCCCGTGGTGGTGGTCGGTCTGCCGATCGCGATTCATCTGGCCAACCGCGCGGGGGTCTCGGCCTCCATCTTTCTTATCCCCCTCTCCTACGCTTCGATTTTCGGCGGTACGTGCACTTTGGTCGGAACCAGCACGAACATCCTGGCCAGCGGTTTGCTGGCCGATACCAACCACCCGCCATTCGGGATGTTCGAGACCGCCGCGGTTGGCTTGCCCTTGCTCGTGCTGGGAACCATCTACGTGGTCATTATGGCGCCCCGTACGCTGCCCGAACGCAAAACTCTGGCCCAAGACCTGAGCGAGGGCGGCTTTTCAGAATATGTGGTCGAGGCCTCCGTGCAGGAAGGGTCGATGGCCGTGGGCAAGACCCTCGCCGAAGCCGATCTCGGCTCGCGCGCCGGCCTGCGTGTCCTCGAGGTGCGGAGGAGCGGCGAGCCCTACTTCGAACCGCTCGACACGCTCCGGTTGCGCGGCGGCGATCGTATCGTCGTGGCCGGGCCTCCGGAGGCCGTCGCCGCGGTCATCGCCATGCCCGGAGTGCAGTTGGATGCCGAACGGGCGCTGGCCGAGAAGGGCGAAGCAGTCGTGACCCATGAGGGCCGGTTGGCTGAAGCGATCGTCGGTCCGCTCTCGGAAGTGATCGGCCGGAGCGTCAGGGAACTAAATTTTCGCCAGCGCTTCGGTGTGGTCGTTCTGGCCATCCACCGTCGGGGCACCAACCTCAGCCGCGGGTTCGAGAACATTCCTCTGCAGCCCGGCGACACGCTTTTGCTTCTCGGGCCGAGCGGTTCGGTGAAAGCCCTGCGCGCCAATGCGGACCTGCTTCTCCTCGACCGGCCCCGCGTGCCGACCACAACGCAGCGGGCCCGCACTCCGGTCGTGATGGGCACTCTCGCAGGCGTGATTCTGGCGGCCACCTTCAACCTGGTTCCGATTGCCGTGGCAGCCCTCGTCGGATGTGTGTTGCTCATGGTCACCGGCACCCTCAAGCCCCGGCAGGCCTATCGCTCCGTCGACTGGGGACTGCTCTTCCTTATTTACAGCACCCTGGCCCTCGGCCTGGCCATGCAGCAGACGGGCGCCGCGGAATATGTCGCCGGCAACTTCGCATCTTGGGCCACCGAAATCGCCCCGAGCGACTGGAAGCCGTTCATTCTGCTGGCTGTTGTTTTTGTCCTGACCATGGCCGTGACGGAACTGCTTTCCAACAATGCGACCGTGGTCCTCATGATGCCCATCGCACTGGGCGCCGCCGCGGAACTCGGATTGGACCCGCGGCCCTTCGCCATTGCTACCACCATCGCGGCGAGCGCCTGCTTCTCCACGCCTATCGGCTACCAGACCAACACCTATGTTTACTCCGCGGGTGGCTACCGCTTCACCGACTTCACCCGGTTCGGGCTCCCGTTGAACCTGATTTATTTCCTCGGCGCGATGATCATCATCCCGCTGGTCTGGCCATTCCACAAATGAGAAACCCGCGGGTGGCCGCGGGTTTCTTGCCGAAGATTGGGCAAACCGGCGTCAGGCGCCCTTTCCTTTGAGGGCCAGCGACATGGCGATGAAAATCGCCCCTGTGAAAACCAGATTGATGCCGAAAAGCAGCCCGAGCAACCAGACCGCCGAGCCGGGGAAGCCGCTGAAAATCATGTAAGCGAGAACGAGCGAAACCACGCCACTGAGCAACATCATGATAAAAGCACCGGTGCCGACGAATTTGAAGGAGCCGAGGATGGTGATGATTCCCTGCGCGGCAAAGTAGGCGGCCAGCAATATGGTCAGCGTGAGGATGCCCGCACCGATCTTGAAGAGCAGAAGCAGTCCCGTTGCCAGCGTGAGCACCGCCCACAAAACGGAGACGATGCGATGGATGGAACCCTCGTTACTCTTGCCCAACGAGGCGGCGAGAGCATAGCCGCCGACGATGAGCAGCAAAGCGGCGAATAATTGCTCGACCGCAATCGTTCCCAAAAGCGGGAAAACGATCGCGAGAGCGCCGCAGATGATGAGGAGGATTCCCTGGAACAGCGTCCAGCCGGAGGATTTATCACAGGAGGTGTTTGCCATAGCGCGGCCAAATTGAGTCGCCGCAAGACCCAAGGGAAGCCGAATTTTCCATGGCTGACGCTCGGGGGCATCTGGGGTAAAGGAGAGCCCAGCATGGCCGCACCCCCGCGCAAACACCCATCCTCGCAGCGCATCAACCTGCTGCGCCCCCGGGCCAAACGGCGCCGCCTGCGGCGCAAACGCACCCGCAAACTTGGCCGCCTGACGCTCGCCTGCCTTCTTTTGTGGACCCTGATTGGTGCTTTTTACCTGGCATGGGCTTGGACGTTCGACCTCTCCGAAGTCGGACGGATTCCCGAAAGCTCGATGGTCATTGACCGCAATGGCGAGGTTTATACCCGGCTCAGCGGAGAAAACCGCAAGACGGTTCCGCTGGCCGCGGTGAGTCCTTATTTCGTCAAAGCCCTGGTGGCGCGGGAGGACTCGCGCTTTTTCGATCACTTCGGTGTGGACCCCTGGGGCGTAGCCAGAGCCGCGGCGCGGAATCTCGCGGCCGGCGGGGTGCGCCAGGGCGGCAGCACCCTGACGCAGCAGCTGGCCCGCAACAGTTTTCCCCTCGGAGGCCAGACGATCCATCGCAAGATCCTTGAAGCCGCCTTGGCGATTCGCATGGAGGCTGTTTTTGCCAAAGAGGAAATTCTCGCCCACTACATGAATCGCATTTATTTCGGTTCCGGCCTCTTCGGGATCGAAACAGCAGCCCAAGCCTATTTCGGGAAGTCCGCCGCGGATTTGAACCTCGCGCAAGCCGCGCTTCTCGCGGGACTGATCCGCAGCCCCAACCGTCTTTCTCCCTTCCGTGACCCGCAAGGAGCAATCACGCAACGAAATGTCGTCCTGACTCAAATGGAATCGCTGGGACTTATCGATGCAAGCCAAGCCAAGCGCGCCAGCAGCGAACCTCTTCACCTGGCAAACGCAAAGCCGCCTCCGCCGCAGGAGGACTGGGCCATGGAATTGCTTTGGCGGGAACTCGAGCGAGCCCTTCCGCAAGACGTGCTGGATGGAGCCGGATTGAAGATTTACACCACGCTGGACGGCCGGATGCAGCGCACCGCCGTTGAGGCTGTGGAAGCGCAACTGCAGGCCGTGGAGGCGCGCCCCGGCTACCCTCACGCGAAAAAGTCGGACACTCCCTACGTCGATCCCCAAGGCGGAGGGGGCACACCGTACCTTCAGGCGGCCGCCATGGCTGTGGACAACCTGAACGGCGGGATTCGCGTGCTGGTGGGCGGACGCGATTTCGCCTCCAGCAAATACAACCGCGCCTTCTTCGCCGAGCGCCAGGTGGGATCATCCGTCAAACCTTTCGTTTACGCGACGGCCTTTGCCGCCGGAATGTCGCCGGACGAACCCGTGAGCGACAACCGCATCCAACCGGGCGAACTGCCCCGGGCCTTCGCCAAATACAGCCCGTCCAACAGCGATGACACCTACCGCGGAAACATGCCGGCCCGCGATGGTTTGATCCTCTCCCGCAACACCATGAGCGTGCGGGTAGGCATGTGGGCGGGTCTCGACCGGGTACGCGAATGCATCATGGCTGCGGAAATTTCGGAGGAGGTTCCCCGTTCGCCTGTTCTTTTTCTCGGCTCGTTCAGTGGCACTTTGCGCTCGCTGACCGAAGCCTACGCGGCCCTGGCCAACGAGGGCATAGCTTCTTCCCCCCACATTCTGGCATATGTCGAGGACGCAAGCGGCCGGGTTCTTTACCGTTACCGCGGTTCCGCGCGGCGCATTCTGCCCTCCGGGGCGGCCCGGACGACCGCCGTTGTCCTGCGCGAGGCCATGAGCCGTGGAACCGGAGAGGTCGCCAAGGCTTTCGGGTACAAAGGCAAAGCGGGGGGCAAAACGGGGACGACCAACGACTACCGTGACGCGTGGTTCGTCGGATTCGACGCGCGAACCACTTGTGGCGTGTGGGTAGGTTTCGACCAGCCCAAAAAGATCGTCGAGCGCGGATACGGCGCGACCCTCGCACTGCCCATTTGGGTGAAGATCATGAACGCTGCCCCGACACGTTAAGTCGCCGCCGCGACTTGCCGCATCTTGTCCAACACACGACGCGCCGCACCCGAGTCGATCGCCTCCGAGGCCCGGGCTACTCCTTCAGGAAGGTCGGCAGCGATATTCGCGACCACCAGCGCCGCTGCGGAATTCAGCAAGAGGATATCGCGACGCGGGCCTGTTTCGCCCGCGAGCAGTTCCGTGAGGATCCGTGCATTGACCGGCGCATCTCCCCCCTGCAAGGACTCGAGCGAGGAAGGCGCCTCGAAAAATTGTCCCGGGGCCAACTCCTTCTCGATGATTTGTCCGTTGTTCACCTCCGAAACCAGGGTTCGGCCCGCCGTGGACATCTCGTCCATGACCCCGCCTTCCACTTTGCCGTGAACCACCCAGGCACGCTTGCGGCCAAGTCCCGGCAAGACCGCGGCATAGAGCGGCACCAGAGATTCGGCGAACACTCCGGTTAATTGGAATGCGGGGCGCACCGGGTTGAGAAGTGGCCCGAGCATGTTGAAAATGGACGCACGCCCTCGGGCGGCCAGCACTTTTCGCGCACCTGCCACCGCCTTGAAGGCCGGGTGGAAGCGCGGCGCAAAGAGAAAGCATGCTCCGCACGACTCGAGCATGCGGGTCAGCGTCTCCGGGGGCAACTCGACCGGAACACCGAGAGCCTCGAGGACATCGGCCCCACCGCTGCGCGATGTGATGCCCCGGTTCCCGTGCTTGACCACGCGAGCCCCCGCGCCGGCTGCCACGAACATGACCGCCGTCGAGATGTTGAAAAGCCCCAGCTTGTCTCCCCCGGTGCCGCACACATCGAGGACAGGCCCCGCGCCGTCGGGAACCTCGAAGGGAACAGCGGCTCGCAAGAATTCCGCAGCGAAGGCCCGTACTTCTCCGGGTTGCTCGCCTCGTTTGTTCAAAGCCTCGAGAAAGTCAGCTTTTTCCTCGTCGCCGGAATCACCGGACAACAACGCCCCGGCCGCAGCGGCAACCTCGTCGACACCGAGGACATTACCCCCTGCCACCCATTCGGTCAGTGTTTTCATAAAGTCACCTCCTGCAAACGTTCGCGGAGACCAATCGCGGGCCACTGGCCCGGTACTTGCGGACGGTCGATGTAGCCGTAGACAAGCCGAGATCCGGCCAGCGGCAACACGAGCCGTGAAACTTTTCCCAACGGGCCCATGCCCATGGTGGCAAGAGGGCGGCGGGCGCCCGACTGGAGAACCAAAAGACGAGCAAGCTCCGCAGCGTTTTTTATGTGGACAGCAATCTTGCAGATATCCGCCCCCAGCAGCCACGCTTGGCGCTCGACGCCGACCAACCTTGCCTGGGTGGGGGCACGATAGAAATGGTGGGAGGAGAGAACGACCTTGACCCGCATTTTGCGCGCGGCACCAAGCAGATCGCGGAAGGATCCCGCACTGCGCAACTCGATATCGACCATCCTCGCCAGGGGCAGAAACGTTTCCAGCAGTTGGCGCCGCGCGGCGAGCGACAAACAACCATTTCCTCCCTCGCGCGGGTGCCGCGCAGTGAGAAGGAGGGGGAGCCGTATCGATCTCAGCAAGCCCGGAAGTTTCCTCGCCTCATCCGCCAGCCAATCGAGACGGACCTCGATAACATCGACCCCCTGCCCCGGGCGCAGACGCGCGGCGCGACGCAAGCCCGCCAGCGTGTGGACCGAGCCGACAATCTCGGTCCGGGGTACGAGCGCTCGCCTTTTTCGGGATTTCATGGAATCTTCCAAGTAGTTATCCGAAGCGCCCCAAGAGAGCCAACACGAACCTGTCATCTCATGATTTCTCGCAAGCAGGAGATCGCCCTGCAAACCAACCAAGTTGCCGACGCGCTTGTGTTGGTCGGCTCACTCTACCTCGGCTACGCGCTGAGGCGCTTCCAAATCATCGATTTCGATTTCCTTCCGGAGATTCCCTCCCTCGAGTCTTTTGTATGGATTTTTTTGGTGGTGGGACTTTTCGGTCCTCTTCTCCTCGAAATGCAGGGATTCTACCAGTACCCGCTGGAAAAGACCGCGACTCGATCCCTGCGCCAGATTGCCTATGCCGGTGCGTGGCTTGGATTGATCCTCGGAGCATGCGTGGTCTTCCTCAAGCTCGGCATTCCCAGCCGCTCGGCTTTCCTGATTTTCATGCTTCTCGCCCCCATGGGACTGCTCTTGCGGGAAGCGGTGTATCGCGACATTTATCTGCGGAGGTTGCGACGGGGCGAACAAGGCGAAAAAGTCATTCTTGCCGGAACCCTCCCGGCCATGGAGAAGGTTCTCGATCCGCTCTCCCCGGTGCAGAGACTCGAAATTGATGTTGTCGATCGCATCGATCTCGAAGAAAGGGGAGCAGACGCTCTCGTCGACTCCATCCATCGCCACAGCGTCGGCCGGGTGATTTTTGCCTTCGGAGCACAGTCCCCAGCCCCGCTGCAGGATTGTATTGCCGCCTGCGAGACAGAGGGCGTGGAGGCGTGGATCGCGGCCAACTTTGTCCGGGCCTCTATTGCAAGACCGGCTTATGACACATTGGGCCCCACGCCGATGCTCGTGCTCAAGGTCACACCGGAACTGTCGTGGGCCCTGCTGCTCAAGGGCCTGATGGATCGCATCGGGGCTCTGCTGGGAATTTTGTTGCTATCACCGCTACTGCTCTTGGTCGCCCTCGTCATCAAATGCACATCGCCCGGACCGGTCATTTTCCGGCAGCGCCGGGCAGGCCTGCACGGAAAGCCCTTCACCATGCTCAAGTTCCGCTCCATGCGTACCGGCGCCGAGCAGGAGCATGCCGATTTGGCAGGGCAAAACGAAATGACCGGGCCGGTGTTTAAGATGGCCGATGATCCTAGGATCACCCCCTTTGGTCGCTGGTTGCGCAAGAGCAGTCTCGATGAGTTTCCGCAACTCTTCAACGTCCTCGCCGGCCAAATGAGCCTGGTCGGCCCCCGCCCCCTTCCCCTGTACGAGGTGGACAACTTCAAACTCACCGCCTACCGCCGGCGCTTGAGCATGAAGCCAGGACTCACTTGTCTTTGGCAGATCAGCGGGCGCAGCGCACTCAAGGACTTTCACGACTGGGTCAAGCTTGACGTCGAATACATCGACAACTGGTCTCTCGCACTGGATTGCAAAATCCTCCTCAAAACGGTTCCTGTGGTGCTGCTCGGCATCGGGGCACGCTAAATAGTAATTGCTGGAGTAATCGGTGGGCGCTCGCTAAGTTCGTCGGATGATCATGACCCCCCGCTACTTCCCGGCTTTACTCCTTCTCGCCTGCCTGGCGCCCTTGGCGGCTTTGGCCCAGCAGCCCAACACGGAGTTTCAAATCACCAAAATTACTCCCGATTTGGTGACGACTCCCGAATACTCGATCAGTTATGGCCCCAAGAACAAAAAGGTGTCCAAAAACAAAGATTTTGTGGAGCTGGAGGTGGCTTTCGACTGGCAACCCAGAGCAAAAGAACCTCGATTCCTCGACGACCTCACCCTCAACTACTACGTCCTTCTGAACGACAAAAGCCGGGAGAATCCCAAAGGAACGCTGCTCACGGGTTCGGTGACCCACAGCGCCATTCCGCAGGGCAAAGGCATGAACTCGGTGATGTACATCAGCCCCCGGACTCTCGAACGCTTTTTTGAGGGCAAAGCCCCCAGCACCATCAACGGGGCCATCGTCGATGTTGGAGTAACCATCACCAAGCAAGGTCAGCTTGTGGCCGAACAAAGCTGGAAAGGGAAAGGCCAATGGTGGTCCACTCTGCAACAGGTCAATGGCTACGTCTTGAACAAGAACGAAACACCCTTCGCTCCTTTGGCCTGGGACTATTACGAAGCCATCAAAGCCCGTCCCGCGGGAATGTAGTGGCCCGCCGCCTTTCTTCTTAGCTTTTCCGCCATGCCTTCTGTCAAACGCGCTGCCGCGCTGAACCTCGGCATGCAGACTGTGACCATGGCGGTTTTCGAAGCCGGCCCCGGTGAGTCCATCATCTTGTCCCGCTTCGCGCGCACGGAACTGCTGCCTGACCCGGCTGCCGACGCCAGCCGTGCCGGACAGCTTAAAATCGCTCTCGACGAACTGCAGGCAAAACTCAAATGGAAGAGCGGTCCTTTGGGTCTGGCCCTGCCCTCGCAGGCCGTCTTCGCGCGGTTTGTCAAAATTCCGAAAGTGGACTCAGACAAAGTCGAGCAGATGCTTTTCTTCGAGGCACAGCAGAATATCCCCTACCCCATCGAAGAGGTTTCGCTTTGCCACCAGGTCTTGCCCGAGAGTGAACAGGACAAGTTCGGCGCCCTGATTCTTGCCACCAAACTGGACAGTCTGGAAGCAACCGTGGACGCCGTCTTGAGGGCCCGATTGTCCCCGCAGATTATCGAGACTTCGCCCACCGCACTCTACAATTCGTTGCGTTTCAACTATCCCGACCTGGAAGGCTGCACGCTCCTCATCGACATCGGTGCACGCGCCACCAATCTTATTTTCGCGGAGTCCGAACATCTCTTCATCCGGACGTTGCCTGTCGGGGGCAACTCTATCACAGCCGCGCTGCAGAAAAGATTCGAAGGACATCCGCTCACCGACCTGGAGACCATCAAAATAAAAGACGCTTTCATCCCGCCTCCCGGCAACTACGAAGCAACCGGGGAAAGCGCCGAAGTGGGCAAAACAGCCCGCACGGTGATGGCGAGAATCCACAACGAAATAACACGCTCGATCACATTTTACCGCACCAACCAAGGCGGATCCGCACCGGTCCGGGTCCTCTTGGCCGGGGGTGGCGCCTCCCTGCCGGGCACCCTGGAGTTTTTCAACGAGAAGCTGTCGCTGCCCGTGGAGTTTTTCAACCCACTGCGCCGGATCACCGTAGCCCCCTCGGTCGACCTCCAAGAAGCGCAACTTTCAGCGCATTCCCTGGGGGAGTGCACCGGACTGGCCGCCAATCTGCTGCTTGGGGATTGCCCGCTGCAGCTTGCCTTTCAGTCCCCACGATTAAACTCTGCCGCGCAGGAACAAAAGCGCCGCCCCTATCTGGTCGCTGCGGTGGCACTGTTGGCCATGTTTATGAGCGCGGCGTTCCTGCACTTCAAGAATGCAGCTGACCATGCAGCGGCCCTGAGTGCTGAACTCGATGCAGAAGTATCGAAGCTGAAAACCTTCAAAAATAAAATCGACGCAGCTTCCGCCGAAAGAGACGGGCTATTTGAGGAAGCGGCCGATTTGGCAGCCGCGCCCATGCTGAGAACCGCTTGGGCTGCCCTCATCGACGAACTCGCACAACGCATTCCGGCGCGAAACATTTGGATTACCAGCCTCCGACCGATGGTCGGGGAGACCGTGCTTGACCCTGCGAACAAAGATCGTTGGGCGTCTGCCCCAGCGACAGGCGAATCCCGGCCAGCCGTCACCGCCGTGTCAATTGACGGACTTTACCTCGAGAATCCCGAGGAGGCCAAAGTAGTCGACGCTTTCGTCGACGAGTTGGCGCAATCGCCCCTTTTCAGCATCGACCCGGCAGCGAGAGCCACTGTGGTCAAACTACGGGCGGCCCAGAGCGGGGAGAATTGGGCCTACTCCTACCAGTTGGTGCTTCCTCTCAGCAGACCCATCCCGTTATGACAAATTGGTTCAAACAGAACCCCTTCCTCGGCTCCACCGTCATCGCTGCAGTGGTGGTCATTTTTGCGGGCGGCTACCTGGTTTCCGGGGAAGCGACTCGTCTTGGGGACGAGCTAGAGTCTTTTGAGAGCAAGAAAACGCAACTTGCCCAACTCAAGGGCAATAAACCCTTTCCCGACGCCGCCAATTTGCAGCAAACCGAGAGCGAAACAGCCCAAGCCAAGGCATTGCTAGACCAATTGGCAGGCAGTTTCAGGATCGACACTCCCGCGACCGGGCCCCAAGCCTTCCAAGACGCTCTCAGCAAAGCGGTCAAGGAGGTTAGCGATCTGGCCGCCAGCAAGGGCGTTGGTCTTCCGGAGGATTTCTATCTCGGTTTTGAAACCTACAAAACCCAACCGCCGACCGAGCAGGCCGCGCCTCAACTCGACCTCCAACTCCGCTCGATCCGCGCCGTCGCGGAAGCTCTTATCGAATCCAAAGTCACTGCTCTCGGGACATTCTCCCCAGCCCCTCTGACAAGCGAAAGCCCCAAGGAAGAGGCCGTGTCGGCCGACGCCAAAAAGGGTAATCGCGGCAAGGAGCGCAGCCCGCAGCCCACCTCTTTTGGGATGGCGCCCTTTGACGTGAACTTCACTGCCGACCAGGCATCCTTTCGCCTCGCCTTCAACCGCATCCTTGAAATCGCACCACCCGTTTTTGTTCGACTTGTCTCCGTCGCCAACTCCCAACCGGCCGCTCCGGCTAAAAATCAGCCGGAGGAGGCAAGCACGGTCACCGGGCAGGAGCCCCCATCTTCGGCCATCAAGCCGCTGTTTGGCCGCGAAACACTGACTGTCGATCTTCGCCTTGCCTCGACCATGGGAACCTCCGCCAATCCCTGACATGCCCGACCTGAAAGCCAACTACGATCGGTACCTTCTCGCGGGCCTGGGGTTGCTCCTCGGCGGCATTGGCATGTGGCTTGTCATGGCCCACACCGCCGCCAAAGAAGGAGCGACCCTTCCCCCGCAGGCCCCCGCGCCCCAGCCCTTCGTACCCAGTGAAGCTGTTGCCCAGTTGAAACAAGACAGCGCCGCCATGACGGCTATTCGACGGTGGGACAAAAGCAGCAATGGTGCCTCCCCGTTTGTTAGTCGCGTGTATTTGCTGAAGGACGATCGCTTGGTCGATATTCTTGAGGCTGGAAACGACCTCTTTCCCGGAATCCCCAACAACTGGCTGCTGGACCACGGTTTGGATTATCTGGACACCGCTCTTCCCCAGCGCGATCCGGACTCGGACGGGTTCACCAACGCTGAGGAATTCGCCGCCAAAACCAACCCTCGCGACCCCAAATCGAAACCCGCTCTTTGGACCAAACTGCAGCTCACCGATGTTAAAATCGAGAAGCTTCGTTTCACCTTCAAAAGTCTACCCACAGGCTCAACCGACAAAGTCGCCATCAACACCATCTCGGCTGAAAATCCCTCCGAACTCTCCGGAGCCACACAGATCTATCCCCGTTCCTCCAAAAAGGTGCGCACTCCGGCCGGCGAACAAGACATCGATGAAAACATCCTGCTCCTCGCCGAGAGGGCAGCCGACGGAAGCCAAGTCTTTGAGCCGACCCCTTTTCGCTTCGAGGAAGTCCGGGTGGAAACCGGCGGAAAGTTCAATCCAGCAACCAACGCAAAGGAAGACCTCATGGTAGCTGTTCTTAAAAACACAGCCGACGGGAAGTCCGTTGAGTTGGAGCTCGATGAGGTTAAAGACTCTCCCTACCCCCTCGCAACCTTCCTGGATACGCGGAACGGGAAATCCACTGAAATGAACCTGGGCCAAGTCCTGCGCCTGAGCCCGGAGGAGAGCTACAAACTGGTTGACGTTACAGAGAAAGAAGCCAAGCTACAGGGCCTGGCCACCGGGGAGCAGTACTCTGTTCCTAGAGCCGCCACCGTCAGCCCTCCTTCAAACATCCCTCCTTCGGAGCCAGCCCAATGACCAGACAGGTAAAGACCGCCTCCTGCCGAATTTGCGCGTTGCTGCCGATGCTCTTTCTGGTCACCGGACCCTGCCACAGCCTCCGTGCCGGGCCCGCAAACCAAGCCTCTCTGTCCAGCGTTGAAGCGCAGGCCGAGTTTGAAATTGCTCAACGCCGGGCGTTGGCTGCCGAGTTTGCCCCCCAAGCCATGCAGCGCGGCACCGAAGCGTTGGCGATCCGGGACTACGAAACAGCTTTCTCCGAATACCGTGCCGCTCTCGATGCGATACCCGACGCACCAGAGGTGCGCGAACTCCATGACGTGGCGCTCGACGGCTTCACCAAAGCCGCCATGGGTTTGGCCGATCAACGCATCGCCGAAGGGCGATGGGAGGATGCCCAAACCACCGTGGAATGCCTTCTGCTGCCGGAATACAACCCGGATTACCAGCCGGCTCTCCGTCTCCTGCAACGCCTCCAGTCGCCCGACTATTTCAACAAAACAGTCACCCCCGGGTTCGTCAGCAGGGTCGAAAAGGTCAAAAAACTGCTCCTCGATGGACAGGGTTTCTACGACTCCGGCCGCTTCGACCAGGCCATGCGCACCTACGAGGAGGTACTGCAGATAGATCGGTTCAATATCGCCGCGCGGCGCGGCATGGAACAGGTCGATCTTGCCCGCACCCGTGTCGCAGAAGCCGCTTACAACGACACGCGGGCTTCCATGATCACCGATGTCGACAAAGGATGGGAACTGCCCGTCAAACGCAGCGACAGCGGGCCGAATGCCATTTTGGAACAACCCGTGATGAACGCGCGGGGGACGCAGTCGATCAACAGCAAGCTCGACGACATCGTCATCCCCCGCATCAGCTTCACGGACGCAACTCTCCGGGAAGTCATCGGATCTATCCGGGAACAAGCCGCGAGACTTGATGCCGGGAGTGATGAAGACCCCGGCGTCAACATCGTGTTGAAACTCGACGAAGCCGCCGCCAGCCAGGAGATCACCATCGACTTGTCCAATCTCCCCTTGCGCGAAGCTCTTGACTACGTCACCCGCTTGGCCGGCCTCAAGATCAAGGTCGAACCTTACGCTGTCCTGATTGTCCCCGTTACGGAAGAAACTGATGTGCTTCTTACCAAGGAATATCGCGTTCCCCCCGGCTTTATCACCAACCTTCCCTCGGGCAATGAAGGCGCACCGACAACTGACGGCAGCGTGGCGGTCAGCAAAGCCAAAGAATTTTTGGAGTCCCAAGGCGTGGAGTTTCCCACCGGGGCCAGTGCGAATTTTCTTCCGAGCAGCAGTCGCCTGATTGTCAGGAATACCCAGGAAAACCTCGATCTCGTCGATGCCCTGGTCGAAAGCTCTGCCGAGACCGCGCCTTCCCAAGTGGAAATCGAATCGAAGTTCGTCGAGGTCTCGCAGGACAATTTAAAGGAATTGGGCTTTGATTGGCTCCTGGGCCAATTTGCCTTCCCTGGCGGCAGTGGCGTCTACGGCGGTGGCGGAACAACTGGCGATCAGTTCAACGCCGTGTCTCCACCCGCCGGTCAAGGCCCATATTATCCATTTCGCTACCCGGGCACCACTGTGCCAGTGGGTGTGAATCCCATTACTGCGGGCAACAGAACTGGAACCGCCGGCATCACTGCCAATGCAGTGGACGCGATTTTGCTCGGTAATCCGGTCACTGGACCGGCCAGCGGCGTGTTGGCATTAGCCGGCGTTTTCACCAACCCGCAATTTCAGGTCGTACTCCGCGCGCTGAACCAGAAGAAAGGTATTGATGTCTTGTCGGCTCCCAAAGTCACTACCAAGAGCGGTTCTCAAGCTACGGTCGAAATCGTGCGGGAATTCCGCTATCCGGAAGAATATGATCCACCGCAGGTACCTCAACAGACCGGCGGGGGTGGCTCTCAGGTAGTCACTCCAGCGACTCCGACAACTTTCACCATGCAACCGGTCGGCGTCCGCTTGGAAGTGGAGCCGACCGTCGGCCCCGACAACTACACCATCGACCTTCGCCTGCTGCCGGAAGTGACGGAGTTTGAGGGGTTCATCAACTATGGGACACCCATCCTCAACCAAGGCGTGGAAGTGACTCCAAACGTCATCAACTATCCCGTCTTCAGCCAGAGAAAGGTTGAAACTCAAGTCCACATTTACGACGGCCAGACTGTTGCGCTGGGCGGGTTGATTCGTGAAGACGTCCAAAAAGTCACGGATAAAACCCCGCTCTTGGGGGATATCCCGTTTGCGGGGGTTTTATTCCGGTCTCAAGCTGACAAGCACATCAAACGCAATCTCATCGTGTTTGTGACGGCAAGCCTCAGGGATCCCGCAGGCCAACCACTCGCCGCTAGTGCCGACCTGGCGGCCGCGGGTGAGGACCTTGAATTCCCTGCCCTTACTCCGCCGAGCAACGACGCACTCGAGCCACCATTACCATGAAACGCCACCTCTTTGCCAAAGGCTCGCTCTTTGCTCTGTGCGGCCTCTGGTCCTGCCAGATTCTCTTGGCCGGCTCAGCCGGTGAGAGCCACACCTTCTCCTTGGAGTCTGCCAGCGAGCGCGAAATCACCCGTCGGCAAGAGGACCTCCTGCTGGCCGAGCAAGCTATCAAAGCCGGCGACGCAGCCCGCAGCCGCAAGGAAGCTCAGGCGGCCTACGATTACTACAAGCAAGCGGTGGATTTGGTGCCACAGGGCTCGGCGGCACGAGGCCTGCGGGCCAGAGCCGTCTCCAAGTTCTCCGAGGGCTCCATTGCCTACGCTGAATACCTCGTCAGCCGCGGCAATTATGATGAGGCCCGCCGCCTGGCCAACGAGATCCTCGAACCTCGCTACAACCCTGACTACCACCCGGCCATTGTCTTCCTCAGCCGCTTGGAAGAAGCAGACTATTTCAACAAGACCATCACTCCCGAATTTGCCGAGCAACGAGACCAAGTAAACACCCTTATGAACGAAGCCGTCGGATTCTACGATTCTGGCCGCTACGATCTCGCGCAAAAGCGCTACCAGCAGATCCTGGCCATCGACAAGGACAATGCCGCCGCTTACCGCGGCTTGGAACAGGTCGAACTCGGCAAACAGCGCTACTATGACAGCGCTTACAACGAGACTCGAGCACGAATGCTTTGGCAGGTGGAAAAAGCTTGGGAGCGGCCGAAACGCAAATTCTCCGATGACCAATCTCTCGTTGTGGATGCATCCGCCAACGAGTTACGCCGCGGCACCGAACTCATGCTGGCGCGCCTCAACACTATCATCGTTCCTCGCATCGACTTCAAGGACGCCCGCATCCAGGACGCGATCGCCTTTCTCCGCAACCAGAGCAAGCGAGGGACAGGCGCCGACGCGGAAGGAATCAATATCGTCTTGGAACTACCCTCACGCGCTGCACCGGCCCCGCTTGCAGTTGAAGGTGAGGATGCCCCCCCGCCCGAACCTGCCTTCTCCGACCGCATCAACTTGAATCTCAGCAACATTCCTCTCTATGAGGCGCTCCGCTACGTGGCCTTGCAAGCAGGCCTCAAAGTCAAGGTGGAGCCTTTCGCCGTGTCGGTTGTCCCGCTCGCCAAGATGACAGATTCCCTCGAAGTGCGCGAATTTCGCGTGCCGCCAGGTTTCATCTCTGCAAGTGACGCCGCTGCGGAGGACACAGCCACATTTGCCGGCCGCGGCTCCGAAGATCCGGCAGCAGGTAAACTGTCAGCGCGCCAGAACGCCAAAGACTTTCTCGAATCGCAAGGGGTCGAGTTTCCACCTGGGGCCAGCGCCAGGTTTGTGGCCGGCAGCAGCCGTCTGGTCATTAAGAACACCTCGTCCAACCTCGACCTCATCCAGTCGCTCGTCGAGGCAGCCATGGCGGAACAACCCACCCAAGTGGAGATCGAAGCCAAATTTGTCGAGGTCTCGCAAAACAATCTCAAGGAACTCGGCTTCGACTGGACGCTTGGTCCCCTCTCCATCGGCGGAGGTGTGTACGGAGGCGGCGGCAACATTCCTGCGAACGACCGGGCCTTCCCGTTTACCTACCCGGGCACCACCATTCCGGTCGGCGAGAACACCGCAACCGGCGGTTTGCGTAGCGGCAGTGGCACGCAACCCTACTCGGCTCTCTCCGTCAACAATCTAAATGCCCTGCTGGCTCAAAGTCTGGGCCTGGGAACCTCTGGCGGTCCGGCTCCTGGCATCTTTTCCGTCGCGGGAGTCTTCACCAATCCCCAGTTCCAAGTCCTGATTCG
>JBMTVD010000028.1:0-22227 GCA_049451035.1 Chthoniobacterales bacterium | reverse complement strand
ACCAGTTGTTGGTGTTGGTCCAGTTTGCGTTGTTGGTCGTTGCCACCCACGACACGTCCGCGGCAGACAACGGTTGGTAAAACATTATCAGTCCGGTCGTGCAGGCAAGAACTTTGCAGGTATTGAGTAAATTTCTCATTTCGGCGGGGGGATTACTGCTACGAGGCATATTGACAACAGTTCACAATATGTCAACTTTTAGATGCAGTTTTTTCAGACTGGACACAGGACTGCGGTGCTTCCCCTGCGACGAGGAATGCAAAGGAGGCGCAGGGTGCGCTTATCCCATGGCCTTCCAAATCTCATTTACAACATCTCACAACTGTTTCTATTCTTTTGGCATGATCAATCGCTACCCCGCCCGATTTATCATCGTAGTGATACTGCTGCTCGGCGCGCCCTTTCTCTGCCTCAACGCATTGGCTTCCTTTGGCTCGTTTGACGAAGCCTACGCGGCGGGCAAGTCCGGCTTCGAAAGTCAGGATTTCACTGCCGCGCAAGAAGCTTTCCACGCCGCCTTGGAGTTGGCTCCGGACGCTCCCCAGCGGGCCAAGGCGCGCGAAGGTCTGGCCGATTGCTTGCTCGAATTCCAAGACTATGACGGTTGCCGGGCTCTGGCGGAGCAAACTCTCGAGGATGTTCCGGGCAAGCCGGGATGGGCGCAAGCGCGGGCCCTGCGGCAGATCGCGGAGTCTTACCGGCGCGAGAAAAGATTCGATGAAATGGCGGGCACGATCGAACGGGCCAGCAACTGGACCCCGAACTTGTTTGGGTGGCTGAATTTGGGGCTCGGCGCGATGTGGTATCGCGAGCGAATGTGGGAGGAATGCGACAAGGTCCACCGCGACCTGCTTGCCTCCGAAACCATGGGGCATCATGGCTGGGCTTTGTATTGGCTCGCGCGCACTGCCCAAGAAGCGGGCCGGAAACAGGAAGCGCTCGGGTATATCGAGCAGTTCGGGCAACTAGGCTCGGATGATGATCACCTCAACCGCCTCACCAGCGCGTTGCGCGAAGATCTCCAGTCGCCGGGCCGATAAAAAGAATATCCGGCGATGACACCCCATACAGCCTTCGGATCCATCTTCAAACCCGCGTTGAGCGTCGTCGCACTGTCGGTTGCGATATGCGGAGAGCCAGGCGGGGAGCGGCTGCCAAAGCCGAACATTGTGCTGATCAATTTGGATGACTTGGACTTTGACCAGAGCGAGTTGTGGGATTTTTACGACTACCGGAAATTCCCATCGTACTCCGGCGCGGAAATGCTGGGCTATACCAACGACTGGAAAAACGGTTTGTCACACAAGCAACCGATGCTGACGCCGAACATCCGTTCCCTGGCCGAGGAGGGTTGCGTATTCGAGCGGTTTTACATGACGTCGTCCCTTTGCACGCCGAGCCGTTACTCCCTGATGACCGGTCAGTATGCCTCGCGCAGCCCTGCGCTGGAAAAGCATTTCGGAAAGACCGAACCGGCCGGATTCCAGTTACAAAGCGATCTGGCGCCGAATCAATGGGCCGTAGCCAGGGCGTTGCAGGAGGCTGGCTACGCGACCGGACTGGTGGGGAAATGGCATCTGGCGGAACCGGGTTCGGAGGAGCGGGGGTTTCTTGTTCCGGCGATTCCCGACGCCGATGCGCGCGACCCGACGGTCGCCGCCCGAATCAAGAAAGTCTATCAGCAGGGATGCGACTACATCAAACGTAATTACGGTTTTGATTATGCGGGCGCGGTCTATCAACACAATGCAAACGGACTTGGTCTGCCGCAAGAACTGGTGCAGTCGGAGCATCACATGGAATGGCAGACGTTTCATGCTAAGCAATTTATCGACGAGTATCACGACAGGCCGTTTTTCCTGTATTACGCGCCGACAGCGCCGCACGGGTGGTATGGCGGAGGGGAAATGGGCGATCCGCTGGACATGCCGATCGAGGCAACCGTTGCCGGTTATACCGATGAGCATATCGGTTCCCAGCCTTCGCGGGAGGATGTCCGGCGGCGCATCCGCGAAAACAACATTGATCCACGCAACGCCATGGCGACCTGGCTGGACGACAGTATCGGGGAAGTGCTGAAAAAGCTGAAAGAATACGGGTTGGAGGAAAATACGCTGGTGATTTTCACCAGCGACCACCAGAGCCGCGGCAAGTTCTCCGTCACGGAAGGCTGCCATGTGCCCTTTGTGGCCCGCTGGCCAGGCGTCATCCCGGCAGGGAGCCGCAGTCGCCAGTTGATGGCGAATATTGACCTGGCGGCGACGCTGCTGGAGTTGGCCGGCGGAAAAATTCCGGAGGACATCGTCACGGACGGATTGGATATGAGCCCGGTTTTTCGCGGGAAGACGGACTGGCATGTGGCGCGCGATCTGCTCCTCGAAGTCGGGTATGCGCGGGCGGTCGTGACCGACGACTCATGGAAATATACGGCCATCCGGCTGCCGGAAGGGAAAATGCCGGAACGGGACCCTGCCTCATGGAGGGAGGCGCGGGCGTTGATAAAATCCAAGGGTGAAATTCCGCCGGCCGAGGACGCCCCCCTGTCGCAGGAGGAACTGGACTGCATGTCCTATGACGGCCGCATCTACTACGACCGGTTCACCGGGGCGCCCATACTCAACCAGGGGCCGCACCGGACATTCCCCCACTATGCCGACCGCGACCAGCTCGTTGACCTTACCGCTGATCCCTATGAACAGGAAAACCTGCACGACAACCCGGAACATGCGCCAAAGCTCAAAGAGATGCAGCGGCGGCTGGGTGAACAGCTGGCAAAACTGCCGCGGCATTTCGGAGAGTTCCGCTGAGATGGAAACAAGCGAAAGAAGACGACAATCATGATCCGGAAAACCATAATTCTTGCCGCAACAACCGCGGTAGCTATGAATGCTGCGTCCGCGCAGTCAAAAAAAAATGTTTTGTTCATTGCTGTGGACGATCTGCGCGGCGACTGGATTTCGCCCGCAACCGGTCCGGGTAGCTATCCAGGGGCAATCACCCCGAGTATTCAGCGGCTGGCGGACAAGGGGCTGACCTTTTCCCGCGCTTACACACCTGCGCCCTGGTGCAATCCTTCCCGCGCGGCATTGCTGACCGGCATACCCCCGTGGCAAAGCGGGGTGTATCATCATTATGAAGATCACTGGCGTGAAAGTCCTGTGCTGCGGGATGCAGTGACGCTGCCGCAGTATTTCCGGCAAAACGGATACTGGACGGTCGGAGCGGGCAAGATTTTTCACCATTCCGATGTGGCTCAAGATCCCCGGTCGTGGGACGAATATTACCCGAATCAGCGCAGCTGCATGATCTGGGACAAACCGCCGGATGGAGACCTGCCGGCGTGCGGCACACGCATTCGCGATGCTACATTTGATTGGGCCGCATTGGATCGTCCGGAAACCGAGATGGAAGACTGGAAGGTTGCCGATTACGTAATCAAGCAACTGAAGAACGCGGAGGATCAGGAGAAGCCGTTTTTCATTGCCTGCGGGATCTGGCGCCCCCACCTGCCGTGGTATACGCCGAAAAAATATTTTGATCTCTACCCGCTCGATCAGATCCAGGTGCCGCCGCAGATGGACGGCGACCTCGATGACATCCCTGCCATCGGACGACGTTTTGCCGCACAGGAGGTGCACGAGAATCTGGTGAAGGCCGGATTGGTCAAAGAGGCGATTCAGGCCTATCTGGCCAGCGTGACCTTTGCCGATGAGTGTATCGGCCGGGTGCTGGATGCGCTGGAACGGAGTCCATTCCGGGATAACACCATCGTCGTGCTCTGGTCCGACCACGGCTGGCATTTTGGTGAGAAAAACCACTGGGAAAAAGTCGCTCTGTGGCGGCCCGCCTGCCATTCCGTTTTTCAAATACTGGCACCCGGTGTCACGCGGCCTGGCAGCCGCTATGACCAGCCAGTCAGCCTGATGGATATTTATCCGACGCTGGTCAGTCTCGCCGGACTGCCGCCGAAGGACGGTATTTCCGGCAGGGATCTCACCCCGACGCTGGAGAATCCCGGCGCGCAGGCACCTTCTCCGGCTCTCTCCACGCTGGGGCAGGGCAATCACAGTGTGTTTACTGACCGCTGGCATTACATCCGTTATAAAGACCGCAGCGAAGAGCTCTACGACTTGCAGAAAGATCCGCATGAGTGGAACAATCTTGCTGGCAATCCGGAATGGGAGAGTGTGAAAAAAGAACTGGCTCGGCACGTGCCAGTGCCGGAGAAAGAAGCCCCGCCGCTGAAGGTAAAAAACTAATGGACCATGGAGCGCATGAAGGACTGGGCCGATATTCTAAATGTGCTCGCTGTTCCCATCACACTGGGTGATCCGGAGCCTCGGGCTCCGCATTATCGGTCCGGCAGTTCGTCGCTTCATCCGGGAACCGCGGGGGGCAACACAGACTGTTTATAAAATCCGCATAATTTGCTGTGATTTTGATCAAGCTGGAGAGAGGTCGAGTTTACCGAGAAAGAAGAGGACGCGGATGCGGAGTAAGCATCACACCAAGCACCCCCTGTCGTGGCAGTCGTAGTCGTCATAGGCTGCGGGCATGACGGATACGACAACGACGGCAGAAATCTTGGTTCAGGATACGTTGGGCCGGGTGAGGACACCGCGGGAGAAGCGCGAGCGGATCCTCGACGAGTATGAGCGCAGCGGAATGAGCGGGGCGGCGTTTGCGGCCCTGGTCGGGGTGAATTATCCGACGTTGTCCTCCTGGATCCAGCAGCGGCGCAAGGGCCGGACATCGGCGAGCCTGGCCACGTCGTCGCCGGTGCATTGGGTGGAAGCGGTGGCCGGGCATGAAGTGACGCCGACCACCGGCGCGCTGCGTGTGCAAATCGGTGCAGCGGTGTGGCGATGAGGAGTGTGAGGGTCGTTTTCATCGTTGTTCCTTTCATGGTGAATGTGAGTTTGGTTCTTATTTGAGACAGGATCATTCAACGCCCGCCTTTTCCGTTGCCTGTGGCACTTGCAAGGTCACGCTGGCAAACTCCGATCCGACGGTGTCGGACCAGATACCGAAGGTGTTTTCGCGGCGGTCATACATGCGCGTCGAAAGACAAACGTCATCATTGGCACTGGCCACCGCGGCATTGCCGTCGAGGGCCACCTTCACCCGGATCCGGTCGCCCGGCTTCATGGGCAACGGGCGATAGTTGCGCTCCTTCTCCGGATTGGAGCCCATCGGCCGTTCATTGCGGTCCCACGCCAGGCGCTGAGTGCCCACATCCACGAACAGCCGGAACCCCTCCTTGCCGTCCTTATCCCCGCCGAACCAGAACCCCGCGCGTCCGGTCGGCGGCACGGTCAGCTCCGCACTCACCAGGCAGCGCGAAGGCAGCGTGCCGAGCTGGGCGCTGAGCGGTCCCTGGGCCGCGCGCACTCCGCCTCCCCCGACGGGGGCCCATCGCGGATGCTGCGGGAGCTTCACTGCGACCGGCTCACCAAAGGAGCGTTCGACCTCCGGCGGAATACGGACGCCCAGTGTGCCGTTTTCGCGCCGGAGCATCTCGTAGATCAGAATGTGGCCGGACCAGCCGTTGGCCGCCTCGTCGGTCGAGACGCCTTTTTCATCCGGCTCCCGCCGGGTCAACGTTCCGCAAAGAAACCGTCGGGTCCCGTCACTGACGCTCTTGGCCGCATAGAGCGAACCGCCGTCAAAAAAGTCATCAACCGGAGACGTCCACGGACCGGCAAGGCTTGGCGCCATCATGTAGCGTGTTGCCGAGCCGGGATTTTCCGAATAGGTCGAGAAGAGCAGATACCAATGATCTCCCCAGTAAAAAAGATCCGGGCATTCGTATCCCGGGAAACGTCCCGACGCAACAAAGGGTTCCTCCAAAGTCCAGTTGGATAAATCCTGACTGCCAGCATAGGCCAGGCTGCCGCTGTCAAAATTACGGGCGGCTGCTGTGATCAGCATGCCGTACTCTTTTTTCTCCGGGTTCCAGAATACAAATGGATCGCGGCAGGCATGTGGAAACCTGTAATACGGACTCTCTCCTGTATTAAACATAAAATCCGGATCCTTTTTCCAATGAATACCATCGACGCTGGTCGCGCGAAAAATCTGCTGATAGGCCTTTCCCTGCGGCTTAAAAAAACGGTTGTTCCCGGTATAGAAAGCATAGAGCGTCCCGTCTTTTTCGATCACGGACCCGGTATAAATGGCGAGGTCAGGTGATTCCTTATCTTCAGTGCCCGGAATCGCAATCCCCGCATTTGTATAACCATCAAAGTCCGGCGTAATGATTTGCGCCCAGTCCCAGCCCATTTGTCCCGGCTTTTTCTGAAGATGCATCACATGAAACTGTCCGTTCCAAAAGTAAGGGATCACGTCGGCAATCGTGGCCTTTTCGGGCTGATAAAGAAACGCCGTGGCAGGCGGCTGCTGTGCCGGCGGCAGCTCGTCGGCGGCATGCAGCGCCGCGAGAGGTCCGAGCAGCAGGGCGATGAGGAGTGTGCGGGTGGGTTTCTTCGTTGTTCTTATTCGAGCTAGGTTCCTTCCGGCTGGCGTGTGGTTCATCGTGGTTTCTCCTCCAGTTTGCTCTCGAAGCGGTAGCTGCCGGATTGCAGTTCGCAAGGGGCACGACCGTTGTCGATTTTCGCAAACTTCACGCCTTCGGCTTTCGCCAAGGGTTTGCCGCTTTCGGCAACGCTCTCGCTGGACGCCGTTGGTGCGGAATACATCATGGCCCGTTCCCGGCAGCACACCACCGGACCAATTGGCATGGTCCAGCGACCGTTTTCGGTCGTCGTTACCCGCGGCACGTCGGCAGCGGAAAGATACCGCACGGAACCGGCCAACAAGAATGTTGCGAGGGAAATTGCGCCACCGACGTAGTGAGCTGGCAGCCTGGGGAGCTTTACCGCAATATCGTGCAATAATTAGCAATGGTTGTCAAAATATTTATGGTGTTGCCGTCAGACCCTGACAAAAGTGTGCGGCCAGAGTCTAAGCCGGAACAATTCAATTGAACCACAGCCGGAACAAAGTGGAGACAGGTCGCCGCGGCGACCAAATCACACTGCTTTCACAGCGGAGGCTTGGCGACACGGCCCCAAGGCAAATGGTTTACAGAAGGAACTGGAGAGTTGAGGCTTTCAGGCGCGGGGTCACCGAATGGTGAGGTGGCCGGGACAGCCTCTCTGCGCGCCGCCTTCTCTTTCATTTGCCTTGGGGCCGCGCCAGCCGTGGTCAAAAGCTTGCGCATAATTCCGGCTAAGCCGTAACCATTCAAAACCGGCACCGATGCGAGTAAGGCACCGACGGCGGGGACGCCGCCGCTACAATGTCGTCTGGAGGTGTAGCGGTGGCGTCCTCGCCGTCGCATCCTTTTGTTCCCCGGTGCGCCGGCACGCTCACCAAACAGTGAGTCAACTCCCGCCCGGACGAACCTCTGTTGCCGCGCCGCAAACCGCATGCGGTTTTGCATGGTTCCGGCTTAGAAGGTTGTTGGAGGTATCAGGCTAGGTTTTCGAGGCGCAGGAGGAGGACTGGGCGGGTATTTTGGCGTGGCGGGGATCTCGCAGCGGTTGCGATGATCGCGCAGGGAGTCGATCCAAGTGTTGGCTTGCGGCAGGCGTTTTTGCCACTAGCCGTGGGCGCGCTCGATTTTGCCTTTGGCTTGGGGCGTGGGGGGCACCAGCTGGAAGTTGGGAGCCTCTGAGGCCGCGCGCGGCGGGTGTGGTCTGGGAGTAACCGGGCAGCAAAACGACCTGAAGCAGGGCGCGACATCCTCATTCGTTTCGGCGCCGGGGACGGCGCCGGGACATTTCTTGTAGCATCGGCGTCCCCGCCGACGAATCCATTGGCACGCGGCGGATCCGGGAGGCCCTGTCCTACCTGACAATACGGCCGCACAACACTTCGAGTTACTGGGGATGTTCCGTCGCTGTCCGGTTTTGCACCGGCTCCAGCATAACTAGGAGATTCCGGCTTGGAGCTACCTTGCGCGCATCGGCTTCCGCGCACCTCCCGGCAGCGATGAGAAAGGGCGCTAACTCAGCCAAACAGACGAACGAAAGATTCTGTTGCAACATTATACAATTTGCATTAACTTTTCCCTCGATGAAATCGCGAAAAAGTCTCCTCCCGGCTGTTTTGCTCACAGCGTGTCTCATCCCGTTGAGTTGCCTTGCTTCCTTCGGCTCGTTCGACGAAGCGTATGCGGCGGGCAAATCAGGATTCGAAAGTCAGGATTTCAGTGCCGCGCAAGAAGCTTTCAACGCTGCCTTGGAGTTGGCTCCGGACGCTCCCCAGCGGGCCAAGGCGCGCGAAGGTCTGGCCGATTGCTTGCTCGAATTCCAAGACTATGACGGTTGCCGGGCTCTGGCGGAGCAAACTCTCGAGGATGTTCCGGGCAAGCCGGGATGGGCGCAAGCGCGGGCCCTGCGGCAGATCGCGGAGTCTTACCGGCGCGAGAAAAGATTCGATGAAATGGCGGGCACGATCGAACGGGCCAGCAACTGGACCCCGAACTTGTTTGGGTGGCTGAATTTGGGGCTCGGCGCGATGTGGTATCGCGAGCGAATGTGGGAGGAATGCGACAAGGTCCACCGCGACCTGCTTGCCTCCGAAACCATGGGGCATCATGGCTGGGCTTTGTATTGGCTCGCGCGCACTGCCCAAGAAGCGGGCCGGAAACAGGAAGCGCTCGGGTATATCGAGCAGTTCGGGCAACTAGGCTCGGACGATGTTGAGGTGGCCGGTTTAATGCAGAAGCTTAAAGAAAAACTCGACTCCCCCGGCAACTGAGGTTTTGACGGCCTGTTGCGCCTTCCATACGGGGCAAAGGATGAGGGTCGCACCCCGGCATCATCCATCGCCGACTCGTGGCGCTGAAGCTGGACTTGGACCATTGATGTGGTGAGCAGCCCAAGGTCTTCCGGTGGAGAACGCAGAGTTGGTATAAAGAAGAGGAATCGACCACTCGACCGCCAGTTGCAGGACCGGACGGTCCGGGACCGCGAAACCTGCCGTGCCTTCTCCAATCGCATACGGCGGTGACAAGACCGACCTGCCCCCACTATTCCCCTCTGGGACCGAACATCTACTTCCCCGGAAACTGCGGACTATCCATCCCTTTCGATCCCGGCGCAAAGGGCTTGGATTCTTCGGGGACAAAAGGCTTCAAACGGGCGATCGCGTCTTTGTATTCCGCGTTGGTCGCAAGGTTCCGCCGTTCCTCCGGGTCGTTCGTGTGGTCGTAAAGCTCCTCCGATCCGTCGGCATAGCGGGTGTAGCGCCAACGCTCGTCCCGCAGGGAAAAATTTCCGGGGCCATGCGAGGTGAGCGCAGGCGGGCGTTGCTCGGCGCCGGGCCGGCCTTCGATCAAGCCGGTTAAGGAAAGGCCATCGAGCCCGTCCGGAACCGGAAGCCCGGCCAACTCGCAGAGCGTCGGATAGATATCGATCAGGCCAGCCGGTGCTGTGATGCGCCGGGCCGGCTGGCCTGGCACCTTGATGACCAGCGGCACGCGGGTGGTTTTTTCCCAAAGCGTCCGCTTATACCAGAGATTCTTCGCACCGTTCTGCAAACCGTGATCCCCGAGCAATACGACGATGGTATTATTTTCGAGCCCCGAGGCTTTCAGGGCATCCAGCACCATGCCCATGCAGTGGTCTGCAAAACTGACGCAAGCCCGGTAGGCCTGCAGAAAGGAGGCGGTTTTATCTGATTTTTTCAGCCACTGGTCGAATTTCTGTTGCGCGTTATAGCCAACCAGCTTCAGACCGTATGGAGGGATATCCTTCAGGTCCTCCGACTCATCGACCGCCGGAGGAATGTCTGCGACGGGATGGAGATCAAACCATTTCTGCGGGGCAAAATACGGACAGTGCGGACGGAAAAACCCGACGGAAAGGAACCAGGGGGTTTTTGAGGCGGTGAACTCTTCAATCTGCCGGCAAGCGTATTGGGCGACTTTATAATCGGCTGTTTCCGTCTCTTCAAGGAACGGACCCCAATCATAGTATTTGGTGACCGGCAAGTCGGGGTCTAAGTTGATCTCCTTGTCCGGGAACGGTCCGAACGCGCCGAACCAGCCGGGATTCGGATTATCGAAAGAAAGCTCATCGCGTTTGGTGTGGTATATTTTCCCCACCCCCACACTGCGATATCCATGCTCGCGGAAGTGCTGCGGGAGTGAGGTCAGCGTCGAGAGTTCGGGAACGTCCCGAAACAACGGATCGAGCCCGTATAAACCGGTGTTGTGAGGATATTTCCCTGTCAGAAAGCTGTTGCGCGACGGTCCGCAGATCGGCGCTTGGACGTGGGCGTTGACAAAGACTGCGGATTGCGAGGCCAAGCGGTCCATGTTCGGTGTCATGGCATGCGGATCGTCGAGGAAACCGACCTCGTCGTTCAAATCATCCACCACGACAAGAAGGATATTCGGTCGCTCCGGAAGGTCCGGAACTTTGCCTTGCGCGGCTCTCATCGCCGAATCCGCGGCTGGTTCGCAGCGCGCAAAACCGCAAAACACAAGAGCCGAGAAAGTAGTCAGAGGAATTAACGCTGGGTGGTTTTTTCTGTTATTCATCAGGAAGGTAATTTCACGGCCGGCGGGAAGGTTCTTCCGCGGCCACGGCGCGGTTGAAGGCGGCGATTTCAGGAAGCAGCCAAGAACCCTCGTTGGTGGGAGTCACATCAATGTCGGGCTGGAAGGTCTTGCCGGGGGGACAGAAATTCCACAGCGCCGACAAGTCCACCCCGTTTTCCATGAGCGCATTGAAAATACTCTGCATTCTTGGGCGATCGGCCAAGTGACCTTCTCCGGGGCCAAACTCGCCACACCACACCGCACGGCCCGAACCGTGGGCCGACTGCACGGCAGCTCGAAGAAGTTCCTCCAAGCTGACCTTCTCGTCACGGAAATACTTGCGGTCTAATTCCGGATAAAGATGGATGGACACGACGGAAAATTCCGCAGGGGTGTCCGCAGCCAGCATTTCCAACCACTGCTCGCGGGAATCGAGACCCCAGTCGTCCTTGTGACGATTGAACCACGCTGCTTCCCGGGGAAGCGAGTCACCGGTGACGATAATGCGCCCGGCATCCAAAGCTCGGATGGTTTGATACAAGTCGCGGTAAAGATCGAGGATCATCGGCCGGGTCAATTTGTCCGCCGCGGTGCGCGGTTCCTTGGAGCCGGCTTTCGGCCTTGGCAGATGGTTGAGCTTGGGCAGGTCGGCGCCCAGCAGGTATTCATTGCCGATTTCCCAGCCCCAGATCGCGGGGGAATCCTTGTAGCGGTTGACAAACTCGGTGGCATACGTCCGATAAAAGGCCCGCGTTTTACTCTGCGGATTCCCCATTTCTCCCAGAGGCTCTTCACACCAATCCCCGACAGCCGCATTCCACCAGAACAGGGACGGGATCAGCCCCAGGCCCCGCTTCTCCGCCTCGCGCACAATAAGGTCCATGCGGCGGAAGTATTCCTCCGGGTCTTCGGCATAGAGGCGCCAGTCGTAGCTGTGGAAAGGCGAGGCGGCAAACCGGATGAAAGGGATATCGTAGTCCTCACGGATGATGCGGAAGCCCTCCACGAAGTCGCGGTTCGCGGGATCCTTGAGTAGTTCCCAGAAGCACTGCACGTAGTTGATGCCCATACCGCGGTAGGGGCGCCCATCCATGAGCAAACGCCCTTGCTTCACCGTCAATCCCGGCAGCGGGATTTCTTCTGCTTCAGCCTCTTCTGTTGTGATCTCCGCCTTGGCCGCAGGCAATTCCGCCAAGCGACCAGCCTCCGTCTCCCCGCCGCTGATGCTTTTGGCAAAGAAAAAATAGAGCAGCCCGCCGAGGGCTGCGATGAGAAGAAGCAGATAGATTTTGGTGCTGGTCTTCATATTGGGTGGTATTGGGGTTTTAAATCTTTGAGGAAGACGCTTTCGAAGGCGGATAGACGGTTGGCGTTGACAGCGAGCGTCAAAGCTGGGGAGTTGTCGCCTGATTCAGGCAACTACACTCGGAAACGGCAGGGAGGGAGGTATCGCCGTGAAACCGCCAGCGCACCGCGCGCTCTTCGCCGGGCAGGAGATCGAAGTGGTTTTGGTCGAAAATCGCCTCACCCTCGAGCGAGACCATGTGCGCGTAGACGTCGGTGGATATTTTCACTTCGCCTCGGCCCGGGCTTCCCTCGATGACCTCCCACCGAAGGTGCGCCGGCAGGAACGTGAATTCGGCGGGCAGACCGGCAAGAAAAGTGGCCCGGTCATGGCCGTGGTCCGACCGGGTGTCGAGGACGAGCAGGTCGAACTCTTTCCAGTTGTCCGAAATCCGACCGGCCGACGCGCACGAACGGGGCGGGACCCCGACCTCGCCGGAAAGCAACTCGACTCCCTCGCGCTCTCCACTGCGGAAGCCACGCAAGGCGAAGCGGACGTCGACCGGGGCCCCTGTGTCATTGCAGATTTTGCAATCCTCGACACCGGCCGCAGTTATGTCGAACGCGCCGATCACGGGAGCGGCCCCGCTCTTGAAGCCGTAATAGCCTGCCTTGGGCAGACCGTAGTAATCCACCAAACTCCAGCCGCTGGCCGGCCAGCAATCGTTGAACATCCAGAAAAGCACCCCGCCGCAACGCTCCGGTTTCATGCGCAGGGCCTCGAGCGTGAGGCGAATCGCCGTCCAAGCGACGGCCTCCATTTTCCGGATGCGGTCGCGCACATCACGGAACCCGCCGAAGAGCGTGGCGGCGATCCGCTCGAGAAGCTGGAGGTGCGTTTCCTCCAGCTCGTTGTAGGGATTGTCCTTGGTCCTGAACTCCAGCATCCGGCCGGAGGAATCCTCCAGATCCTCCGCCGTGAGGAACTTCATGAGCGAGTGCCAAGGCGGGGCGTTGAAGACCGGACATTCGCTGAGGAAACTGGCATCCGTCGCGGCGAACCGCGCGCGATAATCTTTCATGTCTGACAAGAGAAAGTCCGGCTCGTAGAGCACCCCCCGGTGGCTATCGCCCGCCTTCGGCCAATTGTTGGTCCGCAGGCCATCCGGACCCTCGCGGAAAGTTTCCGGGGTGTAGGGACAGGTGAGGAGAAAAGGACGTGTCGGATCCAGCGTCTCGCACAGCGGACGGCTGATCTCCTCGCAGACGCGCTTGCCGTTGAAAGTGTCGCCGGCCACGGCGTTCATCCCGAGTTCGTTCGATCCCGTCCACATGGCCAGCGCTGGATGGTTGCGCAGGTTGCGCACGGCGTGATCGAACTCGTGGCGCAGCATGGCGAAGAACCCGGGGTCATCTTCCGGATACTCCGCACAGGCCATCAGGAAGTCTTGGACGACAAGGATACCGTGGCGGTTGCAAGCGTTCCAGAACGGCTCCTGCTCGTAGATACCGCCACCCCAGGCGCGCAGCATGTTGAAGCCGGCATCCCTGGCCAGGCGGATGAGGTGGTCGTAGTGCCCGGGCGTGATGCGCGACGGGAAAGGGTCGGCCGGCACCCAATTGGCGCCGCGGGCGAAAATCGTCCGGCCATTGACCGCGAAGGCAAAGGTTTCGCCCTCGCCGGCGGGTTCGCGCACCAGATCGATGGTGCGGATCCCCACCTGCTCTTCGCGCACGTCCACCTCGGCACCGTCCGCGTCGAGCAACCGGAGTTTGAGGGTGTAGAGACTTTGCCCGCCCTCCCCGTGCGGCCACCACAGCAGCGGATCGCGCAAGCGCACTTGGCGCGAACACTCCAAGCGGCCGGAGCCTTCCTTCTCACGAAACTCCGCCAAAGGCATCTCCCACTGCCAGACCACCCTTCCGGCGGGATCCACCAATTCGCACGCCGCACGGGTTCCCGTCCGGGACGGACCTTCCGCCGCGACCTCGACCTCGATCGAGGCCTCTGCCGGGCCGATACTCAAAGTTCGGAAGGCGCAATCCAGCCACCGCCCGTGCGCGACACTCCGCAGGCTGAGCGGTCGCCAGATGCCCGCGCTGACCAACCGGTGCACCCAATCCCACCCGAAGGTGCACTGCATGCGCCTCGTGAAAACGCGATCGCCGGAAAAACAGGAAAAGTATTCATCCAGCGGTTGACCCGCCACAGCTTGCCGGTGCGGAGTGAACTCGATGCGGATATGATTCATGCCCCGGCGCAAAAAACGGCTGACGTCCCAAGCGTGCGGAACAAACATGTTGGCCGTCCTGCCGACCTCATGCCCGTTCAACTGCACGCGCGCATACGTGTCCAAGCCGAGGCACTCCAAAACAACTTTCTCCAGATCGAATGCCGGACCGATTTCAAACGTGCGCTCGAAACTCCATGTCCACTCCTCGACCCACTGGCAGGCCAGGGCTTGATCGCGCCAGAACGGGTCTTGGATGATGCCAGCGACCAAGAGGCCTTGGTGCACATGACCGGGAACGGTCGCTTCGAATTCCAGTGACTTGCCCGGATCATCCGGGTCCATTCCCCGGCATTGCCATTGGCCCGAAAGGTCAATGCGCCGGGTCGGTTGAAGCGTCGTAGAGCAAGAAGGCTCGAGGATCATGATGTCTTGTTGAGGGAAATTGGCCGATCGATTGACTTTTTTACGCGAATCGCACCGCCCTTGCAACTTTAGTATGTTGCAAACAGAATACGTTTCGCGGCACTACCGGAAAGCGGAATCATGCTCCCCGGCCACTTGCTTGCCTGGCGGGCCCCTCACCCACCCGCCGACATCCTGCGCAACAGGACCAATCACGAAATGGCACTTGAGTTGAGCCGCAATAATATATTTATTGTAGTTTCTTCCCGGCCACCAAGGCAACACGCCCCTTGCCAGCGCCGGGAGAACGCATCAAATCTACAGTCTCCCCGCCCATGAACACGCCGCCCGATAAAAAGCCGGCCTCGCGCAAATACCGCTGGGGGACCGGAGCCATGGCTGACGTGCTCATGACCAACTCCTTTGGGTATTTGGCATTCCCTATTTACAACATCGGCCTCGGGGTCGATCCCCGTTTCCTTGGCTGGGCTCTCGGCATCCCGCGTCTTTGGGATGCGCTCACCGACCCCCTCATCGGAGTCTGGTCCGACAACACCAAGTCACGCTGGGGGAGACGGAGGCCGTTCATCCTCGTGGGCGCAGTGCTGTGCGGGCTCTGCTTTGCGCTGGTCTGGTCCCCTCCTTTGGGAGCCGGACCCGTGGTCGCAGGGTGGTATTTTTTCGTGATCGCCATGCTTTATTACTCGGCTTATTCGGTGTTTGCGATTCCTTGGGGAGCGGCCGGCCTTGAACTTGGCACCGACTACCATGACCGCACCGTGGTCCAAGCCATCCGCAGTTTCGTCCAGGCGTTCGGGGGGTTGTTCCTGGGTATGCTCTGGTGGCTTTCTTTCCAGTGGGGCGGCGGGGACGCGCTGCAAGGCATCCATTGGGTCGGGCTTTTTTTCGGGGTTTTGATCGCCGCCGTCGGCGTATTCGCGGCCGTTGAACCGCCTTCCGGTCCCAGGGTGCAATCCGCCGAGAAGATCCGTTTGCTGGAGGCTCTGCAGGGCCCTTTTCGCAACACCCAGTTCGTGCGCGTGTGCGCCATCACTTTACTGGTGATCGTCGGCATTTTTCTCATCCAGCCGCTGACGCTCTACATCAACATCTACCACGTTTTCGGGGGAAAAGAAGAGCCCGTGGCCGCGCTCAACATGGTGATGAACTTCGTCTTCCAAGGGGCCGGCCTGTTGTGGATCCCGCTGGTCGCGATGGCCAGTCGACGCTTCGGCAAAAAGATCACCATGCAAACAGGGCTGCTGGCCGTGATCACCGCATACCTGGCCAGTTGGTACACCTACACGCCGGCTTATCCCTACCTGCAGGGCGCCAGTTTGGCGCTCAGCTCTGTGGGTCTTTCCTGCCTTTGGATCATTGCGCCGTCGATGATCGCCGATGTGTGCGCACTGGACGAGAAGCAGAGTGGCAGCCGCCGCGACGGCATCTTCAATGCCACTTTCGCGTGGACCACCAAAGCCGGACTTTCAGCCGCGCTCATCCTCAGCGGTTACGTGGTGGATTGGTCGGGATTCCGCGCGGAACTTGACGCCCAGCCCCCGGAGGTGGTCGAGCGCTTGCGACTGCTCTTCATGATCGTGCCGAGTTGCTGTGTCGCAACCGCGCTTTTGATTTTGCGCGGTTACCGCCTCGACGAGGCGGCCGTCAACTCCGATGGCGACCCATCTGGAGAAATCCAAGCTTCTCCCACGGAAAAACACCCTCATGAACATATCCACAAGCACTGAGCATCCAAAGTCCCGCTCATGCGCCGTGCGGACGGCGCCGGGAGCATTCACCTTGGTCGAACTACTAACGGTCATCGCGATCATTGCGGTTCTGGCCGTGCTCGGCGTTTCCGCGATCGGCCGTGGTCTCGAGTCCTCAAAGTCTGCGAAGTGCACGACCAATCTGAAGCAACTGGCCGCGGCAGTGATGAGCTACGCTGCCGACAACAACGGCATGGTGCCACCCTCCGTCTATAATCCAGATCCCGATGCCCCAGACGGATCGATCTGGTCCGCCAGCCTTGATCCCTACCTGCCCGCGCCAAAGATTGGCAACAAAAGCCGGGAGTCTCCCTATTTCTGTCCTTGCGCACGGCGTCCCGGTGCATGGGCGAACTCATCCCCCGACTACACATGCAACGCCCGGCAACCCGGCTCGTCCACAACGGGCGCGTTTGTGGGGCAAGCGTGGACCCCCGTGTATCCGGCCCAGGTTCGGCTTGCTGCCATTGCGCGGTCCAGCCAAGTCATCATGTTCGCCGATTCCTTCCGGAATGGTGACGTCCGCCAAAGCGGAGCTTGGGGAGTGCCCCTGAGCCGGCTGGAAAGCGCGGACTATTTCGGAAAGCCCACTTTGCCGGACAGCGGCTTGGCTCCCCGCCATTATTTCCGCGACAATCCGGTGCGCGGCAAATTCAACGCTGTCTTTTTCGACGGGCATGTCGAGTCGTTCGATTGGAATGATCCGCGGCTGCAAGACCGCGCTTTCCGCCGCAGCCTGGTCGATACCAAATGAAGGCCACTTGGATCACTTTGCCGCACCGCGCCCCGCGCGAGTGCTTTTACGCGCGCAAGAAGTTTCATCTCGCCAAGGCCGGAAGCCTCAAGCTCCGCCTCAGCGCCACGCCGGCATTTCGTGCATGGATTGACGGGAACTGGATCGGGGACGGCCCGGCCCGTGGTTGGCCGCACCGGTATTTTTACGAGGAGTTCAGGTTGGATTTGGCGGCCGGCGAGCATGAACTCCTTGTTCTGGTCCACGGCCAGCGCCTGGGCAGCTTTGTCCATCGTCCACGGCAGACCGGGCTATGCGCGGAGGCCATGGCCGGCGGGCGAGTCTTGTTCGACTCGGATTGCGACTGGCAGGTGGCAGCCGACGAAACACGAGCGAACGGAACACCGAGAATCTTCCCCTTGGCCGGGGAATTCGAGAATGTTGACGGGCGCAGGCCCCGCTTGAAGTGGCGTTCCGCCGCGCCGGTAGCCTCCCCGCTTTGTGAACCCTCCCGGCTCTCAGCACGTGACGTGGCGCCGCCAAGGTACGAGCGGCTGGCCTTTCCTGCACCCGAGGGTCAGGGATCGTTTGCCGAACCATCCGGGCGCTTCGTCGTCCCGGTGCGGTCTTTGGTTCATGAGGACAGCGGCGAAGATATCTCGATCAACACCACGCTACCGTTCGGGTTGGTGGCGGCTTTCAGTGCAACACGCACAATTACCATCACACGGCCGCCCGACTCGCGTTGGACCTGGTTTGTCAACGGCAGAAAGCTCGCAAGAGCCATGCATTTGCCGCCCGGGAAATACTTTGTTGGCGCCTTCACCAAGGATCTGTATTCACACCTCACCGAAGTTCCGTGGGAGCCTTTGACGGGACTCGGACTGGAATGGCGGAAATGGCCCGCGGACGGCGGAGAAAGCACTATCTGGAGCGCCGTCTTTTTTCGGGATCTTCTCCACCGTGAAGATGACTTTTACTGGACGGAGTTGGCCGAGGATTTCCGGCAGGACATGGAAAAGAAATACCGCGCCAAAGTCCTGCGTTTGGGCCGCCTTACGGCTTCACCCGAGAAGCTTCGCGAAATTTTGGGGCCGCGGTTACAGCCGATCGGGGACGACAAGCTTTTCTTCCGCGATCCCCATGCCGAATTCGTCGCGGCCGGTTCTCCGCCATGCGTCAAGCCCGGCACTTCGGACGGAGAACTCGTCATCGCGCAGAACGATCGCGCGCTTTCCGAGTTGCACTTCGACCTCAAAGACCAGCGGGCCGGCTTCATCGAGATGGAACTGACCGCACCGGCCGGCACCCGCATCGACTGTTTCGGACTCGAGCATGTCACCGCCGGGGGAATCCGGCAGCACACCGACAAGCCCAACTGCAACCGCAACGGATTCCGCTATGTGACCAAGGGCGGGCGCCAGCGCTTCTTCTCGGTCGTGCGACGCTCCGGGCGCCACTGGTTCCTGCGGGTGAAAAATCCCGCCGGGCCGGTCCGCATCCACCGGATCGGCATGATCGAGTCCGGATACGCCTTCGAGCGGCCCGCCTCCTTCTCCTGCAGCGACCCGCAGCTGACGCAAATCTGGGCGACAGCCCGCAGAACGATGGAGCTGTCCTGCGACGACACCTTTGTCGATTCGCTCTACGAGCAGGCTCTCTGGGTCGGCGATGCTTACGTCGAGCAAGCTTACGCCTTGAGCACCTGGAATGCGCGGGACCTGTCGTTGCGCTGTCTCAAACTGGCTGCCGACTCTCTGCACGACTACCCGATCGTGCTCAACCAAGTTCCTTCGAGCTGGGCTTCGTTCATTCCGGTCTGGAGCATGCTCTGGGGCTTCTCGGTGTGGGATTACTTCTTTCACACCGGCGACCGCACCGCGCTGGCGGAATTGTGGCCCGCCTTCCGCAAAAACCTCCACGGGTTGCTTTTCCACCTCGATAAACAGGGACTTTTCAACGCCCCGACTTGGAACTTGTTCGAATGGGCCGACATCGAATGGAAGCATCGCGTGGTCCTCTACAACACGCTCTTCCTGGCCGGACTTCTGGACCGCGGAACCCGGATCGCACGCGAACTCGATGAAGCCCCGACCGCAGTCAAGTGGGAGCACGTCTCACGCAAGCTGCGCCGGGCCGTCGAGAATCAGTGGGACAAGCGGAAGCAGGCCTACCCGGACAGCTTGGATGAAAAGGGGCAGTCCACCGGCCGCTTCAGCGTCCACACCCAGTTCCTCGCTTTGCTCTTCGGCGGCGCGGAAAATCCGCACCGCCGCCGCCTGCGCAGCATGGCCCTCAAACCCCCGGCGGGATTCGCGGGCGTGGCCTCGCCTTTCGCGTTGCATTTCCTCTACGAGGCGCTCGAACAAACCGGCGACTCAGCCCCGATCGTCGCGTCGATCAAAAACTACTACGGCCGGATGCTGGACGCGGGAGCGACGACTTTTTGGGAAGCTTTGCCGGGCTCGCATACGTCCCCGGAGGGCTTCCCCACCCGCAGCCACTGCCACGGATGGTCCTGCGCGCCGCTTTATTTTCTGCCGAGAATCATCCTCGGCATCAGGCAAACCGCGCCCGGCGGCGCGACCTACGTGGTCCGCCCGCACGTGAGCGGGCTTGCGGAGGCCTCGGGTTCCGTGGCCGGCGCGAAAGGAAAAATCCACGTGCGTTGGCACAAAGAGGACAACGCGACCTTGCTCGTCCACATCCGCCATCCGAAGTCCTCCACGGTGACATACGAAGAAGATGCGTCCGCCCGGAAGGAAGGACTCAAAAGCATTGTGACCTTCGAAGCGCGATAGCCATTGCATGAACTTCCGTGGCGCAAACAACGGGCTTCTTCTCGGATTCGACATCGGAGGGACCAAGTGCGCCGTGGTGCTCGGCTCCGAAGAAGGGCACCAACCGGTCGTGCTCGCCCGGGAGGCCTTTGCCACGCTGCCCGGGCCGGAGGCCAACCTCGACCGCATGCTCGCCATCGCCAGCCGCCTGCTCGTGGAAAAAGGACACGGCCCGGCGCGCGCCGTCGGCATCAGCTGCGGCGGCCCGCTGGATAGCAAATCAGGCCGCGTCTTTTCCCCGCCCAACCTGCCGGGCTGGGACGATGTGCCGGTCGCGGACATCGTGGCCGGCGCCCTCGGCCTGCCCGCGCAGCTCGAGAATGATGCCAACGCGTGCGCTTTGGCCGAATGGATGTGGGGTGCGGGTATCGGGACCAGCAACATGGCCTTTCTGACCTGCGGCACCGGCATGGGCGCCGGACTCATTCTCGACGGCCGACTCTACCGCGGTGCCTGCGATCTCGCCGGGGAAATCGGCCATGTCCGCATCGCGCCGGATGGACCGGACTGCCACGGCAAGGCCGGATCTTTCGAAGGGCTGTGCAGCGGAGCCGGTATCTCCCGACTCGCATCATCCCTCGCCGGATGGCCACCCGGCACGGCGGCGAGCGAAGTCTTCGCTGCCGCAGCCGCCGGCGACCGCGACGCCCGGCGCGTGGTGGAAACCGCGGGCGATGCCTTGGGCTGCGGTATCGCACTGCTCATCGACATCCTGAACTTGGAAGCCGTGGTGGTCGGCAGCATTTTCGCGCGGCAAGAAAACCTGCTGCGCCCAGCGATGGAAGCAGCCATCGCACGGGAGGCCCTGCCCCGCGCCGCAGCCGCCTGTCGCGTGCTGCCGGCCCGCCTCGGCGACGCCGTCGGTGACTTCGCCGCACTGGCCATCGCCAAGCTCGCACACACCAACCCGTCAGCCAGCCCTTGACCACCACCCGGACCATCCCGACTGCTCGACTCTCGCCAAAAGCGGTCCCCTACCTCGGGGTAAATGCTTTGGTCGCCGTGCTATCCGCTTTGATTTTCTCCCCCCAATCATGGGCTTTGGACATACCCTCCATTTTCGGAAGCGGCATGATGCTGCAGCGGGAAAAGCCCGTGGTCGTCTGGGGTTGGACCGCTCCCGGCGATGTTGTCGACCTGAGCTTTGCCGGGCAATCGCGTTCGGCCACGGCCGATCCGGCAGGGAGATGGGAGGTCATGCTGGATCCCCTCTCCGCTTCATCCGAACCACGCCGGATGACGATTTCCTCCGCGAAGGGCGAGACCCGCGTCTATGACAATGTCTTGGTCGGCGATGTATGGATCCTCGCGGGCCAATCGAACATGGGATGGCCGCTGAGCAAATGCGATGGCGGCGCCGAAGCCGCCAGGGAAGCCGACTTCCCATGGCTGCGCGTCTTTCGCCAAGCCGCCATAGCAGGGGCGTCGGACGAACCTGCACGGGATGTGTCCGGAGGTAAGTGGAGCACTTGCCAACCGCAAAACGCGGGAGACATCTCCGGAGTCGGCTTCTTCTTCGCGCGCGCCCTGCACAAGGCCACCAATGTTCCTGTCGGATTGGTCAGTGCCTCCATGGGCGGCACCCGCATCCAGTCTTGGATCGACGCCGAAACCCTCCGGTCTTTGCCACAGTCTGCCCGCTACTTCAAATGGGAACAAGACGCACGCCAGACCCACGCCGAAGATGAGGCCGAATGGAAAAGGCTTGTCGAGGATCTGGAGAAACAACGCCAAGAGGCCAGCCTGCGCGGCGAACCACCACCGGCCAAGCTGAGTGGCCGGCTGGCCAACGGACCGCCTCTGGGGGTAAAAATGTTCCGCCGTCATAGCGCCCTCTTCAACGGCAAGGTGGCACCGATCCAACCTTTCGCCGCCCGGGGCGTCATCTGGTATCAAGGCGAGGGCAACACCATCGAAGCGAAAGCTTACGGCCCGATGCTCGAGGCGCTCATCCTCCGATGGCGTGAAGGTTGGCGTGCCCCGCAACTTCCATTTCTTCTGGTTCAATTGCCACGCTTCCGCGTGAAAAGCGATTGGGCCGGTTTGCGCGAAGCTCAAGAGACAGTCGCGCGAAAAACCAAAGGAGTCCATTTGGCTGTGACTATTGATACAGGACGGGAAAACGATATCCATCCGGGCGACAAGTTGCCCGTCGGCGAGCGCCTGGCGCTTTTGGCCCGCCGGGAAATTCTCGGCGAAGACGGCATCGCGGCCCGTGCTCCCCGAGCTTTTTCTGCCGTGCGGAATGGAGACTCGGTCGAAGTAAAATTCGAACTTGATGGAACCACCCTGCAAAAAACACCGGACACCCTGGCCGGCTTTGCCTGGGTCAATGCCGCCGGCGAGCCTCACCCCGCCGATGCGCAGGTTACAGGCCCCGATCGCGTCCGCGTCGCCGCGCCGGCCGAGGCTG
>JBMTVD010000027.1:0-23367 GCA_049451035.1 Chthoniobacterales bacterium | reverse complement strand
CTTTTCATCTGCGTGGTCAGCACCGGATCGGCCTTGGGGAACTTCTCGAAAGTGAAGCGCGGAACCTTGACCACGCAGTAGTCGATCGTCGGTTCGAAACTAGCCGGTGTCTCCCGCGTGATGTCGTTGCGCAACTCATCCAAGGTGTATCCCACGGCCAACTTCGCGGCGATCTTGGCGATGGGAAAGCCCGTTGCTTTGGAGGCCAAAGCCGATGATCTCGACACGCGGGGATTCATTTCGATAACGACCATACGACCGGTTTTGGGATCGACGGCAAATTGGATGTTCGAACCACCCGTTTCCACGCCGATCGCCCGGATGACGGCGAATGACGCATCGCGCATGGCCTGGTATTCCTTGTCGCTCAAGGTTTGGATCGGCGCCACCGTGATGGAGTCGCCCGTATGCACGCCCATCGGGTCAAAATTTTCGATCGAGCAAATGACGACACAATTGTCCGCCCGGTCTCGCATCACCTCGATCTCGAACTCTTTCCAACCGAGCAACGACTCCTCGATCAGGACCTCGTCCACCGGCGAGAGATCCAATCCGCGCGCCACAATCTCCTCGAACTCCTCGCGATTGTAGGCGATGCCGCCGCCGCTCCCCCCCAAGGTGTAGGCCGGACGGATGATGATCGGAAAGCGTCCGATCTGCCCGGCGACCGCCCGGGCTTCATCCATGGTGTGGGCGACGTCCGACTGGGCCACATCCAGACCGATTTCGAGCATGGTCCGCTTGAAAATCAGCCGGTCCTCGCCACGCTCGATGGCATCAGCCTTGGCCCCGATGAGTTTGGTGCCCAAGCGTTCCAGAGCCCCGCTGCGGTGCAAGGCCATGGCGGCATTGAGGGCCGTCTGCCCTCCCAAGGTGGGCAGAACAGCATCGGGCTTTTCCTTTTCGATAATCTTCTCGATGACCTCCGGGGTGATCGGTTCGATGTAGGTCCGGTCGGCAAACTCCGGATCGGTCATGATGGTGGCCGGGTTGGAGTTGACCAAAATGACACGGTAGCCCTCCTCGCGCAGCGCTTTGCAGGCCTGGACGCCCGAGTAGTCGAACTCGCAACCTTGGCCGATGACAATGGGACCGGAGCCGATAATGAGGATGGACTTGAGCGAGGTGTCTTTGGGCATGGTGCGGCGACTCTTCTGTTTAATGGTCTGCGCCCTCCGGTGCAATGCGCGGGTTCGTCCGCAAATCGATTCTTGCCCGCCCGCCAGCGCAAGCCGAGACTGGGGTATGGTCGAAATCGAAGTCTACGCCCGTGGTCTCCGGGCTCCGGACAAACTGCTGGGCTTGGATCTGGAGCTGGGCGCCATCCCCGGTCTGCGCTACAAGGTCGACGCCCTGCACGACATTATTTTTCTGGAATCCGACCACGCCGCTTTCTCGCTCGAGGAAATCGCCGGCATTTTTCGCAAGCTGGAGTTGGAGGCTCGGTTCATCGGCCAGACCCATTCGGTGGCCCGGACCCAGACCGCGACCCGGGTCATCGGACCCTAGGGAAGCAGCACACCTGCATGTCGCTCGCCCGCACCGTAGGCCACTGGCTGATCTCTTTCACCCGTTATCTGGGCGACCTGAGTATCCTCGGTGGAGAAACCTTCCGGGGAATCTTCCACGGACAGGTCCGCACCCGTCTGGTCGTCCAGCAGATCTACGAGATCGGCTACCGCTCGCAACTCGTGGTTCTGATCACCGGCGCCTTCACCGGGGCGGTTTTCGCCACCCAGACGTTCTTTCAATTCCACCGCCTGCAGATGGATACCGCCGTCGGTCCGGTAGTCAGCGTGTCCATGTTTCGCGAGTTGGGCCCGGTTCTCTGCGGTCTGATGGTGGCCGGACGTGTCGGGGCGGCCATGTCTGCCGAACTGGGCACGATGAAAGTCACCGAGCAGATCGACGCCCTGCGCGCCCTCGGCGTCCACCCCGTCGACTATCTGGTCATTCCCCGCTTTCTCGCCATGCTTGTCTCGATGCCTCTGCTCACCATGGAGTGCATTGCCATCGGCATCGTGGCCGCGTATGTCGTCGCCACGCAGATTCTGGGCGTCTCGGAAGTCTACTATTTGGACAACATGCTCTATTTTACCGGGAGCCGGGACGTGGCCATGGGCCTGATCAAGGGGATGGTTTTCGGTATCCTCATCGTTTTTGTCAGCTGCCACCAAGGCCTCAACGCCCGGGAAGGAGCCGTCGGCGTCGGCCGGGCCACAACCGAGGCCGTCGTTATCGGCTCGCTGTTTCTGCTGGTGGTGAATTTCTTCCTCACCATGACGCTCAACATCTTTTTCCCCGCCGGCAAGTGAGTCAGCACTTTCACCGCAAAGAGACCATCGCCGTCGATAATCTCGTGCAGACGATCGCCGGGCAGGAAATCCTGCGCGGCTTCAGCCTCAAGGTTTACGAGGGCGAAACACTGGTTCTGCTCGGTCGCAGCGGCGGAGGCAAAAGCGTGTTTCTCCGGCACCTCATCGGGCTGATGAAACCCGTGGCCGGCACCATCACCTACGAGGGGAAAAACATCGCCACCCTTGAAGAGCGAGAACTCGCACCCGTCCGTCGCTCCATGGGTATGCTCTTCCAAAACGGCGCGCTTTTCGACTCCATGAACGTGGGCGACAACGTGGCATTCCCCCTCCGCGAGCACGGAGCAACGGACGAGGCCCTGATCTCGGACAAGGTCGAAGAAGCCCTTGGCATGGTCGATCTTTCCGGGCAGCAACTCAAAATGCCGGTGAACCTGAGCGGAGGCATGCGCAAGCGTGTCGCCTTGGCCCGTGCCCTCATCAACAAACCACGCTGCATGCTCTACGACGAACCGACCGCCGGCTTGGACCCGATCGTGGCCGACAGTATCGACGTGCTCATTCGACGGCTCCAGCGTAGACTTGGCGTCACTTCCATCGTGGTGACCCATGACATGAAAAGCGCTTTCGCCATAGCCGACCATGTGGCCCTGCTCCACGGTGGTCAGTGTTATTTTTACGGCACCTGCGACCAGTTGCGCGAGTCGACCGACCCCGTCATCCGCGACTTCGTCGAAGGTCGCTCCCACGAAGAACCTTGAGCCATGTACAATCGCGACCCTCGCACCGAAACCAAAGTCGGCTTTTTCGTCCTCTTCGGCGTCGCCGTTGTGGCTGTGACCGTTGTCTATTTCGGCCGCCTCGGCCAAGGATTGCAGAGCTTCTACGACCTGGAGGTTGATTTTCCCAACGCCAGCGGGCTCCTGGCCGGATCCGACGTCCTGCTGGGCGGGGCACGCATCGGCTACGTAGCCAAGCCGCCGCGAGTCCTTCCCGCCATGCAAGGAGTCGCCGTGGAATTGAAAATCAACGAGGAGGTGTCCCTGCCGGTGATGTCGGAGTTCATCATCGGCAGCTCCGGCCTTCTCGGCAACCGCTTCATTGACGTGATCGTCAGCCCCGAGGCGAACCTCGATGACAAACTTCGTCCGGGCGCCAAGATCAAAGGCGTGCGGGAAACGGGGATGGAGGACCTGACCCGCGACGCCAGCACAGTGATGGCCGACGTTCGCCAGGCGGTTGGCACGCTGAACAAAGCTCTCGACCGCCTCGACTCCACCGCCCTGAGCCAGGCGTCGTTGCAGGATTTGCGCGACACCATCGCCAACCTCAAGCAAGGCAGTGAAGGGTTCACCGAAATCGGGAAAGCGGCCGACAACCTTGAGGCGGCCGCGGCGGACGCCCGCAAGCTGATGTCCTCGGCGCGTAGCGGCAGCGGGCCTCTCCCCATGCTGCTTAACGACAAGCAGGCCGCCGCCGACTTGCGCGCCATTCTCTCCAACATTCGCCGGCACGGTGTCCTCTGGTACAAAGATTCGTACCGCCCGGAGAGTTCACGCTGATCAGGGCGGTGCCTCCAGCCGGGTTTGCGGTAGCGCCCGTACCTCGTCATTGACGTAGTGGACGATGCGCATCTCCGCCGTCTCCCGCAGCACCGACGAAAAGCGGAACAGTTCCTCGAAGACGGGGAACTTGCGGTCGCCGGTCGCCTCTATTTTCACCTCGGTGAGGTAGAGGTCGCGACAGTAGGGCAGAGCGACGCGGTAAATTTCCGCTCCCCCGACCACATAAACCTCCCCCTCAATCCGGGCCTTTGACAAGCCGCTCAAATCGCGGATGACTTGGACTCCGGGGATGACCAGATGGTCCTGACGACTCATCACGATTGTCGTGCGGCCCGGCAACGGCTTGCCGATGGAATCGTAGGTGACGCGTCCCATGAGCAGCGTTCCACCCATCGTAAGCTCCTTGAACCACCGCAGGTCCTCCGGCAGATGCCACGGGATTTTGCCGTCCGCGCCGATCACGCGGTTGGCCGACATGGCCGCCACCGCGATCATACCGCGACCGGCGCCTTGATCGCGGGATGTGGATCGTACCCTTCGAGCAAAAAGTCTTCGAAAACGAATTCCTCGAGTTCCCGTCGGGCGGGGTTCAAGCACATGCGCGGCAAGGGCCGCGGCTGCCGCGACAACTGCTCCCGCGCCTGCGCGAGATGATTCGAGTAAAGATGCAGATCGCCGAAGGTATGGACAAAATCACCGGGTTTCAGACCCGTCACCTGGGCCATCATGAGCGTGAGCAATGCGTAGGACGCGATGTTGAACGGCACTCCGAGGAACAAGTCGGCGCTGCGTTGGTAAAGCTGGCAACTCAGTTCTCCGTCGGCCACGTGAAACTGGAAGAGCGCGTGACAGGCCGGCAACGCCATCCGGGGCAGATCGGCCGGATTCCATGCCGAGACTATGATGCGGCGGCTGTCGGGCTGCTCCCGGATCAACCGTACCGCCTCCGCCACTTGGTCGACGACACCCCCGTCGGCTTTGGGCCAACTGCGCCACTGGTGGCCGTAAATCGGCCCAAGATCGCCCTTCTCGTCGGCCCACTCGTCCCAAATCGTTACCCCGTGCTCGTGCAGGTACTTCACGTTTGTGTCGCCGCGCAGAAACCAAAGCAACTCATGAATGATGGAACGCAAGTGGAGTTTCTTGGTTGTGACCAAGGGAAATGTTTTCCGCAAATCGAAGCGAGCCTGCGCCCCGAAAACCCCCACCGTACCGGTGCCGGTCCGGTCGGTCCGCGGTTGTCCGCGTTCCAGCACAAATTGCAACAACCGGTGGTATTCCTGCACGGTTGGAAAATTTAGCGGGGCGGCCTGCTTTTGGCGAACCTGGAAACACGCGACGTTTGCCGGAGCGCGACCGCCCGGCTAAGGTCACTTTCCGTGGAACTTTTCGTCCTTGGCAGCGGCAGCAGCGGGAACACCGCTATTTTGCGCGCCGGGGAAAACACCGTAATGATCGATGCGGGGCTGGGACCGCGCAAGACCCTTGCCCGGCTTCAGGCGGCCGGCATCTCTCCCGCCGAGATCCAGGCCGTCCTGCTGACCCACGAGCATGGTGACCATGCGGGCGGCCTGCCCGCCCTGCTCGGCAAGCTGGGGTGCCCCGTTTACGCCACGCGCCTCACGGCCGAGGAGGTCCGGGGACAAGACCCGCGTAACCAGACGGCACCTTGGCGCATTTTCTCCTCCGGCAGCACCTTCACCGTGGGAACTCTGGAAATTACCGCGTTCTCGGTTCCTCACGACGCCGCCGATCCCGTGGGATTCACTATCCGCAGCGCGACCGCGTCGCTTGCCGTTATCACCGACCTCGGCCATGTGAATCACTCGGTGATCCATCACGTCACAGGCGTGAACTGCCTGTTCGTCGAAGCCAACCACGATGAGGACCTGCTGCACCGCGACACCCGGCGACCTCTCTCCATCAAGCAGCGTATCCGTTCTCCCCACGGCCATCTGTCAAACAAAAGCGCCGCCGAGCTGGCCTCGCGCTCGGCAACCACCGCCCTCCGCCGCGTCGTGCTCGGGCACCTCAGCCGGGACTGCAACGAACCGCTGCTGGCCGTCTCCGTGGTCCGGGCCGCCCTCGCCGCCTACAACGATGTCGAAGTCTTGGCGGCGGGAGAGAACGAAACACTGACCGTCAGGGGATTCGGCGCCGTCCTTTAGCCCCGCACCTTGAGCAAATCGCGGATCTCGCCGAGGAGTTTCTCCTCCGCGGTCGGCGCCGGGGCGGCCGGTTTGGCAGCCTCCTCCCGTTTGAGCGCGTTGATCCCTTTGACCACCAGGAAAACCGCCCACGCGATGATCAGAAACTGAATGATCAAGGTGACAAAATTTCCGTAGTTCAAAGTCGCCGCCCCCGCCTCCTTGGCCGCCGCCAGAGTGGCATAGTCAGCGCCATCCAAACTGACGAAATACTGGCTGAAGTCGACTTTTCCCAGCAGCAGGCTGATGACCGGCATGATTATGTCGTCGACCAGGGAGGCGACGATTTTCCCGAAGGCGGCGCCGATGACGACACCGACAGCGAGGTCGAGGGCATTTCCTTTGGCGATAAATGTTTTGAATTCTTGGATCATAGGACGGCAGTCTGTCCAAACTCTTGCCGGCCAAACCAGCCGAAACTCGCCATGAAACTTGCCGTTCCCGTTCTCCTGCTTCTCGGGGGTGTATTGTCGGCGGCCGAACCGCTCCGTGTCGGCATGGAACTTTCCTACCCTCCCTTCGAAAGCATCGGCCCCGATGGCCAGCCACAGGGGGTCAGCGTCGAACTCGCCCGCGCTTTGGCTCAGGACCTCGGACGGCCACTCGAGATTGAAAACATCCCATTCACCGGCCTCATTCCCGCGCTCAAGTCGGGCAAAATCGACCTGATTATTTCCTCCATGACCGCCACGCCGCAGCGGGCCCAAGCCGTTGATTTTTCCGCCCCATACTTGACGACGGGACTGGGAGCTCTGGTTCCTGCGGGATCTTCTGCCGCGGCGTTGCCGGATTTCGACCGCCCCGGGAACACGGTGGTTGTCCGTCAAGGCACCACGGGCGAGGTGTTCGCGCGCAAAAACATCAAAAAGGCGAGGTTGCTGACGCTGGACAAAGAAAGCGCCTGCGTCGTGGAGGTGGTGCAGGGCAAGGCCGATGCCTTTATCTATGACCAGCTCTCGGTCTACCGAAACAATAAACGTAACCCGCAGGCAACCCGCGCCCTGCTGGCGCCATTGCAGACCGAATCCTGGGCGATTGCCCTCCGCCCCGGGGAAAACGGGCTCCGAACCGAACTCAATACCTTTCTCGAGAAGTATCGTGCTGCCGGCGGCTTTGACCGGCTCTCCGAGCAATTCCTTTCGGAGGAAAAAGCGGCGTTCGCCGCGCAGGGTATTCCCTTCTTTTTCTAGGACCCGACGAGCACCGCTGCCCCGCGCGGCGGCAAGACGATTTTCAGGATCGGGCCATCCACGGCTTCGATCTCCCGGCCGGAAAGCCGGTCGAGCCAAGTACCCGGCACGGCCAGGTTTGCTTCCTGTGTCTCCTGGGAGTTGTTCAAAACCACCAATACCTTCTCTTCACCGAGAGTGCGCTGGAACCCGTAAAGCTGCCTGGCGTCGTCCACGAGCATCGTCTCGAAAGACCCGGTGCGCAGGGCGGGCAGCTCCCGGCGCAGGCGGATGAGCTTCTTGTAGTGATCCAAGAGATCCCGGTTTACCACGACTTTGTCTCCTGGTGCCTTTTTCGAGCCATCGGGCAACGTGGCTTCGTCCTCGTAGGTCAGGTCGTCCCAGACCATGGGTTTCCGGCAATCGGGGTCGTTGGCTCCCCACATACCGACTTCGTCCCCGTAATAGATCATCGGCGCTCCGACGTAGGTCATCTGCAAGACGGCGAACAACTTCTGGGACTGCAACTCCAGGTCGGTCGGCTTGCGGGTGTCGTATTTGCCCTTTTCAGCCTTGGAAAAGGTGAAGTAGGCCTGCCAGTCGCTGGAATGCTCCTGATCCCGGTTGACGATGTGGGATCCGATGCGATCCGTGTCGTGGCTCCCGAACAGGTTTTGCTGCACTTCGGCTACCCCGGCCGGAAAAGCCTCGCGCAACTCCCGCAGGCGCCGGTCGAATTCGGTCGTAGAAATGCGCTTGGCCTCGTCGACGAAGTAATCCGAGCAGGCGAAGGCGAAATTGTAATTCATCACGGCGTCGAATTCGTCGCCCAGCAGGTAAGGCTTCAGCTTCGGCACCGGGTCGATGAGTTCCGCTGTCACGTACGCGTCGGGATTCACTCCTTTGACCACCTTGCGCCATTTTTTCCAAAAAGGATGCCCCACGCAAAAGGCAACATCCAGACGCCACCCATCGATACCGTCCGCAGGATCGCCGTCCCCGTCGGGATCCATCCAGCGCCGTGTCGCGGCAAAAATATAGTCGCGCGGGCCCGCCACAATGCCGTCCTCGTCCTCCCGGAATTCAGGCAAAGTGTAGTGGCCGAACCACCCCTCGTATTCGAACTTGGCGCCCGTTTTCGGATCTTGCCAAGAACGGACCATGAACCAGTCGGCGTAGGGGGAAGCCTGCTGCTTTTGCCGGACGTCTTTGAACGGCCAACTTGTCCAACCCATGTGATTGAAGACCCCGTCAAAAATGATCCGGATCCCGCGCGCGTGGGCCTCTTTGATCAGCTCGAGCACGATTTTGTCGGCCTTGGTCCACTTCCAGGTCTTCGGGTCGCCGGGATCTTCCTCCGCCATAATCCTGCGGTCGCCTTCCGGATCGGGACCGAAGTTGGGATCGATGTGGTGGTAGCTCAATCCGTCGTATTTGTGGGAGGACGGCGAATCGAACACGGGGTTGAGGTAAATCGCGTTGATTCCGAGGTCTTGCAGATACCCCAACTTGTCGATAACCCCCTGGATATCCCCGCCGTAGCGCCGTCGCTGGATCAGCGCGTGAAAAGGCCAACGGTCGGACTTTTCCCATGGTTGACGTTTGTACCAATCGGAAGTCCAGGGGTGAATTTGCCACTCTGCGTCGGGCTCGTGGGGATACGCGTCCTTGATATCCTCTTTCGAGGGGTCATTGGAGGGGTCGCCATTGCGGAACCGCTCCGGAAAGATTTGGTACCAGACAGCATGCTTGGCCCATTGAGGAACAAAGTCTTCCCCCGCCCCTGCCGAAGCCGCTGTGCCTCCGAGCGCCATCAATACCATAAGCAGGCGCATGGATACCGCGGCTCAGCCCTGCAACTTCCGGGCCGCCTCGATGATGGCATCCTCGCTGATACCCAGCGTCGTCATCACCGTCGCGCCCGGGGCGCTCAAGCCGAAGCGGTCGATTCCGATGGCCACGCCGTGGATGCCGACGAATTCGAACCACGGCTGCGTCACACCCGCCTCAATGGAAATGCGCTTTTCGCAGGAGGGCGGCAGGACTTCGTCACGGTAGGCCTGCCCTTGGCGCTTGAAACGCTCGAGACAGGGCATCGACACCACCCGAACCCCCGCGCCGATCTTCTCCGCGGCACTTAACGCCCACTGCAACTCGCTGCCGGTGGCCAGGATAACCAACTCCAAGGGCTTGGACTCCTTGCGCGCGATGTACGCGCCGCGAAAGACGCCCTCTCGCGCTGCGGACTCGGGAATGTCGCGCAAAGTCGGCAAGTTCTGTCGGCTCAGGGCCAGCAAAGTCGGACCGTCGGTGCGCTCGAAGGCCGCGGCAAAGGCCCCCGCAGTTTCCGCGGGGCTGGCCGGCCTGATGACATCCAGATTGGGAATGGCCCGGAGCGCCGACACGGCTTCGACCGGTTGGTGCGTCGGGCCGTCTTCCCCCACCCCCACCGAGTCATGGGTGAAAATGTAAACCACCGGCAAATGCGCGAGCGCGGCGATGCGGATGGACGGCCGGGCGTAGTCGGAAAAGACCAGAAAAGTCGCCCCGCTCGGACGGAAAATCCCGTCATAAGCGATACCGTTGAGCATCCCAGCCATACCGTGCTCGCGGATCCCGAAGCGGATGTTGCGGCCCGTGTGGTTGCGGGCATCGAAGTCGCCGCCGTCCTTGATGTAATTCAGCGTCGAACCGTGGAGATCGGCGCTGCCGCTGATCACCAATGGCATCGCCTTGGCCACGTGCTGCAGAACCTCGCTGCCGGCCTTCCGCGTGGCGATGTCCGGCCCGCCCGCCGGATAATCCGGGATGCACTTGAGCAGCGCGGGAGTCTTTTTCGCCAGCGCATCTTCCAACTCCTTGGCGAGGTCGCCGTTCGCGGCCTTCCAGTCCGCGAACTGTTTGTTCCACTCCGCGTAGGCGGCCTCCAAGGTGGCTGCATGGCGGGTGAAGTATTCTTTGACCTCGGGCGAAATGAAAAATTTGTCCTCCGGCAATCCCAGTCCTTTCCGCGCGGTTTCGGCAAATGCCACGCCCCCCTCACCGTGTGCTTTGCTCGTACCTGCGACTTCGGGAATACCCTTGCCGATCAGCGTTTTGGCGATGATGAGCTGCGGCTTGCCCTGCGCCTTCTTCGCCGTTTCGTAGGCGCCCAGGAACTCCTCCATGTTTTGCCCGTCGACCTCCCGCACGTCCCATCCGTACGACTTGAACCGCGCCGCGGTATCCTCGCTCTGCGTGAACAGCGCCATGGCATCGAGAGTGACGTCGTTCGAGTCGTAGATGAGGATGAGATTGTCGAGTTGGAGATGCCCCGCCAACGAACAAGCCTCGCTCGCCACGCCCTCCTGCAAGCACCCGTCACCCGCCAGGCATACGACCTTGTGGTCGAAAATGACGTGCTCGGACGTATTGAATCGCGCCGCGCTCATCTTGCCGGACACGGCAAAGCCCACGGCATTGGCTACGCCTTGGCCCAACGGGCCGGTCGTGGACTCGACTCCCGGCGTCTCTGCGAATTCCGGATGCCCCGGGGTGATGCTGTGCAGTTGGCGGAACTTGGCCACCTGCTCCAGCGGTACATCGTAGCCCGCGAGATGCAGCCACGCGTAAAGGAACATGCTCCCGTGCCCCGCGGAGAGGATGAAGCGGTCGCGGTTCAGCCACCGCGGCTCCTTGGGGTTGTAGCGCAAAGCGGAACCGAAGAGCACCGCGCCGATATCTGCGCATCCCAGCGGCAGGCCCAGGTGTCCGGATTTGCAGGCGGCTACGGCATCGATGGCAAGGCCGCGCGCGTCACGGGCGGCCAGGGAAAGGACTTCACGGGGAAAAGACATAAGGGCCTTTTTCGCCGCGACCGGCTGCTCTCGGCAAGCAAACTCTGGAAATTCTGATGCACAACCACCTTTTTTGCGCCAAGCTTGCGGACCGGAAAATGAATCAAGCAACCATCCGCGTACCCGCCACGAGCGCCAACCTTGGTCCGGGCTTCGATTGCCTCGGCGTGGCGCTCGATTTGCACAATTGGGTCACCGTGGATCGCGGTGGCACCGAACGACCAGACCCGATGGTCAGCGAGGCCGCGGCCGCCTACTTCCGCCATACGTCCGGCCAAGCGTTTGCATTCGGGTGGTCCATCCGAGGTGACATCCCGCGGTCCCGCGGCTTGGGCAGCAGCGTGGCCGTCCGGCTCGGCGTTCTGCACGGCTTGAACGAAGTCGATGGACGCCCGCTCGACGCGCAAACGCTTTACCGGCTTTGCGTCGATCTCGAGGGGCATCCGGATAATGCGGCTCCTGCCGCGTTCGGGGGCTTCGCCGCGGCGCGCCCGGACGGCACCTGCTTTCATTGCGAGATCGATCCCGCTCTCACCTTTGTCGTCCTCGTACCTGATCACGAAATCAACACAGACTCCTCACGCGGGGTTCTCCCGGCCGAAATCAGCCGTGCTGACGCGGTCCGTTCCGTGGCTCATGCCTCGCTCATCACCGCTGCCTTTGCCTCCCGGGATTACTCGCTTCTCCGCGGGTCGATCCGCGACTGGTTGCACGAGCCTTATCGCGAGAAGACCAATCCGCACCTCCGTCCGGCTGTGGAAGCCGGCGTGGGCGCCGGAGCGCTGGGCGGATACCTCAGCGGGTCGGGTTCGGCGGCGTGTTGCCTCGCCTTGCAAGACGCCGACCGGGTCGCGGCGGCCATGCAGGCCGTTCTGCCCGCGGCCCGCACCATGATCCTCCACGCCGACAACACCGGCACCCGGGCCGAACACTGATGCGCGTCATCCTCGAGCGCTTCGAACGCTACGCGGTCGACGTCATTCTGGAGCGCAAGGAGGGGGGCCGCGCCCGCGCGCTCAAATTCGTACTCGGAATGTTCGCTCTGGCTTATGAGCGCGCCGTGCAGGCGCGTCTCGCCCTCTACCGGTCGCGTGTGCTGCGCCCGCAGGAGATTGGCTGTCCCGTGGTCAGCATCGGCAACCTCACGGTCGGAGGCACAGGCAAAACGCCGGTGGCCGAAATGCTCGCGCGCGAGTTGCACAAACGCGGCAGGCGGGTGGCCATCCTCAGCCGCGGCTACAAAAGCGTCCCCCGCCCGTTCCTCCAGCGCCTGCGCAACCGCATTTTCAAACACCTCGATCTTTTCCCGCCGCGCATTGTGTCCGACGGTCGCCGCGTCCTCCTCGACTCGCGGCGCGCCGGGGACGAACCCCACATGCTGGCCAAGAATCTTCCCGGGGTCTGCGTGCTGGTCGACAAGGATCGGGTAAAAAGCGGACTCCACGCCTTGCGTCATTTCGACAGCGACGTGCTGCTCCTCGACGACGGCTTGCAGTACCAGCGTCTGCGCCATCGCCTCGATGTTGTTCTGGTCGACCGCCAGGCCCCCTTCGGCAACGAGCGCTTGCTGCCCCGCGGCACCCTGCGCGAACCGCCCGCCAACCTGCGGCGCGCTTCCTACATCATCGTGACCAAAAGCGAAACAGAGCCGGACAACGCGCTCATCTCGCGGCTACGGAGACTCAATCCTGCGGCGGCCATCATCGAGTGCAACCACGCCCCTCGGCACTGGGAGAACATCAGCACCGGGCAGCGGTTTCCCCTCGACCACCTGGCGGGGCGACACGTCGGAGCCATGAGCGGCATCGCACGGCCGGAGAGCTTCGAGGAGGCCGTCCGGCGCCTTGGCGCCAACGTCGAGATCACCAAGTCCTTTGCCGACCACCACCGGTACACCAAAAAAGAGATTCTGCGTTTTCTGGAATGGTGCGACCGCCGCTCGCTCGACGCCCTCGTCACCACGGAAAAGGATGCGGTCCGCTTTCCGGAGATCGATCGCCCGCAAGTGCCCATGCTGTTCCTCCGCGTGGAGATTGAAATTCTCCGCGGGCGCGAGCACTGGGAGGAGCTGCTCGACCGCGTGGCGGGCGGCTTCAGTCCCGCCGGTGCCAAACGTAGCGCTGCAGCAGCACTTTGATCGTGGCGGTGAGCGGAACGGCCAGAAGCGCGCCGAGCAGACCTCCAAGAACAAGGCTCCAGACCAGCACGGAGAGGATGACCGTAAACGGCGCCAGGCTGACGGAATCGCCCACGATCCGCGGCGAAATAAAAAAACCCTCAAGATTGTTCATCCCGATGAAGATGGCCGTGACGGCCAGAGGATGCGCCCAGTCCCCGTATTGGGCCGCGGCGATGATAACCGCGGGAATCCAGCAAAGCAGCATACCGAGGTAGGGAATCATGGCGAGGACCGCCACCGCCAGACCGATGAGCAGGCCGAAGTTCAAGCCCATGATAAGCAGGGCTGTTCCGATCAGGGCTCCGTCGATAATGCTGACGAGAAATTGCCCGCGGAAGTATCGGATGAGGTAGTCGTTGATCTCCTCGACCAGAGAGGCGATTTCGCTTTTCAACGGGGAATCGGGCAGCGGGATGTATTGCCGCCAGTCGCGCGCCAGGTTGTCCGCGTCCTTGAGGAAGAAAAACAAAAACAGAGGAACGAGCAGGAGACTCAGGGCCACGCCGGCAATGCCGAGAAATCCCCCGAAACTTTGCCGGAGGAATTTCCCCGTGGCGGCGAGAAAATCCGGCACGCTTTCCTGAAGCCATTCGACCAGGCGCTGGATGTACCCCCCGGCAATCGACCAGACCTCGTCGCGGACGGTTCGTTCCGCCTCGACCACCTCAGACGGTTCGAAGCTCCTTTGCAGGCTCCGCAGCCACTCGAGGCTGCCGAGCAACAGCTTCTCCCCTCTTCTGGTGTAATCCGGCAACGAGGCGCCCACCTCGACCGCCTGATGGGAGACGGCCGGAGCGACCCACAGCACAATGCCGGCAAACCCCGCGACCATGAGAAACAACAGCAGGAGGACCGACCACAAACGGCTCAGCCCCCACGAGCAAAACTTGGCCACCACCGGTTCGAGCAGATAGGCGAGGATCACCGCAACAACGATCGGGATGAGAAGGGGTTGCAAAAAGGCCAGGCCGCCCACCACAAGACTCCCGACGTAGGCGACCAAGGCAACCAGCACGGCGATGGCCAGCGCCGTCAGCGCCGAATACCACACTTTACGCTGCCAAGCGGTGGGCTGCACGGGCTCCGGGATCACAACGGTGAATGTCTTTGATCTTTCCCCGGGAGGAAACCCCAAATTGCAGGATCAAGATTCCACCTTGCCCAGAATCTCGAGATAGGAGCGCGCCAGAGGACGCGACCTGCTCTCCGGCCCGAACTTCTCGATGCGCATCTGCTTGAGCATCCACTGCCCGTCGATGCGCTGGCCCGACACCACTTCGAACCTCCGCAGCAACTTTCCCTGCCAGTCGAACCCCTCGATGCGCAGCAACGCGCCACTCACCTGGTCGAGCCACACCCGCACGACGGCAAATTCCGATCCTCGTTTGCCCGGGCGCAACTCGATTTGCCAGGCAGGCCGGGTCCGCACACTCTCTTGTCCGAGCAACCGCGCATCCGGCCAGTACAGGAATCCCATCGACAAGTCCTCCGCCGTGACAGAAGCCCCTTCCACCACCGGTTCCCGCATGCCCTGTTTTACGGCTTGGCCGTTTGCGTCAAAGACCCCGGAGGATTCCTCGTCCAAGCGAACCTCGAAAGTGCGGGGCGGATCTTCAAAGACAAAGCGCAGCATGCCGAAATTTACCGTCAGCGTGAATGGAGCGGAGACTTTGCCGGCCCGCAACCGCCCGCGCAGGGCCGCCACCTTGTTGGTCGAAGCCATGCGCGCCTCGCGGAGCAAATCCTGCGGGTCGGGTTGCTCCCCTTGCGCAAAGCCCGCCACGACCAACAGCGCGGCCATCGTGGCCGCCGTCCATCCTTGTCTCCTCGCCATCTTCCCATGAGAATATCACATGTGGTCTCCGCGCTCGACCAAAGACTGTTTCTCTGGCTCAACACCGATCGCGGCCTGCCCGGTCTCGACAAGCTTATGGCCGTGTTCTCGAGCCTGGACTTTTGGCTGCCCGTCATGGTGCTCGCCGCGCTGTTGCTTTTGTGGAGGGGCGGCTTCCGGGCCAGGGCCATGCTCGTTTGTCTGCTCCTCTCGGTCGGCTTGATCGAAGGACTGTTCGTCAATCCGCTGAAAAAAGCTTTCGGTCGTCCCCGACCCGCGGACTCGTTCGCCGCGGCGCGCGTGGTCAGCCTTGCCCGCGTGAAACCCCAGCTCCTTGCCCTGGCCGAACCGGTCCGCGTCAAGCCGGCCAAGGTCGCGGTGCCGCCGAAGCCGGGCAAATCCTTCCCGTCCGGCCACACCGCGAACATGTTCTGCTTCGCCACGGTGCTGGCCGTTTTTTACCGGCGGCTGGGTCGGTGGTTTTTTGCCGTCGCCGCACTCGTCGGACTCTCGCGCGTCATGACCGGTTCCCACTGGCCCTCGGACGTCATTTTTACCGCGGCCATGGCCGTCCCGCTCACGCTTCTCTTGCTTCATGGTTACGCGGCTCTCTGGCGCAAGTTGGCTCCGCGCCTCGTGCCCTCGCTGGCCACCCGGCATCCCGAGTTACTGCACGCCGCCTCCGGCCCATGAGCCCCCGCAACTTTCTCGTCTGGGCGCTGCTTGGCACCACCGCCGCGCGACTGTTCTGGCAGTTCGCACGGCCTCTCACCCCCGGGGAGTGCTATCTCGCTCTTTGCGGTTTTCTCCCGTCTTTCGCTTATTTCGACGGCCCCGGGGGCACGCCTTTGCTCGTTGCTTGGGGCATCTCTTCGGCGGGTTCCGGTGGATTCGGGGCGGCTTTTTTCTGGCCTCTGCTGGCAGCGGTTGCGTCGGTTTTCGCCTACTTCCTGGTCGCCGCTCTCGCCGGTCCCCGCGAGGGCTTGGCCGTGGCTGTCCTGCTCAACTTGTTGCCGGTCTTCAATGAAGCCGCTCTTGTACCGAGCTGCGCCATGCCGCTGGTGACAGCCGCCTTGGGCGCGTCGCTCTGCGCCTGGCATGCTCTGGACAAAAACTCGGCGGGATGGTGGGCGGGTGCGGGCAGCAGCGCGGCCTTCGGACTTTTTTTCACTTACACGGCTTGGTTCCTCATGCCGGCGCTCGGGCTGGTTTTGCTTTTCTCCCACCGCTGGCGCCGGCGCCTGGCCGCACCGGGATTTTGGCTGGCGTGGGTTCCGCCCGCGGCGGTTTATCTGCTCCTGCTGCGCTGGAACAATGACAACGGGTGGGTTCACTTCATCGGCGGGACTTGGAAAACAGCGTTCTCCGTTGATGCCTCGCGGCTCCCCTCGGCGATCGTCGACTCTGCCCTCGCGGTGACCCCGTTTGTCTTGGGCGCGATCGCGCTCGGCACAGTCTTTGCCTTCGGACGCCTTCGACTTTCGCCGAAAATCAAATTCATCACCGTCCCGGCCCTCGCCGCCACGCTGGCCGCCGTCTATGCGGCCCTGCGCGGGTGGCCCCTGCAAACACCCGGCCTGCTCGCCGCCACGCTGGCTTTGCCTCTCGTGGCCTGGTTGCCTTCTCGCCTCGGCGAAGCCCGCACCGGAATTATCCTGTCCGTGGTTTTTCTCGGCACAGCGGCCTGGACGGCGCTGACCCTTCCGAGACCGCCATCGGCAACGCTCGTCGATGCCGGTGTGGGCGAGACAGTCGCCGGCCTCCGATCGGAGTATTCCGATCCCTCGGCCCCGCCTCTTTTTCTTGTCGCCGAAAACGCTCCCCTGGCCTCCGCGCTGGCTCTTGCGCTCCCTGCAGGGACCCCGGCTTTTCCCGGTCACCCCCCCATTTACACCACGGAGTCGCCCGCTGCGCGCAGCCAATTCGACCTCTGGCCACGCTACGATCAGTTTGTCGAACAAGGGCAAACCGCCGCGCCGGAAGCTGTCGATCCCTTCACGGAGCAAGACGGCGGGAACCCCTTCATGGGGCGCACCGCTCTATACATCACCACCCAAACCTCGGAGATGCTGCCACAATCGATCACGGCAGCTTTTGCCGAAGTGCAACTTCTCGGGGAATTGACCGCCCCTGACGGGACTATTTTGCGCGTCTACCTCTGTTCGGACTATCAGACGATGCCACTGTGAGCGTGACGGGAAGGAGGAGAGCCGCTAGCCTCACCTTCTCCATGGCTAAACCCAAAGTTCTCGTTTCCGATCCCATTTCCCAAACCGGCGTCGATGCCTTGGCCGAGGGAGGCCAATTGGATGTGACGTTCTCGCCCGGCTTGCCCCACGAGGAGCTGCTCAAGATTATTCCGGACTACTCCGCGCTCGTCGTGCGCAGCCAGACCAAGGTCGGCGCCGATGTCATCGCCGTGGCCAAAAACCTCAAAGCCGTCGGTCGTGCCGGTGTCGGGGTGGATAATGTCGATGTCGATGCCGCCACCCAGCGCGGCATCGTGGTGATGAACACACCCGGTGGAAATACCGTCTCCACCGCCGAACACGCCTTCTCTCTCCTGGTCTCCGTGGCCCGGAAAATTCCCCAAGCCGATGCCAGCGTAAAATCCGGGAAGTGGGACCGCAAAAGCTTCCAGGGCGTCGAGTTGAACGGCAAAACGCTCGCCATCCTCGGCATGGGACGAATCGGCACGGAAGTGGCCAAGCGCGCCCTGGCCTTCGGGATGCGGGTGCTGGCCTACGATCCCTACCTCTCCGAAGCCCGCGCCAAAACACTCCAAGTCGAACTGGTTGAAAACCTCGAGGACGCCCTCCCCGGGGCTGATTTCGTCACCATGCATATGCCGCTGACCGACGAAACCAAACACATGCTCAACGCGCCACGACTCGCGAAGTTGAAAAAGGGGGCACGCATCGTCAACTGTGCGCGCGGAGGTTTGATCGACGAAAAGGCCCTGGCTGAGGCCCTCTCCTCGGGACACGTGGCGGGCGCGGCCATCGACGTCTTCGAAGAGGAACCGCCGGCCGCAGACAACCCGTTGCGCAGCGCGCCCAATGTCGTCTTCACCCCCCACCTCGGGGCTTCCACAGCCGAGGCCCAAGAGAGCGTCGGCATCGAAATCGCCCACACCATCCGGGCGGCCCTGCTTGACGGTACCATCAACAATGCCGTCAACGCTCCCAGCGTCGACGCCAAAACGCTCGCCGTTCTGGGCCCCTACCTCCGGCTTGGCGAAAGCCTCGGACGTTTCGTTGCCCAGATCGCGCCAAAGCGCTGCGGCACGCTCCGCGTCGTCTACAGCGGCAAGGCTCGTGACCTGGATACCACCCCGATAACCCGCTCGGTCCTCAAGGGCTTCCTCACCCACATCAGCGGCGACGAAGTCAATCAGATCAATGCCCCCGGGCTCGCCCAGAATCTCGGGTTGCAAGTCGTCGAGTCGCGGGTCAGCGATAGCGCGGAATTCAGCGACCTCATCGAAGTCGTGGCCGAAGACTCGGGAACGAAAGCTTCCGCCGCGGGCACCTTCTTCGGACCGAAGCCGCGCGTGGTTGTGGTCAATGGTCGCCATATCGAGGCCCAACCCGAAGGCGTTCTTCTCCTCCTTGAGAACAAAGATCGCCCCGGCATTGTCGGGCACATCGGCACCCTGCTTGGAAAGCACCAGGTCAATATCGCCAGCATGTCCTTGGGTCGGGACACCGCGGGAGGCACCGCCCTCACGGTCCTCAACCTCGACTCCGCTCCGGAAGAAAAGGTCATGAAGGAACTTCTCGGCGACCAAGACATCGTCAGCGCGAGAATTCTGAAGCTGTAGCGCCGTTTCCCCCGGCTGGCCGCCTCGCGCGCTAGGCAAAGGACCGCAGCACCTCGTCGGCCGCGCGCCGGCCCGTGGCAATTGCCCCGTGAACGGTACCGCTGTGACCCTCGAGATCCGTCGCCTCCCCGGCAAAAAATAACTTTCCGCCCAGCGGGGCCGCCAGCGCTTCGCGGTGCCGCGGTTCCGTGTGGGCCAGCGGGAAACTGTACAGGCCGCGCACAAACGGCTCGGTTGTCCAATCCGCCACATGCGCATCCTCAAACAACCCCGAAGCCACGCGGCCGCCGAAGATGCGGTCCAATTCTCCCAAGGCAAACTCGACGAGATCCACTTCCAATTGCCGCAGAAAATCCGCGCGCGTTCCGCTGACAAACGCCGTGAGGATATGCGCCCGGCCGTCCCGTCCGTTGCCGGGCGTCCAAAACTGGGGCCAGAAGGTGTCGGAGTGGAGAAAATACATGTCTTCCGGCCAGAACCGGTGCTGGAACTTCAGGACGATTTTCATGCCGCCATCCATACCGATGCTCAGAACAGCCTCGCGTTTTTCGGGTGGCAGCGGCGGCGAAAACTCCGGGGGCGCATCGCGAAGCACAGCCACCGATCCGGTGAAAATCACCGCGTCGGCACGCATATTCTCGCCCCCCTCCAAACACACGACGGCCTGCGGTCCATCCCACTCGACTCGCGACACCGTCGCCCCGAAGCGGATACGATCGCGCACTTTGTCGAGCAGTGGATCGAGCACCCGCACGTAAGGCTGGCGCACCGTGTAGTTTTCCTCCCGCAATTGCCAATTGCGTTCGTAGCCCGCGAAGCCGCGCATCCCCAATCTGTCCAGCGTCGTCCCGTGCTCCACCCCCAGACGCGAGTCGAGATAGTGCCACGCGTGCCCGGGCAGGTGGCGGGCCACGATGCACTGCTCGACGGTCCAGGCCGGCCCCTGGAAGTGACTCACGGTGTCAACGAACTCGAATGCCTCGCGCAGATCTTCCCCCGCCCTGGCCGCCTCGAGGGAGATCAGCTTCCCGTCGTAGCGGATGTAGTCGTGGAGCGTTTCGTGGCGGATCAATTCCGCTCCGGCTTCTTTGACCAACGGAACGAGACAGTTTTCCAGTCCGTGCACTTCCTCGGCCCCCAACTCGACGGGAAAATCGGCGAATCCCTCCAAATGCCTGATACGTCCGCCGACACGATCACTCGCCTCGAGGATCGTGAGATCTTTGCCGGCGGAGGCCAGGCGCTCCGCCGCGGCCAATCCGGCCGCCCCGGCTCCGATGATGATGACAGACGATGCGCTCATGCGCGGGGAATGCTCACCCCGACTGCCAGTGAACTCCCGCGCAGGCCCCGCGCGCAACCCCAATCCGGCGGAATGTGCTTTCGTGCGGCCTCTTTCTCCATTTGAGTGCACATCGTGAATTCTTTTCGCCGTCTCTTGCGCCGCGAATGGCCCCTGGTCCTGGTCTGGGCCTCCGCCGGCATCTGGTTTTTCTTCGGCAAGGAGTGGATTGATTCGATGGACGGGCTTCCGGACGCGGGAGGCAGCCTGCTGTGGATCTGCGGGGCCATTCTCTTCGCCGCCTTTGCCGTGGTCCGGCATGCCGATGTCCTCGCCGAACGATTCGGAGAGCCTTATGGAACAATGATCCTGACTTTCTCGGTCATCAGCCTCGAAGTGCTGATGATCGGATCCCTGATGCTGCAGGGTGATCAACCGACCCTCGCCCGGGACACCATGTATTCGGTGATCATGATCGTGCTCACCGCCCTGGTCGGAGCCTGTCTTTTGCTTGGCGGACTCAAGTTCAGCGAGCAGTCATTCAACATCCGCGGCGCCGGGTCGTATCTTTCCATGATTATTCCCTTGGCCATTATCGGCATGGTCCTGCCGGACTTCACCAAATCCGGAGCATTCGGGGAATTTTCGACCGGGCACGCCATCGCGTTGGTCATCCTCTCAGTGGCCATCTACACCGTGTTTCTCTTGGTGCAGACCAGTCGCTACCGTGGATTTTTCACCGCCCCCGAGGAGGAGGCCCTGCATGTCGAAGAGCATTCGGCCTATGGCAACGGCCTCCACGCGGTTCTTCTATTGGCCTACATTGTGCCGGTCGTCATTTTGGCCAAAAAACTTGCCGGGGTGCTGGAGTTCGCCACAACGGCGACAGGAGCCCCCGTCGCGGTCGGCGGCCTTATCGTGGCCTGCCTGATTCTGGCCCCCGAGGGACTGGCTGCGGTGCAAGCTGCGTTGAAGAACCAATTGCAAAGATCCGTTAACATTCTCCTCGGATCCGTGCTGGCCACGATTGGCCTGACGATCCCGGCCGCCCTGGGTATCGGACTTTACACCGGACAACCAGTCGTTCTGGGACTCGGCGAACCGGAAATCATCATGCTTTTCATTGCCCTGGCCGTCTCCATGCTCACCTTCGGCCAAGGCCGAACCAACATGCTGCAGGGGGCGGTTCATATTGTGATCTTCGGGGTTTATCTCTTCCTGATTTTCGACTGATTCATGCCCGGGGTGAAGACGGTGATAAACCTCCGGCCTTGGTGCCGAGAACAACTTCTCAGCGCGTCTCCTAGGCAGCCGCGGTCTGCGCAACAAGCGCAACGTAACCGCGTGGCGCCGCCAAGCGCTGCAGCACCAGGTCCGCATCGGCAACCCGGGCGGCTGCCTCGCTGCAGCGCAGGATGGCGGGATCGACCCGCGTAACGGACAAGCCCGCGGCCAACCCCCTCCCGGTGCACTTCATGGCCGCTTCACGGGCGCACCAAAGCACAAAAAAAGCCTCCTCGCGGAGGCTCGGCTCGAGCGCCAGCCATGCGGCCCTCTCGTCCGCATGGAAATACCTGCCAATGATCGATTCCATCTCGCGCACCGGTCGAATGAGTTCGATATCGACTCCGACCGGCCCGCGCGCGACGGCGCAGATCACATATTCCCCGGCGTGCGAGATGTTGAAGTCCCAACCGGCGGCCTCCCGGAGGCGTGGCTTGGTTTGACCGTCTTCGAAAAAGGACAAATCTTCGGCACGGACTCCCAAGGCTTCGCCGAGCATTTCGCGCCGGAGACCACGTGCTAGTTCATGGCGTATTCGCATATTTTCCTGCACTTTGGTGGAGGATTGCTCCCGCTCCTCCCGGGTCAAAAAAGCACGGAGCCTGTCTACGTCGGCAAAAGAAGCAATTTCTATCCGCATAAACCCCGCCTGCCCTTAAGGCAGAGATGTTGTGAAGACGCGATTGGCAAAAGCCTCAATCTGCTGCCTGGTCGGTCGCCGGCCTTCCTCGTGGGGCATGATCAAAGCCGCCACCTCATAGCTGTAGGTCCGCGTTCCGGTACGAACAAATTGGGCCAGATTGGCTGTGTTCAAATAAACGTCATTGTTGAATTCGATCTCCACCGGTTCCCCGTTCAGATAGGAGCCCCACAACATCAGCGCGGGCCCCGCCGGCCCGCGGAAAGGAAAAACGTTGAAGACAAACTCCCGATCCCCCAGGCGGACCCTTTGCCTTTCCACGTCACCTTCGATACGCCAGCCCGCGCCTGGCATACAGCGATCCGGCCGGTGGTACAGCTGGTTGGCGTTCCCTTTGCGCGGACGCCAGTAAAAATGATAGCCGGCAACCTTGCCGGGAAGCCCATCCCGTACTTCGCGGATATAGCGGTATTCGTCCGGACCGAGGATGCCAAGAATTTCGGCGGGCACGTCCTCGTCCGCTTGAAATTCGCTGTTTTTCGCCGGGGCCAGCATGGCAGCCACGGGCGCCGGCGCCAGACTTCCCCTCCACCAAAACCAGACGTGCGCTCCGAGGATAGCCGCGGCAGCGATGGCCAAGACTACCCACCCCACCTTTTTACTTTCCCACCTTGGCGGAGCCACTTTCGCACCTTCCAACTCCTCGTCTCTTAGCCTCTTGGTCTTTTGGTCTTTTAATCCTTCTACTTCCCTACCTTCCCACCTTTTTACTTTCCCACCTTCATCCTCTCTCAGTCCCACCTTGCCCATGACCCAAGCGGCCATGCCCACGCCAAGGAGCAGTACGGCGAGCACCAGGTAACCGGCTGTATCGTGGAGGTTGCTGACCGAAACATTACCGCCACGGATTCCGGCGAGTGAGAGCATGATGACCCTGAGTTGATTCCCTCCCAAGGCCATGACGAAGGCGATACCGATCAGCAGGCTCCGGGCAAAAACACTCAAACGCGCCAGTTCACCGACGGCGAAACCCACCATGAGCGCCGTCTGCAGTGAACGCAGTCCGCTGCAGGCCTCTTCCACACCAACCGTGCAATTGGGCAAAGTTATGGTGGTCCCGGCGGCGGTGGCGGGATAGCCGAGCAAGTGCAGGATGCCAACCGCCCAGCCCGTGACCATTTGCATCAAAGGGAACGACACCGCGTTCTCCAAAAAAGTCGGCCACGGAACGGC
>JBMTVD010000026.1:0-24041 GCA_049451035.1 Chthoniobacterales bacterium | reverse complement strand
TGATTTCGAGGACGTCGGGCAGGGTGTCGCGTTTGACGATGAGTGAATGGTAGCGTGTGGCTTCGAAGGGCGAGGGAAGTCCGCGAAAAACGCCTTTGCCGGTGTGGATGATGGGCGATGTTTTGCCGTGCATGAGCCGGTCGGCGCGAACGACCTCGCCACCGTAGACTTCACCTATGCATTGGTGTCCGAGGCAAACGCCGAGGATGGGGAGGCGTCCGCCGAACGTTTTGATTACCTCGCTGCTGATGCCGGCTTCGGAGGGGGAGCAGGGGCCGGGGGAGACCACGATACGTCGGGGGCCGAGCTTTTCGATTTCGGCCACGGTGATCTGGTCGTTGCGCACCACATGGAGGTCCGCCCCCAGCTCGCCGAAATATTGGACGAGGTTGTAGGTGAAGCTGTCGTAGTTATCGAGGACGAGGATCATGATTGTTCCACCGTGCGGGCGCGTTCGATGGCGCGGATGACGCCCATGGCTTTGTTGATGGTCTCCTGATGTTCGCCCTGCGGGGTGCTGTCGGCCACCACGCCGGCGCCGGCCTGCACGTAGGCCGTCCCGTCCTTGAGGAGCACGGTGCGCAGGGCAATGCAGGAATTGAGGTTGCCGTCGTAATCGAAGTAGCCGACGGCGCCGGAGTAGCTGCAGCGTTTGCTTTGCTCCATCCCGTTGATGATTTGCATGGCGCGGACCTTCGGGGCACCCGAGACGGTGCCGGCGGGGAAGGTGGCGCGCATGACATCGAATGTGCTGTGCCCGGGCGAGAGGGTGCCGACCACGTTGGAAACGATGTGCATGACATGGCTGTAGCGTTCGATGGTCATGAAGTCGGTGACGCGGACCGAGGTGTAGTCGGCGATGCGCCCCACGTCGTTGCGCGCGAGGTCGACGAGCATGAGATGTTCGGCGCGTTCTTTGGGGTCGGCAAGCAGGGTGGCCGCATTGTCGTCGTCCTCCTCCGGTGTGTCCCCGCGGCGGATGGTGCCGGCAATAGGGCGGATCTGGATTTGGCCGTCGTCGACCCGCACATGCACTTCGGGCGAACTGCCGACGAGGTGGAACCCCGGGCAGCGGAGGAGGAACATGTAGGGCGACGGGTTGATGAAGCGCAGAGCGCGGTAGAGTTCCAACGGCGAGCCGTGGTAGGGGGTGGCGAAGCGCTGGGAGAGAACGACTTGGAAGACATCGCCGGCGCGAATGTATTCTTTGGCGCGGTCGACCATGGCGAGGTAGTCGGCTTCGCGGGTGTTGGAGGTCACTTCACCGGCGGTCGGCTTGGTCGAGGGCGAGGCGTTTTTAAGCGTGGCGGCACGGCCCAAGGCCTTGAGCAGGTCCTGCAGCTTGGCGCAGGCCATGTCGTAGGCCGCACGCGGGTCGCCTTCGGGGTAGGCATTGACGATGACTCTGAGTCGCCGTGTGACGTGGTCGAAAACCAGAATCCGGTCCGTGGTGAAAAAGTAAAGGTCGGGCAGACCGAGTTCGTCCCGCGGCGGCGGGGGAACGGTGGGCTCGAAATAACGGATGGCGTCGTAGGACAAATAACCGACGCAACCTCCGGGGAAGTGGAGCGAACCGGCGGGAGCGCGGAGACCGGCCATTTCGCGTTCGAGTTCGGCGAGGGGATCGGCCGCGGTGCCGGAGCGGATGACCTTGCCGTTGCGTTTGATCTCGAAGCGGTCCCCGCGGGCGATGAATTCGCGCTCCGCTCCGGTGCCGAGGATGGAATAGCGCCCGCTTTTCTCGTCCTGTTCGGCGGACTCGAAGAGAAAGGCCGGTTCATCGCCGGTGATTTTGGCGAAGGCGGTGACGGGCGTTTCGGCGTCCGAGACAAGTTCGGTCCAAACCGGCACGACACCGTGCTTCGCGGCAAGGACGGCGAACTCTTCGAAGGTCGGATGGATTTCGGACGACGACATGCGGTACGACTTTTGTAACGGGTCGCGGGTGGCGGGTAACGGGAAAATTTACCCGCGGCGGTTGAAGGCGGCCGCGGTGCGGGCGGCTTCACGTTCCGCCACGCGTTGCTTGAGGTCGTGGCGCTTGTCCGGAGCCTTTTTGCCTTTGGCCACGCCGATCTGCACTTTCACGTGCTGGTTTTTCCAGTAGAGCTTGAGGGCCGGCAGGGCGCAGCCTTGTTGCTCCACCTGTTCGCGCAGTTTGTGGAGTTCGGCGCGATGGACCAGCAAGCGGCGAGGGCGTTTGGCCTCGTGCTGCTCGTGGCTGGCCCGCTCGTAGGGCTGAATGTCGAGCCCATGGAGGAAGAGTTCGCCCCGCTCCAAACGGGCAAAAGCACTGGTCATGTTGGCCAGTCCGCCGCGAATCGATTTGACCTCGGTGCCTTTGAGGGCGACGCCGGCCTCGAGGGTTTCGAGGATCTGGTAGTCGTGCCGCGCCTTGCGGTTGGTGACGATGTCGGCGCCCATGGCGGGCCTCCTTGGCGCGGTGGGCGCGTGCTAAGCGATTTCGGTGGAGGGCTCGGCCGCGCGGGCGGAGATTTTGCCCTCACCGATTTCTTTCAGGGCGATATCGATGAAGCCCATGCCGGGATCGACCTCGACGAGCGGGCGGCTCGACGCGTTGAGTTGGCGGACGCGGCGCGAGACGAGGTTGACCAAGATTTTGTCGTTGCCGACGGTGTTGCGGGCGTTTTCGAGAAGCATGGGATCCATGGAAATGAGGTTGTGTCGTTGGGCGCAGTGATGCCTGAGACCCTGCAGCATACGAGACAAGCCAGGGGGATGTCAATCGTCCCGGTGACAAGTTTGACAAAAGAGGTCCGTGCTGTCAGACATATCTCTTTCAGCGCATGGCGGGGTAGCCAAGTGGTAAGGCCGGGCTCTGCAAAAGCCCTATGCGTCGGTTCGATTCCGACCCTCGCCTCGTTTTTCGCTCAGTGTTCCAGGTAGACGGCCACGGCCCCTGTCTCCGGTGTGCTGATGGCGCGGCGAACGGCCGAAGCGACCTCCGCATTGCTGCCGCTCTCGAAGGTCAGCGTAAGAACTCCGCGTCGAAATTCGGCGTGCGGTGTGGCTGCCGCCCCGGCGAGGCTGGCGCGTACGGAGTTCAGCACGCTCGCTTGGCGAAAAATCGGCACGGCTTGCCGGGCCGCAGGGGCGCCGCGATTGACCACGAGGGTGCGGCCGGGTTGGACCCAAGTTGCGCCATGGCCGATCATGGCCGGCAAGTTTGCGCGCGACGGGGAGGCTTTGGTGGAGCTGGGGCGCGGTGCGGGTCGCGCGGCGGCGCGGGGTTTCGGTTTGTCGGTCGAGCGAGCGGGAGGAGGTGCGGGTGTTGCCGCGGGAGCGGCGATGGCCGTCGAGGCCGGCCCGGGTTCTTTCCTCACGGTAGCGCAACCGGCGAGCGCGAGCGCGAACGTGGTGCAGCCGACGAGAACCTTGCTTGGCATCATGGACAAACTATCATGCCAACCATGCCGAAACCAGCAGTGCGTGCGCTCCAGCGTGCCAGATATGTTTTTTGGGCCCTCGGACTCCTCTCCCTGGGCGGATGCGATCTGTTGACCATCACCCAATCGGGACGCGGTATCCGTGAGGGCAACGATGCGGTGTTGCGCGGCGAATTCCAAAAAGCGGTGCAGCACTACGAGTCGGCACTGGACGGGACGTTGCTGACGGCGGAGGCGCATTACCGGCTGGGTTTGGTTTACGAGGACAAGCTGAAGAACGAAGTGGCGGCGCTGCACCATTTCGAGCGTTACCTGGAGCTGGCTCCGCAGGGTCAGTTCTCCACGGATGTGCGCTCCTACGTGGATCGCCTGAGGTTGGTCATCGTTTCGCGGCTGGCCGACGGGACAGTGGTGCCGGCCCGTGAGGCGACGCGTTTGAAGAACGAAAATCTCGAATTGCGGCAGGAGGTTGCGGACCTGCGCGACCAGCAGTCGAAGGGCAAAGCGGTTGCCGGACGTGTCGAACCGAAACCAACACCCACGCCACGCGCCGCGCTGGCTGCGTTGCCCGAGGCGACGCCACCGCCATTTCCCCCCTTGCTCAATCCCGAACCCGAGGTGAGGCGGGCCGAGCCGGTTTCTGCTCCCGCGGTGGCTGCTGCCGCCGCGGCGCCTGCGGCCCCGGCCGCCGTACCCGTCCCGGCGCAACCGCAGTCGCACACCGTGGTCAGCGGAGACACGCTTTCGCGCATTTCGCGGAAGTACTACGGCAATTCCGCGGACTGGCCGAAAATAGCGGAGGCCAACAAAGCTATTCTGCCCGACCCGACCAAGCTCAAGCCGGGCATGGTGCTGACGATTCCGCCGAAATAGCGGAAACGGTCATTGGGCGTATTTCACGCCGCAGCCGTAGGCGCTGGTCACGGGCTCGGAAACCTTTTTGCCCGCCATCGCTTCGTCCAGCGCCTGCTTGACATAATTCGTGGCCGTGGCGATGTCCGCGGGGTCGGGGGACTTCACGCTGTCAATGGCGCCGGAGTAAATGAGGATTCCCTCGGGATCGATGACAAAACATTCCGGGGTGACGCGGGCCTGGTAGGCGCGACCGACCGCGCCGTCCTCGTCGAGCAACACCGCGGTGGCGGCGGAGCCCTTCTCTTCTTTGGTTTTGTTTGTTTCTTCCGCGTTCATGTACCCTGGTTTGCCGGGCGCGGAGGAAGCGATGGAAAGCCAGACAACACCTTTGTCGGTATACTCCTTCTGCAGCTTCTGCATGTTGCCGCTGCCGTAGTGTTTGACGACGAACGGGCAGGTGTGGTTCAGCCATTCGAGGACGACAAACTTGCCTGTGAAGTCCGAAAGTTTGTGGGACTGGCCGTTGGAGTCGGTGAGGGTGAAGCCGGGCGCGGGTTGTCCGGTTTGCGGCGCGGCGAGACTGGAGACGGAAACGGCGAGGAGAAAAGCGGCGGATTGGGCGATAAGTTTCATTTGTTCAAGGTTGTGCGCCGACGGCGCGGAGGACCATTTGCTCGGTGAGCAATTCCGGAAGTATGACCGGGTTCTCCGCGTCGCCCGACGGGTAAAACAAGTAGAATGGCACGCCGACTCTGTCAAACTGTGCGAGTTTGCGTGTGATTTCCGGGTTGCTGTTGGTCCAGTCGGCCAGCATGGGAACGATGCCGAGCCTGGCGAATGCGTCGCGCACGGCCGGCGTGTCTATGGCCGTGCGCATGTTGAACTTGCATGTGATGCACCAATCCGCGGTGAAATCGACAAACACCGCGCGGCCCTCGCCGAGCAAACGCTGCAGTTCCGCCTCGGAGTAGGGAACCCAAGGTATCCCCTCGGTCGCCGAGGAGGCTTGTTTGGCCGGAACCCCCGCGGCGCTTCGCGCGAAAAGGTTGCCGGCGAAGTAGCCGAGGCCCAGCAGCAGCGACAGGATGACCCCCGCGGCAGCAAAAGTCCGGGCCCGGGCCGTCGACAGCGGTCCGAGAAACGCGCCGTAAAGCCATGCGGCCAATCCCAGGAAAAGATAACTCGCCCCGGCCCAGATCACCGCGTCGGTCCCGCGTTGTTGTCCTATGACGTAGAGCAGCCAGAGCAAAGTCGCGAGCAGAGGGAAACCCATGAACTGCTTGAGCCGTTCCATCCACGCGCCGGGTTTGGGCAGAAACTTCATCCAACCGGGTTGTGCCGAGAGCAGCAGGTAGGGCAGAGCCATCCCCCCGGCCACGGCGGCGAAGACGGCGCAGATCACCGCCGCGCTCTGGCTGAAGGCGAAACCGAGAGCCGTGCCGAGGAACGGCGCGGTGCAGGGCGTGGCCAGCAACGTGGCGAGAACTCCCTGGGCGAAGGATCCGGCCAGCCCGCCGTGGCTGCCCGCTTCGGCGATGCCTTGCGCGGCGCGACCGGGCAGGACGATCTCGAAGACGCCGAAGAGGTTGAGGGCAAAGACCAAAACGACCGCCCCGATCGCGTAGTTGAACCACGGATTCTGGAACTGGAAAGCCCACGTCACCTCGCTGCCTGCCGACTTGAGCGCGATGATCACCGCGGCCAAGCCGAGAAACCAAACGAAGATTCCCGCGGCAAACGCCAGGCCGTGCTTGAGGATTTCCGCGCGAGAATCGCCCGCTTGCCGCATGAAGCCGAAAATCTTCAACGAGATGACCGGCAGCACGCAGGGCATGAGGTTGAGGATGAGCCCCCCGATAAATCCGAGGAGCAGGTAGCGCATGAGTCCGCCCGTGGCAGGTTTTGTCTTCCGCTGGGCGGGGAGCGTCTGCTCTTGGCTGGCCACGACCCATCCGTGACGTTGGCCGTTCTCGACCACGAGGACGCCTTCGATTTCCGGCGAACCGTCGACGGCAATGGCGATGTCAGCCGACCCGTCGGCCAGGGTTTGCGGAGTGGCATGACCGACCGGGGCCTTCTCGTTGGCGTAAGGGAAGAAATCAACGCGTCCGGCCTCGATGACATCGCGCAGAGCGAGGTTCCATCCGGCGGGGCTGCGGGTCCACGAAACATCGAATGGGGGCGCGGTTTGGGAAGGCAGCATGGCGCGGTACTTGGCGAACAAGGCGGCGTTGGCCGGGGCGGCGACGTCCCCGAGCGGAAGGGTCAATTCGAGTTCCGACGCTCCGGGGATACAGATCTGCTCGCAGACCAGCCACTTGGGGTTGGCGCGCAAGGTGACTTCTTTGCCGCTGAGGCTTTTTGGAGGTGTGACCTCGGTCACCAGCAGGACTTCATCCTTGTAGGCGTAGACCTGGATGTCGCCGGGTTCGATAAGCCGGCGCGGCAGCGGCCATTGCAGCGGGCCGGCGAGGAAGCTTTCCGGCAACTCCCAGCCGGCTTCCGTGGCGATGCCCGAATCGCCCGGGTTTTTCCAGTAAATGTGCCAACCCGGGGCGATTTTCAGGAGGAGCCCGAGGCGGAACGGTTGGCCCGGCACGACGGCCGACGTGTCGGCCACCAGCGAAGTTTCGACAAGTTTGCGACCTTCGAAAACCTGCGCGGATGCCGAGAGGGCGACAAACCAGAGCAGTAAAGGCGCCAGTCTCACGATCAGGCGCTTTGCAGGAAGGCGGTGAGCGGGCTGGTCGGAGCCGCTGTTTCCGCCCGGTTGGGCAGGCCCGCTTCGCGCGCGGTGCGACCGGCCTCGACGGCCATCTTGAACGCGCGGGCCATCCGCACCGGATCTTCGGCCACGGCAACGGCCGTGTTGACCAGGACGGCGTCGGCGCCCATTTCGAGCGCCTCGGCCGCGTCGCTCGGTGCACCGATGCCCGCGTCAACAATCACCGGAACGCGCGCTTGCTCCACGATGATGGCAATCTGCGCGCGGGTTTCGAGTCCGCGATTGCTCCCGATGGGGGAGCCGAGCGGCATGACCGTGGCGGCGCCGGCCTCCTCGAGGCGTTTGGCCAACACGGGATCGGCGTTGATGTAGGGCAGCACGGCGAATCCCTCGGCCGCGAGAATTTCCGTGGCCCGCAGGGTCTCGACGGGATCGGGCAGCAAATATTGCGGGTCGGGGTGGATCTCGAGCTTCACCCATTTCGGCAGCCCGGCGGTGGCGGCCAACCGCGCCAACCGTACGGCCTCCCCGGCGTCCATGGCCCCGCTGGTATTGGGCAAAAGCAGAAATTTTTCCTGGTCGATGAAGTCGAGAATGTTGGCGAAGGGATCGCCGGAGCCGGTCAGGTCGGCGCGGCGCAGCGCGACCGTGACGATTTCCGCGCCGCTGGCTTCCAGCGCGTCGCGCATCGACTCGTTGGAGGAAAACTTTCCCGTGCCGAGAAGGAGGCGCGAGCGGAACTCGCGACCGGCGATAACCAAGGGCGAATTCACGGGGCGGGTGGCTCCGTCCCGTCGACCAACAGACGGAAGGTGAAGGTCTCGGCCGCCTGATCCGGAGCATCCCAGGTGCGCCGGTAGGCGAGGTTGACCTCTTGTTGGCCCGCTTTCACGGCTTGCAAGGTGATGACAGTGTTACCCGGCGCACCGAAGAGCACGTTGCCGCCGTCGGCCGGGACGGTTTCACTTTTGTAGAAATCGGCAGCCCCGTAGTCGAAGTCGCGCAATTCCCAATTGTACCCGGTGCTGGGATTGGAGGGCAGGGTGATGGCCACGAGGTTCCCCACCGCGGCGCGCACGATTTGGCCTTTGTTTTTGGCGGTCACCTCCACTTGGCCGGTGACCGGGACGGCGGGCGCGCTCTCTTCCTCGTCCGGCAACGTGCCGGTGATCTCCGCACTTTTCTCCGGTGTTTCTTCGTCGGCGGGCGGGGGAATTTCGATATTTTCGGCGGCAGAGGGTTCAGACAGGTCGACCGCCTCCTTGATTTTCGGCGATCCGGGGGCCTCCGTCGTGGTCGCCGTCGGGGCAGGTTGGGGCGGGGGCGCCGGGTCCTGCGCCTGGATTTCTCCCGCCGCGCAGAGCAGCGCCCAGGCCAAAAGCAACCGGTTCATCATTGCTGAAAAGTATGGGCGGAAACCCCGTGCCGCTCAACCTCGGTCTCGCGGCAACGGCACCGGAGTCCACGACACGCTTCCGTCCCCGGAGATCTCCAGCCACGCGAAGGAGGGTGGCGCGCCGTGGTTGGCCTTGCCGACCGACCCGGGGTTGAGAAAGCGGACCCGGCCCGCCTGTTCGTCGCGCGGGACGTGCGTGTGACCGTGCAAAACATAATCGACGCCGTCCGGGGCGGAATAAGGCGGTTCGTGCACCAGGAAAAAAATCTTCCCTCCGCGTTTGAGCAGCAGCGTCTCCGGTGCGAGTCCGCGCGGGTCGCAGTTCCCGCCGACCGCCTGCAACGGGGGCCCGAGCCCGCGCACTTCTGCCAGCGTCTCGCGATTGCAGATATCGCCGAGGTGCCAGATTTCATCCGCATCGGCCACGGCCGTCCGCACGGAGGAAGGCAAGCGGTTGTGGGTGTCGGCGATAACGGCAATGCGCACGGCGTGAGTCTGCCTGCCGCGGGATGCGCTCGCAAACCGGGAGTCGCGTGGCTAGACTGACGGGCATGTGGAAATTCGCCAACCGGCAGCTACGCGAGCTCGTGGCCTACGAACCGGGCAAACCGGTCGAGGATCTGGCCCGCGAGCTGGGCATTCCCCACGGGGAAATCGTCAAACTGGCGTCCAATGAAAATCCGCTCGGCCCGTCGCCCAAAGCGCGGCAGGCCATGATCGAGACCATCGAGCGTTCGCACTTCTATCCCGACGGCGGCGGCTACTACCTGCGCGAGGCCATCGCGGAAAAACTCGGCCTTTCCATGGCCAATATCATCCTCGGCAACGGTTCGAACGAAATTATCGAGTTCATCGGACACGCCTACCTGCAGCCTGGTGACGAGATCGTGCAGGCCAAGCACTCTTTCGCGGTCTACCGCCTGATGGCGCAGCTCTTCGGCGCGAGAACGATCGATGTGCCGGATCCGGGGTTTGTGGCCGACCTCGACGCCATGCTGGCGGCCATCACGCCGCGCACCAAAGAGGTTTTCATCGCCAACCCGAACAATCCGACCGGCACGATGGTCTTCCAAAACGATATCGACCGGTTCATGGAGCGCGTGCCCGACCATGTGATGGTGGTGTTCGACGAGGCGTATTACGAATTCCTCGACGAGCCGCCCGATGTGCTGAAATACGTGCGCGCGGGACGCAACATCGTCGTCCTGCGCACCTTTTCCAAGATCCAGGGCTTGGCCAACCTGCGCATCGGATACGGCATCGCGACGCCGGAGATCATCGAGGTCCTGCAAAAAGCTCGCCAACCTTTCAACGCCAACGGCATCGCGCAAGCCGGCGCCCTCGCGGGTCTGCAGGACACCTTCCACATGGAGGAGACGCGCCGCATCACGCACGAGGGACGCAACTTCCTGCAGTCCGAGTTTCTCGACATGAATCTCGAATTCGTGCGGAGCCACGCCAACTTCGTGCTGGTCCGTGTCGGCGACGGCAAAAAGGTGTTCGAGGCGCTGCTGCGTCGCGGCATCATCGTGCGGGCCATGGGCAGTTACGGCTTGCCGGGCTGGATCCGCGTGTCGGTCGGGACGATGGCGCAAAACAAGGTTTTCATCGAGGCCCTGCGCGAACTCGACCGCGACGGCATCATCGGCCGCGACGCGCTGGCCACCGTCGCCTGATGGGCGGCGAGACCATTGCCGCTCTGGCCACGCCTTGGGGTGCCGGGGCCTTGGCGGTGATCCGGGTGAGCGGTCCGGAGGCGTTAACGGTGGTGGACAAAGTTTTTCGCGGGCGTCGTCCGCTGGTCGGGATGCCCCCGGCTCGCGTGAGGCGTGGCGCCATCGAGCATGAAGGTCGCTCCATCGATGATGTCCTTGTCACCGTCTTTCGCGCGCCGAAGAGTTACACCGGCGAAGACACGGTGGAGATCAGCGGCCACGGCGGTCCCGTGGTCGCCCGGGAAACTTTGCGCGCCTTGTTTTCGGCGGGAGCGCGCCCGGCCGAACCGGGGGAGTTCACGCGGCGGGCCTTTCTCAACGGCAAAATGGATCTCACCCAGGCGGAAGCGGTCATGGATCTCATCGCGGCCCGCGGCGCGGCTTCGGCCGAGGCGGCGGCGGCGCAGCTGGCCGGACGGCTTGGACGCGAGGTCGAAAAACTGCGCGGTGAGGCGCTGCTCGCGCTGGCCCACCTCGAAGCTTTCATTGATTTCCCCGAAGAAGGCATCGACCCGGAAAGCGGGCGTGCCTTGCTCGCGCGAGCCGAATCTTTGTCGTCCTCCATTCTCCGCCTGCTCGGCACGGCGGACGAGGGGCGGATGCTGCGGGAGGGGGTGCGGTTGGTCATCCACGGCGAGCCCAACGCCGGAAAATCAAGCCTGCTCAATCTGCTGTTGGGTTATGATCGGGCCATGGTCAGCGAAATTCCGGGTACGACACGCGACACCATCGAGGAAAACCTCACCTTGCGGGGCATACCGTTCCGGGTCGTCGATACGGCGGGTCTGCGCGAGACGACCGATCCACTCGAGGCCGAGGGGATGCGGCGCACCCGCGAGCATCTGGCCAAGGCCGATGTCGCGCTGCGGGTCATCGACGGCGGGACCGGCGGGGAAGCCGCCGCGCAGGAAAACGCCATCAACATCATCAACAAAATCGACCTGTGGGGCGGCCGGGACATCCCCGCGGGCCATGTGCCGCTCTGTTGCCTTGATGGGCGCGGGCTGGACAAGTTGGTGGACGCCATCGTCGGACGCACGCATCTCGCCCCCAGTGCTTCGCGCGAGGAGGCGCTGGCCATCAATGCCCGGCATCAAGATTGCCTGCGTCGGGCGCAAGCGGCCGTCGCGGCGGCCCGGTCCTCGTTGGAACGCGGGGACGCGCCCGAATTCACCGCGGTGGAATTGCGCGCCGCGCTGACCGCGCTCGGGGAGATCACCGGCGGGTCCGAGGCGGACGACGTCTTGGGGGAAATCTTCCGCAACTTCTGCATCGGAAAATGAAAGAAAACGAAAAGCCAAGGCCGGGAAGGAGGGCACGATGAGTCTGTATACCGCGCTGGCCCGGCCGCTCCTCTTCCGTCTGCCGGCCGAGACGGCGCACGAGGTCTCGATGAAGATGCTGGCCTTGGCGGCGAAAGTGCTGGGCCGCGGCATCGGGGTCCCGGGGGGGCAGGCATCCGAATGCTTCGGGTTGCGTTTTCCCAACGCGGTCGGCCTCGCGGCGGGCATGGACAAAAATGCCGTGGCACTGCCTGCCTGGCCTCTCATGGGATTCGGTTTTGTCGAAATCGGCACGGTCACCGCGCTGCCGCAACCGGGCAATCCGCAGCCGAGGGTTTTTCGCCTGCCGCGGCAGCAAGCACTGATCAACCGCCTCGGCTTCAACAACGAGGGCGCGGAAGCGGTCTCCGCGCGCTTGGCGGCATGGCGGGCCTCGGGTCGGTGGCCGCGCGTGCCCGTGGGGATCAACCTCGGCAAATCACGCGTGACCCCATTGCCGGACGCGCCGGGCGATTATGCGCGGAGTTTCCGCCTGCTGCGGGAACACGGTGATTACTTCGTGGTCAATGTCAGTTCGCCCAACACCCCCGGCTTGCGCGATTTGCAGGAGTCCGCGCAGTTGCGCGCCATTCTCCGGGCGATCGACGCGGAAAATATCCGGCAGAAGCCGGTTCTGGTGAAAATTTCTCCCGACCTCGACCTCGCATATTTGGACGATCTGGTGGCCGGCGGCGAGGAGGAGGGCATTGCCGGGTGGATCGCCACCAACACGACGCTCGACCACTCTTCCGTTCCGGAGGGGGAGGACCGCGATGGGGGGTTGAGCGGGGCACCGCTGCGGGGGAAGTCGGATGTGGTGGTACGCCAACTGGCCGAACGGACGCGCCTGCCGGTCATCGGGGTCGGCGGCATCACAGATACCGAGTCGGCTCGCGCGAAGCAACAGGCGGGAGCCCGGCTGGTGCAGCTTTACACCGGCTTGGTCTACAGGGGGCCGACTCTTCCGGGGCAAATCGCGGCGGGTCTGGCAAAACTGTGACTTTCCAGAGCCGCTGGACGGACTAAATTGAAAGGGTCAATGGAACTGATGGAGCAGGAGCGGGCTGCCGCCGAAGCGCCCCAGACAGGGAGGGGCAACTGGCGTATCCTAACCGACGCGTTCAATCGCTACGTTATGGAGGGGGGGCTGACGCATGGTGCGGCGTTGACCTATTACGCGGTCTTCTCGCTCGGGCCCCTGCTGTTGGTGGCCACGGCGATCGCCGGGTGGTTTTTCGGCGAAGAGGCGGCCCGCGGTGAATTGCGCGACAAGCTTGTCGAGACGTTCGGTCCCGACACGGCATGGACGATCGAGGGGCTGCTGGCCGGCGTCCGGGCCCGCACCGTTTCGGGGTGGGCCGCGATCATCGGCGTCATTGTTCTGCTCTACAGCGCCTCCAGCGTGATGCGGCAACTCAAGGAGTCGATGAACTTCATCTGGCGCGTTCCCCATCTCAAGGAGGCCACTTGGTGGAAATGGGCCGAGCATTACCTTGTTTCGCTGGTTGGTGTGCTCATCGCGGGATTGCTTCTCATTGTCTCGCTGCTTTCCACGACCTTCCTCGCCGCGATGAAAAAGTATCTCCCGGAGGGGCTGCCCTATTCGGGCAACGTCCTGCTTTCCGTCGAGTTCGGTGCCACGGTGGTGCTGGTCACCGTGGTCTGCGCCCTCATCTTCAAGTTCCTGCCCGAGACCAGTGTCCTCTGGCGCTACGTGTGGCTCGGCGCCTTCGGCACGGCGTTGATGTTTTCCCTCGGCAAGCTGGGGATGGGGCTCTACCTCGGCTGGCTGAGCGCGGAGTCGTTTTACGGGGCGATGTCCTCGTTTATGATTCTGCTCTTCTGGATGTATTACTCCGCGCAGGTCCTGGTTCTCGGGGCGTATTTCACCGAAATGACCAGCCGCACCCGCATGGCGGTCAAGGCGGCACGGGGACAGGCCTGATCAGGCCGCTTTGGATGCGCTTTTGGCGGCGGGGGACCGCTTGGCGGGCGGCGTTTTGGTTTCCTTTGCTTTGCCGGTGTGGCCGCCTGTGCTGTTTTTCGACTGCACGTGCGATTTGCCGCTGAAGGCCGCGCCTTCCTCGATGAGGACGCGGGAGGCGTGGATATCGCCGCGCAAGGTCCCGGAGCTCTTGATCACCGCCCGTCCGGTGGTGTGCACATCGCCGTCCACCTCGCCGAAAATGACCACGGACTCGGCCCGGATCCGTGCTTTGACCCGCGTGTCTTTGGCGATGGTCACCGTGCTGGGGCAGTGGATTTCGCCCTCGACGAAGCACGTCACGGTACGTTCGCCCGGCAGCTTGAGCGTTCCGTGCACCTCGATGTCCGCGGGAATCTGACCGCTGGTCTGGGGGGCGGGCGGGGTGACCATGGCCGGCGCGCCGGCCACCGCGGCGGGGGCGGAGCGGACCGGGCGGTCGGGCAAGACCGACGAGATGGGGCGCCACTCGGCCCAGCCCTCCTGCCAGCAAAAATCCTCGGGATGAAATTCCCCCGTCCCGAGAAAGACGGCAATTTCCTCGGGTTCGTGCGGACCGAATGTTTGCCCGTTTTTGGTGACGAAGAGGGGCATGGGAGGTCGGGCAGAAGAACCCCGTGAACGGGTCAGTGGCAATGCTTTTGTCGCGGCCGGATATTTCCACTCTCCGGCACAACCGACCGGTCCGGCTTCCTGCGCTGACTTCACTCGGGCGGGGTTTTGGTTTGCATTGGCGCAGCCGTCCGTTATTGTCCCGCGCACTATGAGTCAGCACAGAAGTCTCCGCGGCCAAGGCGCGATCAAGGCGAAGCGCAATGTTTTGAAGCGTTTCGAGCGCGTCGAGGTGCTCAAAAAGCGCGGACAGTTCAAAGAGGGCCAGAGTGTCATCGGCCTGAAGAAAACCAAGCCGGACGAGTAATCGCCGCGGCTCGCCGCCATGCGGCGGCCGGAGCCGGTCCATGCGACTCAACCGTTACCTCGCCCTTTGCGGGCTCGGGTCGCGCCGTGCCTGCGAGGAAATCATCCTCGACGGCGGAGTGCGCCTCAACGGGCGAGCGGTGCGCGAGTTGGCCACCGTGGTGGAACCCGGTGATACCGTTGTGGCCCGCGGGCGCGTGGTGCGTCCGGCGCGCGCGCGGCACATCCTCCTGCACAAACCGCCGGGCGTCCTTTCCTCGCGCCAGTCGCAGGGCGGACGGTCCACCGTTTACGATTTGCTTCCGCGCGACATGGCCAATCTCCCGCATGTCGGTCGCCTCGACGCGGAGAGTGAGGGGCTGTTGCTCTTGTCCAACGACGGTGATTTGGCGCAGGCGCTCACCCATCCCTCGCGCCATGTGGAAAAAGAGTACGAGGTGATCCTCAAGCAGTCGTTCGATCCTGCCAAGCTGCCGAAGTTGCTCAAGGGCGTTTACCTCGAGGAAGGGCGGGCCAAGGCGGCCCACGTGCAGATTGAAGCGCCGAACAAGCTGCGGGTGGTCCTGACCCAGGGCATGAACCGCCAGATCCGCCGTATGTTCGCCGCCCTCGGTTACGATGTGAAACGGCTGACGCGCGCGCGGCTCGGTCCCGTCAAACTCGGGCGCCTGCCGCGGGGCGCGTGGCGGCAATTGTCCGCCAAAGAAGTGGATGCGTTGCGCCGGGCGGCCGGGCAGCATTGATTTCGCCACCGCATCGATTAAAAAGGTTTTCCTATGCGCAAGTGCATCACCTCTGTCCCCGACGGGCCGTCTGCCATCGGCCCTTACTCCCTCGCCGTGGCCGCGGAGGGAAAATTTCTCTTTCTTTCCGGCATGGTCCCCATGGATCCGGCGACGGGCCGGATGTGCGACGGTCCGGTCGCCGAGCAGACGCGCATCGTCTTGACCAACCTGCGCAAGGTGGTGGAGGGCGCCGGCGCGAAGCTGGCGGACGTCGTCAGTGTGCGTGTTTTCCTCGCACAGCTGACGGAGAAAAATTTCGCCGAGATGAACGCTGTCTACAAAGAGTTTTTCGACGGCGAGTACCCGGCCCGCACAACGGTGGGCGCGCAGCTCCTCAACATGCAGGTGGAGATCGAGTGCGTGGTGCGTCTGCCGGCCTGACACGTGACGCCGCGCGTTCCGCGGTCTATTGTTTTCCATGCTCGCCCGCAGCTCCAAGCGCGCCGTTCTGGCGCTCCTCGGGTTGGTCTTGGTCGTGGGGGTCGTCCTGGTCTCCGTGGCCCGTTATTTCGAGGGTGTCGAACAACAGCGCCGCCTGCAGGATGAGAAAGCCTCGCTCAAGGAGCGCGAGGATTTTGTCTTCACGGTGGAGCCCCGCACGGTCGAACGCGAAAGGCGCTATGCCGTGGCCGTCGATCCATGGATGGTCTCGGACGTGCCGGCCGAGGTCGCCGGCCGCGTTTCGGAGACGATGGTCGAGCCCGGTTCCCGTGTGAAAAAGGGGGACCCCCTCGTTTTGCTCGACGACGAGATTGCCGCGAGCGACTTGCGCCGCGCCGAAGCCCAGTCGGCCGAATTGCAGCGCCTCCTTGCCGAGGCGGAAACCCTCGGACGAAGCAAGGTGGTCTCCCGGACCCAAGTCGAGGCGGTTCGTTCGGAAGCCCGGGTGGCCGATGCGGCCGAAGATGCCGCGCGCGCCCGGTTCGAGGATCACACCATCCGCGCGCCCTACAATGGCGATGTCGTCGAGCGTTACGTGCAGGTCGGGGAAGCGGTCAATTTGAACCAGCGTGTTGTCCGGATGGTGGATACCAGCAGGTTGCGCGTCGTTTTTTACGTCAACGAGCGCGACATCGCCTCCTTCGCGCCCGGCACGGAAATCAGCATCCGTCTGCCCGCCGTACCCGGGAAAATTTTGGACGCACCGGTGGTTCACGTGGCCCCGGCTTCGGACGAGGACACGCGCCTCTTCCGGGTCGAGGCCGAGTTGGCCAACCCCGATTTGTCGCTGCGCGGGGGTTTGAGCGGCGAAGCTTCGGCGCGCGTGGGATTCTATCGCGACCAGCTTTTCGTGCCGACCTCCTGCGTGCGTTTGGAGGGTAACAAAGCGTACGTCTTGCGGATTCCGCCCGGGGAGGGGGGCGGTCCGCGCCAGACCGAGGTGCGCGTCGGTGACGAGCTCGACGGGTTTTACCCGGTGCTGGAAGGTTTGTCGGCCGGCGACCGCCTGCTGGTGCGGTAGCGGGATTGACGGCGCGAGGCGTCCGTGGCAATAAGAACCTCTTTTTTCCGCGCGATTAGCTCAGTGGTAGAGCGCTTGCTTCACACGCAAGATGTCGCAGGTTCGAACCCTGCATCGCGCACGTCTTGACACTGTCCGGCCCGGTCCGTAGTCTCTTGGCAACCTTTTCTGACGAAAAGTGGGTTTCGGCCCACTTTTTTTTATCCTCAAAAGAGAAAACAGCTATGAGCAACGAACTCCTGACTATGTTGGAATATTTGGAGCGCGAACGCGGGATTTCGCGCGAAACCCTCCTGCTCGCCATGCAGGAAGCCATCATCAAGGCTGCGGGCAAGGGATTTGGCGGTTACACCCGTGAACTTCGCGTCGAGATCAGCCCCAAGACCGGCAAGATCCACGGTGTGGCCAACGTGCTCGTGGTCGACAAAGTAACCAACCCGCAGGAGGAAATGCTCCTGGCGCGCGCCCAGGTGATGAAGCCGGGGATCAAGGTCGGAGACACCATCGAGGTGGAAGTCGAGCCCGCCACCTTCGGCCGCATTGCGGCCGGTGTCGCCCGCAATGCCATCATGTCCAGCATCCGCCGCGTCGAGAAGGAGCGGATTTACGAGGAGTTCAAGGACCGGGCGGGGGACATCGTCAGCGGGACCGTCCGTCGCTTTGTCAAAAGCGATGTCATCTTCGACCTCGGCAAGTTCGAGGCCGTCATGCCCTCGCGCGAGCGCGTTGTCACCGAAGACTACAGCGTGGGCGACCGTTTGCGCGCCTATGTGGTCGCGGTGGAGAACGGCAAGGACGGCCCGCAGATCATTCTTTCCCGCAGCCACCCGAATTTCGTCCGCAAGCTGTTCCAGTTGGAAGTGAGCGAAATCGCCGACGGCACGGTGCAGCTCAAAGGCATCGCCCGGGAAGCCGGGGTCCGCACCAAAGTTGCGGTGGCCAGCGCCGATGCCAAGGTCGACCCGGTCGGTGCCTGCGTTGGGATGCGCGGTGCCCGCGTGAAGAATATCGTCCGCGAGCTCAACAACGAAAAGGTCGACATCATCAAGTGGAGCGATGACCCGAAGGAATTCGTCGTCGAAGCTCTCAAGCCGGCCAAGATCAAGAGCATCGACATCAACGAGGCGGACAAACGCGTCAAGGTCACGGTCGACGAGGACCAGCTTTCCATCGCCATCGGCAAAAAAGGCCAAAACGCCCGCCTCACCGCCAAACTCACCGGTTGGGAAGTCGATATCGAGAAGGACGCCTCCAAAGAGCAGGCTTTCGAGAACCAGGTCAGCAGCGCCACCGAGGCGTTCAAGACACAACTCGGCCTCGATGAAGAAACGGCTGCCAAGCTTGTGCAGAATGGCATCCCCAGCCCGGCCGATCTGGTGGCGGGCGGGGTCGAAGCTGCCGACCTCGTGGGCATGCTCGGCATCGACGAAGCCAAGGCCAACGAGATCCTGGAGCGGGCCCGCGGCTTGGAAGCCGGGCCTACCGAGGCCGCGACCGAAACCCCGGCCCCTTCGACAGAGGCGCCCGCCGAGACCACCGCCTGAGGTAAAATTTCCGCATGCCCGCCAAAGCGCCAGCGACCAGAAAGCCCGCCGCGAAAAAGTCCGCGGCGAAGCCGGCGTCGGCTGCGGCCAAATCTCCGGCCGAAACCAAGCCGGCCAAGCCGAAACCCGCGCCGAAAGCGCCGGTGGAAGTGGTTTCGCTCATCGACGAGAAGCCCAAGAAACAAGCGCCAGCGCCGGAACCTGAAACCGCGCCGGAGCCGGTTGTGCCAGCGGAGCCCGAGTTGACCGAGGACGGCAAGAGGGTGATCAATATCAAGCCGCCCATTGTCGTCAAAGACCTTGCTGCGGCCCTGGGCATCAAGCCTTTCGTGGTCATCAAAGACCTGATGGAGGCGAACATTTTCGCCAACCTCAACCAGACAATCGAGCCGGCTGTGGCCGCCCAGGTCTGCGAGAAGCACGGGTTTGTTTTCGAAAAAGAAAAACGCCAGGCCGGGGCCGGGGTGCACAAGGCGGAACCCGTCGTGGCCCCGCCATCCGAACCCGAAGTGGAGGTGGCCAAAGAGGAGCTCGAACCGCGTCCTCCGGTCATCACTTTCATGGGCCACGTCGACCACGGGAAAACCTCGCTCATGGACCACATCCGCAAAGCGCGGGTCGCGGCGGGCGAAGCGGGCGGTATCACGCAGCATATCGGCGCGTATTCCGTCGAGCATGGCGGGCACAGGATCACTTTTCTGGACACGCCGGGTCACGCGGCATTCACCGCGATGCGGGCGCGGGGTGCGAACGTCACCGATATCGTCATCCTCGTTGTTGCCGCCGATGACGGCATCATGCCGCAAACCGAAGAGGCCATCAGTCACGCCAAGGCCGCGGGTGTCACCATCATCGTCGCGGTCAACAAAACCGATCTTCCGGCGGCCAATGTCGACCGCGTCAAACAACAATTGCAGGAACACGACCTCACCCCGGAAGACTGGGGTGGCTCCACCATCGTGTGTCCGGTTTCCGCGACCAAGGGCACGGGGGTCGACCATCTTCTCGAGATGATGGCCCTGCAGGCTGAAGTGCTGGAACTCAAGGCCAGTGCCAAAGTGCCGGCGCGTGCCACCATCATCGAGGCCGAAATGGAGCCCGGTCGCGGCCCGACCGCCACGGTTATCGTGAAGATGGGTACGCTCAAGGTCGGGCAACCCTTCCTCTGCGGTTTGCAGTGGGGCAAAATCAAATCCCTGATCAACGACCTGGGTAAACCGGTCAAGGAAGTCGGCCCCGGCATGCCGGTGAAGATTCTCGGTTTCGACGGTCTGCCCAAAGCGGGCGACGAACTCATGGTCATGGACTCGGAGCGCTCGGCGCGGACGCTCAGCGACGAGCGCCAAGAAGAGCAACGCAAAGAGAAGCTTGCCGCCCCGCAGCGCGCCACCTTGGAAAGCCTTTTCGACAACTTGGCCGCCGACCAGCGCAAGGTGCTCCGGGTTGTTCTCAAGGCCGATGTGCAAGGCTCGCTCGAGGCGCTGGTGCAGGCCCTCGGGGATATCAAGGCCAAGCAAATCGACCTCGAAGTCATCCACGCCGCGGTCGGACCGATCAGCGAGTCGGATATCCTCCTCGCCACCGCCTCCGACGCCATTGTTGTCGGTTTCGGGGTGAAAACGGAGAACAGCGCGGCTACCGCGGCCAAGCGCGAGGGCGTGCAAATCAAACTTTACTCGATCATCTACGAACTGATCGACCAGATCAAAGAAGCCATGGCCGGCCTGCTCGAGCCGGAATTGCGCGAAAATGTCATCGGTCACGCCGAAGTCCGCCAAGTGTTCGACCTGACCAAGGGCATGGTTGCCGGATGCATGGTCACGGACGGGCGCATCGCGCGCAACGCCCGCGCCCGCGTGCTGCGTCGCAAGCAACCGATCTACGACGGCGGCATCTCGACCCTGCGCCGCTTCAAGGACGACGTGAAGGAAGTGCGCAACGGTTTCGAGTGCGGTATCAAGCTCGGCGATTACGAGGAATACGAAGCCGGCGACATCATCGAGGCCTACACGCTCGAGAAGGTCGCCCAAAAACTCGAGTAGTCCGTCGGTTGCCGGGAGCGCCTTCCCTTCCACAACCCTCGACTGCCAACCCACACTGCTGCCATGAAACACCGTCTGGCCCGCGTCGCCGAAATCCTGAAACGTGAATTGAGCACCATCATCCTCCGCGAGGTGCCGTCCGACGGGGCGCTCATCACGGTCAATGCCGTCGATGTGTCCCCCGATCTGCGCAATGCCACCGTGCACGTCGGCATTCTCGGCACCGCCGCCCAGCAAAAGCACGCCCTGGAACGCCTGGAGCACCACCGCGTGGTGTTGCAGGCCGAGACGGCCAAGCGCGTGGTCCTCAAGTTCACCCCCCATCTGCACTTCCGACTGGATGAATCGATCGAACGCGGTTCCCGTGTTTTGGACATCCTCGACGAACTCGACACCGGCGAGGAGGCCGTTAACGAATGAGCACTGGACTGACCGCAACCTTCACACAGATCAAACACACCCTCGAGGCGGCGACGCGCATCGCCGTTTCGAGCCACGTCCGGCCCGACGCCGACGCCTACGGTTCGGCCATCGCCATGGCGCTGCACCTCAAAGCCTTGGGCAAGGAGGTCACCGTCTGGAACGAAGAGGGCATGACCGAAAAATTCCGTTACCTTCCGGAGAGCGGGCTGGTGCAATTCCCGCCGGAACACGAAAAGCGCGACTTCGATGTCTTTGTCGCCCTGGACACCTCGACCAAGGAGCGTCTCGGCCGCGTGCTCAAGGCCACGGGTCATGTCACCACGTGGATCAATATCGACCACCACGTGAGCAACCACCGTTACGGCGATCTGAATTACATCGACGACAGCGCGCCGGCCACCGGCCAGATTCTCTACGACTACTTCGTGGAAACCGGCGCGACCATCACCCCGGCCATGGCCGACAATCTCTACGCGGCCATTTCGACCGATACGGGATCGTTCCAGTACGACAAGACCTCGCCGCACACCTTCCGCCTCGCGGCGGACCTCGTGGACAAGGGTGTCAATGTCCCCGAGTTGTCGCGCAAAATGTACGACAGCTATCCGCGCCGCCGTCTTGAATTGCTCAAAGCGCTGCTCAATTCAGCGCGCTTCGACTGCGACGATCGGGTGGCCAGCTTCAGTCTGCCGCTGGAGACAGCCAGGAAACTGGCCGTGCTGCCGGAAGACAACGAAGGACTCATCGACCACCTTCGCGCGGTCGAAGGCGTGCAGGTCGCCGTCTTTTTCGAGGAACTGCCCGAGAACAAGGTCCGGGTCAGCATGCGGTCGAAGGAACCCCGTTTCGACGTCTGCAAAATTTGCGGGCTCTTCGGCGGCGGCGGCCATGCCATGGCCGCGGGGGCGCGTTTGCCCGGGCCGCTGGAGACCGCGGAGGAGAAAGTATTGGAAGCCATTTGCCATGAAGTCCGGATCAACGATTGACGGAGTCCTGCTCATCGACAAAGCGCCGGGCATGACCTCGCACGACGTGGTGGCCATCACGCGCCGCGTCCTCAACACCCGCAAGGTCGGCCACTGCGGGACGCTCGATCCGCTGGCCACCGGGTTGCTCATCATCACCATCGGCCGCGGCACGAAGATCCAGGATCTCCTCATGAGCGAGGACAAGGAGTATGTCGGCACGATCCGCCTCGGGCAGACGACCGGGAGCCAGGATGCCGACGGGGAGATCACCGAGGAGAAGCCCGTCCCGGACCTCACCCGCGAGCAGATCGACGCGGCCTTCGGCAATTTCCAAGGAGACTTCTACCAGACGCCCCCGATGGTCTCGGCCATCAAGAAGGATGGTGTGCCCCTTTACAAACTGGCGCGGCAGGGCAAGACGATCGAACGCGAACCGCGTCTCGTCCACGTCTACGGCCACGAGCTGCTCAACATCGCGCTGCCCGAGGTGGAGTTCCGTGTGGTTTGCAGCAAGGGATTCTATGTCCGGACCTACGCGCACGACATCGGGCAGTTGCTCGGGTGCGGGGGCCACTTGAAGGCCCTGCGCCGCACCGCTTCCGGAAAATTCCGGGTCGATGGCGTGCTCACGGTGGACGAGTTGCGGAGCTTGCCGCTCGACCGGATCAAAGCGCGGATCATGACCCTGCCGGACGTGTCCCGCCTGCGCGGCGTGTGAGGCCCATGGAGGTGCTCCATGACTTGGCGGACCTGCGATCCCTCCGCGGTCCGGTCTATTTGGCCATCGGCATCTTCGACGGCGTGCATCGCGGGCACCAAGCCCTCATCGGGGAAGCGCAGGCCGATGCGCGGAAAACCGGCGGCACCGCCGTGGTCATGACCTTCGAACCGCACCCCATGATGTTCTTCCAGCGTGGGGAACCGCCCCTGCGCCTCTCCAGTCCGCGCCACAAGGAAATCCTCCTCGCGCGTCAGGGCGTCACGCATCTCGCGGTGCTGCCCTTCGAGGCCGCCCGGGCCGGGCAGACGGCCGAGGCCTTCGTCGAGGACCTCCGCGCCGCGTGCCAACCGCTCGGCGGTGTCGTAGTCGGTGCCGATTGGAAGTTCGGCAAGGGGCGCGCCGGCGATGTCGGTCTGCTCAAAAGAATGGGCGGGTTCGAGGTGGACGGCATTCCCGCGGTGACCCTCGACGGTGAAGTCATTTCCAGCACGGCCATCCGTGTGGCTTTGGCCAACGGAAACCTGGACTTTGCGGAAAAGGCGCTGGGCCGTCCTTATGCCGTGTTCGGTCAGGTCGTGCCCGGCCGCAAAATCGGGCGCAAGCTGGGCTTTCCCACGGCGAACGTGGAGTTGCCTGGTTGGCAATTGCCCCCGGACGGTGTCTACGCCGTCGGTGTCCGCCTGGGGGCGAAAGCCTTCCGGGGCATCGCGAACCTCGGGGTTCGTCCGACGGTAACCAGCGACCGGCAGCGCCTCCTTGAAGTGCACCTTTTCGAGTTCGAGGGAGACCTTTATGGCATGGAAATCGAGGTCGAATTCCGGCGCTTTATCCGTCCGGAGAAAAAATTTGCCTCGATCGAAGAGCTGCGGAACCAGATCGCGCGTGATATCGCGACCGCCGGAGAGGATTGATCGCCGGTTTCCAAGCTATCAGCTCAGCAGTCCCAACACATCCGGCGGCACGGTGGCTTTGACGGGAGAACGGTGGTCGTTCTTCGGGTTTCTGGTCACGATGAGTTGTGCGCCGAAAAAAAGCGGTGGCATTGGCCATACGGCTCTCCACGAATCCGGAGAAGCTTGTCGCCGCGGGGAAGTTAGGAATACTCGGCGCAGGTTGCCTTCATCTCGGCGACGGCGGCGGCGAGGCCGGTGAAGAGCGCGCGGGAGACGATGGAGTGGCCGATGTTGAGCTCTTCGAGGTGGGGGACGGCAAAGAGTTCGCGCACGTTGGTGTAGTTCAAGCCGTGGCCGGCGTTGATGCGCAGGCCGAGATCATGGGCGAGTTTGGCGCCGTCGATGAGCCGCTGCAGTTCCTCCTTGCGCAGGTCGCCTGTCGCGTTGGCGAAAGCCCCTGTATGGAGCTCGATGTATTCGGCTTGCAACTCCGCGGCGGCGCGGATTTGGTCCGGCTCCGGGTCGATGAAGAGACTCACGACGGTTCCCGCGGCATGGAGTCTCCCGATGGTATCGGCGAGAGCGCTGCGATGGGTCAGGCAATCGAGGCCGCCCTCGGTCGTCACTTCGTGGCGGTTTTCCGGCACGAGGCACGCGTCGTGCGGTTTGACTTCAAGAGCGAGAGCGACGATTTCCGGAGCGTTGCCCATTTCGAGGTTGAGCTTGGTCTTGAGCTTTTCCCTCAGCCGGAAGATGTCGCGGTCTTGGATGTGGCGGCGGTCTTCGCGCAGGTGTGCGGTGATGCCGTCGGCGCCGGCTTGTTCGGCGACCAGGGCCGCCTCGACCGGATCGGGTTCGACCAGGATGCCCTCCGGGTCGCG
>JBMTVD010000025.1:0-24277 GCA_049451035.1 Chthoniobacterales bacterium | reverse complement strand
CCTTGTCGACCATGTTCTTGTCGAGGCACTCGTCCATGAGGCGGTGCACCTCGGGCTCCTCCCATGTCTGGCAAAACGTGGCGAGGTTCTGCCGTGCGTTGCCGTCGAGGAGCAATTCGTCGTGGATCAGCTGATAAGTCTCACGAGGCGATTGCTCCTCGCGGGGAAAGCGGGTCCGCGGCAGGACATGCTGCGCTTCCGATGCGGCGAAGATTTCGTTTTCGGATGGAACGGCGGAGCGGTGATGCAGGGACATGAACCTTCAATTTCAAAGGACATCGTCGCAGGGATCAACCCCTAAGGTTTCGGCGCGCTTGGCAGCCTTGCGAAAACAACCAACCTCAAGACGCCGTGGTGGGCGCAAATGTCTTTCGCGCGATGCGCGGATAGACCAGGGGGAACTCGTATGACGGATGACGCGGACCCGACCAGGGGGCATTGATGGCCGAGAGATGGTTGGTCAGGAAGTAAGCCGGTTCGACGTAGTAGCAACGCACGCGGCAAAAAGCGCGCCAAGCAGCATCCCGGTCACTGCGCAGCTCGACACCGTGCGAGGCCATGAAGTCCATGGCTTTGTCCCATTCCGCGCGAGTGATGCCCGGATCCGGCGCCGGGCCGCCGTCCGCACCAGTGAGGAGCTTTTCCTCGATGACCCACGTCAGCATGGCGCCCTCGGACACTGTGCCGTCTGTGCGGGCGATCTCGCTGAGTTTGAGGGCGTGGAACGTATCCGAGCCCTGGGCCAGCAAGCGCACGACGTTGAGGTCGCGCTCACCGGCCACGCAAGTCAGGCGGATGGCAGCCGCGTCGAGCAGCGCGAGCAAGCTGACCGTCCAGTGGCGATCCCGCACTGGAGAGCGGAAGTGGTTGAGCAACGGATAAAGGTATTGGCTGACACGCATAGCGCAGAGCCAGTTGATACTCTCGTCGAGTGCGTCCGAGTTCCAATCGATCTTCAAGGTCTCCAAACGGACTGTCATTTCCGGACCCCAGCCGGGTTCGCCGGCGGCCATGGCGAGCTTGCTCATATAGGTCTCACGCGCCGTGTAAGCCGTGTAGAGCGTGAGGAGGAACCCGATGAAGACGGACACCACCGTGGTGCCGGTGAAAGCAGCGACAAACATGGCGATGTAACCGGGCGCCCCCGAGATGTCCACCATGCCGAGGGTGCTCATGCCGGAGCCGGCGCGATAGAATGCCGCCATCGGCGAGCAGCCGGTCGCTCCGTAAAAAAGAAAAGCGAAAGCCGTGACAAAAATGCCGAGAAAAAGCGCGAGGTAGAGCAGCACCGTCGTCGGCCCTTGCACGGCGAGCAACCGGTCGAGTTGCTCGTAGTTGCGCGCGCGCAGGGCAATAGCCTTGAAAAACACCTGACAGACCCTGCCGACCCAGAGCGCCAATTTCTGGTTGCTCGGGCGCGGCACGAGCATGACACCGACCGCAGCCATGATGGCCGCCCAGAGCAGCCCCAAACCGACGAGCACGGCCGCGACACGCAGGGCCGTGGCGGTCCACTCGTGCAGGTTGGCGGAGGCGAAGAAGTCCATGGCGATCAATCTCTGTCCACGGCCACGGACGCTGTTTGTCCGATGCGCAAGGGCACGGGCGTTTGACCGGTGATGTGCACGCGCACGGGAAAGCGGTTGGGCAGTCGCACCCAGTCGATGGTCTGCGGCACATCGGGCAGCATTTGATCCCCTGCCGTGCTGCCGTCTTGCACAAAGATTCCCCACGCGGTGCTGACCACCTCGCCATCGAAGGGTTGTCCGGCATGACCCATGAGCGTGATGCGCACTTTATCGCCGGGCTGCACGTTGGTAATTTGGGTTTCTTTGAAATAGGCCGCAACCCAGAAGGTCGAGGTGTCCACCAACGCAAGGAGTTGCTGTCCGGCGGCGACATACGTGCCGGGGCTGGTGTTCACGTTGGTCAAGTAGCCGTCCACCGGCGAAACCACCGTGGTGAACTCCAAGTTGAGCTGCGCATTCTCCACCGCGGCCTGCGCCGCTTCCACATCGGCCTTGGCCGCCTCGAAAGCCTGCACTTGGTCGTCATATTGCTCGCGGCTGATCACATTTTGCGCGAGCAGATCGACAGCACGTTTGGCGTTGGCTTCGAGATCGACCAACTTCGCCTGCGTTTGGGATAGCACGCCCTTGGCCTGATCGAGCGCGGCTTGGAAGGTGCGCGGGTCGATCTGGAAAAGCAGGTCGCCCTTCTTCACCGCCTGGTTGTCCTTCACCGGAATCTGCACGATAGGGCCGGCCACGCGGGGCGCCACCCCGACCACATTGGCCCGCACGTAGGCATCGCGGGTCCAAGGTTTGGTCAGGTAACGCCCATACATGAGGAGCGCGGCCATGAGCGCCAGGACCACAACCCCGAGCGTGATGAAAATCTTCGGCTTCACGGGGCAAAAATCAGACCGAGCGCGCAACCGCAAAGCACGGCGAGCGCGATGAAAAACAGCGGCAGGTTCCAGATATGACGCGTCAGGCGCAACTGCTCGAGAAGGCCGACAACCAACCACGCGGCGAAAAACCCCAGCGCGCCGATGACCATGCCCCACGGCAGCATGAAATCACCGAGAACGATTTCGGGAACGCGCAGCGAGAAGTCCATGGGCAAGGGAATCGTGCAGGTTTTTGCCGTGGACGCAAGCCGACCCTGCCCGCACCATGCCGCGCGTGGAAAATGCCGCGCAACCATCCGCCCTGCGCCGTCTGGTCCAGGCTTTGCATCCGCGAGCTGCGGCCCTAGGGCTGCAAATGGCCCTGGCCGGCATGACCGCTTTCTTTTTCGCCCAGGTCCTGCGGCTGCAATACCCGTCTTGGTCGGTCTTCACCGTGATCGTCCTCCTCCTCGCGCGCTACGTCGGCGCGGTGGAGGAGAAGGCTTTACTCCGCCTCATCGGAACAATTCTCGGCGGGGTCCTCGGATACCTCGCCGCGGGCGCATGGCAGCAATCGCCCCTGCTTTACCTCGGCACCACCTTCGTCATCGTAACTCTCAGCGTGGCATTCTTTGGCCAATCGCGGGCGCCCTACGCTTTTTTTCTCACCGGACTGACTTTCATCGTTATCGCCTCGAACAGCATGGACCATCCGGACGCCTCGTGGGCCTACGCGCTGGCCCGCATCGAGGAAGTCCTCCTCGGCATCGTGGTCAGCATGGTCGTGCAGACCACCGTGTTCCCCAGCTACGCCAACCGCGATTTCCGCCGCGTCTTGGGCACGGCGCTGGACGAATTGGCGGCGGCCACTCCGCGGGCCGCGGCGCGGTTCGGCGAGGAACGCAGCGGTCTGGCTGCTGCTTTGCGCGACTTCCCGCGTCTGGCCTCGCAAATGCGCACCCTCCTGCGCTTCGGCGCCCGGGAAAGCGCCAGCTTCCGCGGTGAGATCGGACGCCATGGACGCACCATTGACTTGTTTGCCCGCGCGGCCAGCCTGCTCCGATCGATCGAGCCGCTTCGTCCCGCACCCGAGCCTTATCGCTCGCAGTTGGGAGCCGATGTGGAGCGTACGGGGGCTTTGCTGGCTCGCGGATGGGAGCAATTGCGCCGCGGCGGCCAAGTCAGGGCGGAAACCAAAGCGGACCTGACGGAAACCGCGCAGCGGCTCGGCCAAGGCATTGTCAGCCTCCGCACCGATCCGCGGGTGCAAGAACTCAAGGCGGCCGAGGTCGTCGACGTGTCGGGAACCTTGCTCGCTCTGCAGGAATTGCTCCAAACCATGCTCGAACTCGACGCATTGTGGCAGGCGGAGGGAAGCCAACCACCGCGGGAGGAAAGACTCGCGCTGGCGCCGCCGTGGCCGGACAGGTTCTGGCTGCGCCATGGAGTGCGCGCCGCGCTGGCCACCCTCACTGCGCTGGTCATCGAGAACTGGCTGTCACCGCCCGGCGGTTCCTTCATGGTCCTGTGCGCCTTCAACTTCGCCGCCCTCAACGCGCTGAGCCCGGAGGGATCCGGTGACCGCGGGACGTTCGATTACGTTGTCCTCTTCACCATGATCATGGCTTCGGGCACACTGGCACTTATCGTCGGGACACCGTTGATGGCCAGCTACGCGGTGTTCAACGTCTTTATCGCCACGTGGCTGTTCCTGTTTGGCTATTGGGCTTACGACCGCACCGGCATCACCGTCCCTCTGCAGATCTCTTTCCTTGTGCTGGTCTCCATCATCGGACTCAACGCGCAGGAACCGGTGCCATTCCAGAAAATCACGGGAATCTTCTTCGGCTTGGTCAACGGCTTCCTCATCGCAGCCGTCTATCAACGCCTGCTCTGGCCCGTACTTCCGCAGCGCCAGTTGCAGCGCGCGATCACCGACTACCTATGCACGGTGGCGGATTGCCTCCCCGGCGGCTTCGCTGATTTACCCGTCTGGCAACGCACCAGACTCGCTCTCACTCCGTCCCAGGGCCGTACCTATCTCCACGCGATGGCCGGCCCCACGTGCCCAGCGGAGCAGCGGCAGCGTATCGAGGAATACCTCCTTACCCTGCAGCAACTCGTCGGGGAAATTTCCTTGTCTGTCGGACGCCTCCTCCCCGCCTGCCCTGCGGCCTTGGGCACGGAACTCACCCCACGCGTGGAAAGCCAGCGCGAACTGATGAAGTCGGGACTGCAAGAGCTCGCCGATGCTTTTGCCGCAGCTCGGCAGCCCGCCGACCGTTCCTCCGAAATCCGCACCGCTCTGCAGGACTGGGACACAGTCATCGACCTCCTCCGCACGCGCCTGCGCGAGCAGGGGGCCGACGCCGCGACAGGGGTCACCCTCATGGGCCTCGCCGCGCGCTACCGCACCAGTCTCGTCCTTCTCGCACGCGCCTTCGACGAAGCCCGCGGGCTGAAGCTGTCCGATTACCTGGGCGACGTGGCGCTTTAGGCCTCCGCCGTCTCGAGTTCCTCGGAAGTTTGGTTGCGCGGCGGGGCTTTGGCTTTGGAGAAGTTGCCGGAGGAATCGGTGAATTTGACGCTGACCAGCTTGCTCACGCCCTGCTCTTCCATGGTCACCCCATAGAGCACGTCGGCGCGCGAGATGGTGCGCTTGTTGTGCGTGATGACGAGGAACTGGCTCTGCCGGACAAAGCGGTCGAGCATGGCGAGGAACCGGTTGATGTTCGATTCGTCGAGCGGCGCATCCATTTCGTCCAAAATGCAGAACGGGCTGGGCTTCACCATGTAAATGGCGAAAAGCAGGGCCACCGCGGTCATGGTGCGCTCGCCGCCGGAGAGGAGCGAAACGCTCTGCAACTGCTTGCCGGGCGGCTTGGCGGTGATCTCGATACCGCTTTCCAGGGGATCCTCTTCATTCATCAAGGCAAGGTCCGCTTTGCCGCCACCGAAGAGCTCCTTGAAAGTCTCACGGAAGTTGTCGCGGATTTTCCCGAAGGTCTCGGCGAAGAGGGTCGTGGTGGTGGTATTGATCTTCTTGATGACCTCGAGCAATTCCTCTTTCGAATTGGTCAGGTCGGTGAATTGCTCGTCGAGGAACTTCTGGCGGTCGAGCAGGTCGTCGAACTCCTGGATGGCATCGATGTTGACCGGCCCCATCGAATCGAGCTTGTCGCGCAATTCGGTGACGTAGGCTTCGATCTCGCTCCAATCCAACTCGGCCTCGATGCCCTCGGCCGCGGATTCCCCGGTCGCGTCGACCGCCTCGGCTTCCGCCTCGACCGCCACCGCTTCTCCCGCCTCCGGACTCTCGGCGGCCTCCGCACCTTCGACGGCTTCGACTTCGGCCCCTTTGGTTTTGCGCCGCTTGCGATGGTCACGCACGGCACAATGCAAGGCGTAACTGTCGAGTTTCACTTCGCCGAGTTCCACGTGGTGGCGGCGGCGGATGTCATCGGCCAAATTCTCGGCTTTGAGTCGCAACTCGGCGGCTTGGACTTCGAATCGGCCCTTCTGATCCTGCATCTCGGCGTGCTCGCGACGCTTTTGACGAAGACCTTCGTCGGCCGTTTGCACTTCGGCCTGCAATCCGAGACGCTCCTTTTGCAGTCCGTCGAGGCCGGTTTGCCTGTCATCCAACTCGCCCTGCAGCGAGGCGGCCTCCTTGCCCAACGCCACCGTCTGTTCTTCCACCGAGGTGATACGGCCCTCGGCCCCGGATTTTTCCTGCTCCCGCTGGCGCACCGTCTCCTCGAGTTCCTCGATGCGACTGAGCATCGGGGCTCGTTGCGCCTGCAAACTTTCTTCGAGTTGCCGGGCGGCGGCGAGTTGCACGCGCAGTTCGTTGAACTGCTCGGCGGCGGCTTCCTGCTCACCCGCCTCGCGCTGAGCCGCCTCGATCGCTGCGGTGGACCTGGCGTTGGCCTCTTCCACCTGCTGACGGCAGGTGGCGACGCGATCCCGCAATTCTTGGGCTTTCTGTTTGGCAGCCTCCAGATCGTGGGCCGCACGTTCTTGCTCGCGCTGCAGGCCCCCGGAGCGGCTCTCTCCTTCTTGCAGCTCCTTTTCGAGAAGCGAATGATTGGCGCGTAGCCCGGCCAAATCGTTCTGTTTCTGCCGCACATCGGCGCGGGCCGCTTCGAGGGCTTCTTTCTGGCCGTCACGGCCGGAGAGGACCCCCAGACGGGTTTGCTCGTGCCTGGCCAATTCGGCTTGCAGCACACCGAGCCGCTGGCCGAGCGAAACAATCTCATCACGACGTTGCAGCGCCGAAGTCGCGCCTTCCCCGGCGCGCCCGCCCGTGACAATGCCGGCCGTATCGATCAGTTCGCCGTGCTGCGTGGCGAAAGCGGTGGAAGGAAAGCGTCCGCGCAGCTCGGTCGCATGGTCGAGGTTGGTGGCCAGGGCCACACCATACAGAACCCCGCGCACCAGCCGCTGGAGATCGTCGCTCTCGCAGCGGACACGGTCCGCTGCCCAACCCAAAGAACCCTCCGGGGCGGGGCCCGTTTCGGGAAAGTGGTTTCCGTTCGGCGTGACCACGCTGGCGCGTCCGAGCTTGTGCTCGTAAAGGGATTCGAGAATTTCACGGGCCGAGGTTTTGTCCGTGATGACAATGGCATCGCCGCGCGACCCGAGGGCCGCCTCGATGGCGGGCAGGAAACCGGACTCGACGCGCAGGAGGCTGCCGAGCATGCCGCGGACGGCCGGCTTGAAGTGGTCCGGACGGTCGAGTCCGCGCAAAACGGCCTGCGCGCCGGGCGCCGCCCCCTCGCCTTCGAGATTGAGCTGCTCGAGCACCTCGAGACGGGATTGGATCTGGGCCAGATTGCGCTGGGCCTCGGCCATTTGCTGCTCGACGCGCTGGCGCTCGAGTTCGCCGCGTTCAACTTCGGCCTCGGCGCGGTCCAAGGCGGTCTCGGAAGCATGCAAAGCCTCGGTGGCCGCGGCCACCAAGCCCCCTGTTTCCTCGAGCCGTTTGCGGGCGGCGGACTGCGCCTCGAAAATCTGACGACCTTCGTTCTCCAACGATTCGATGCGTGCCTGCGTGGCCTCGCGGCGGGCCTCGAGCCCGGCCAGCTCGCCTTGCAGACGGAGCGACTCGTTCTCCGCTTTGCTGATTTCGGCCCGGAGGGCCTCGAGGGATTGCTGGGAGGACTCGCGGCGTCCCGCGCTTTCACGAAGGCGGGCTTGCAGGGCGTCGAGCGCCGCGGAACGCTCGGCGAGTTCCGCGGCAACCTTGGTCACCTGCTCGTCGGTGCGCCCCATTTCCTCGCGTTGCACGCGCTGGCGCTCACGGGCGGCGGCCATTTCCTGCTCGCAGCGGGCAATGGTCTGCCGCAACTGCTCGCAAATCTCCCCATTGTGCGCGGCGCGGCTCTGGGCCTGCACCATCCGGTCGCGGATCGATTGCATCGACTGGCGGGAGGACTCGACCTGCTGCTCGAGTTCGGTCAGCCGCGTGCGGTGGCCGGCGATAGCCGCCTCGCCCTCCTCCAGCGCGGTGGCGGTCTCCTGCCAGCGGGATTCCAGCTTGCGGAGATTTTCGTGAAGACCGCGTTGCGAAGCGGTGATTTCGTCGTGCTGACGGCGGACAAAATTGAGTTCGAGAACTTTGAGATCGTTGGACAGCGCCTGATAGCGGCGCGCTTTGCCGGCCTGGCGCTGGAGCGAACCGATCTGGCGCTTCACCTCGCGCATAATGTCGTTCACGCGGAGAAGATTGGCTTCGGTGTATTCGAGTTTGCGCAGGGCTTCTTTTTTCTGGGCCTTGAACTTGGTGATGCCGGCTGCCTCCTCGAACACGGCACGGCGGTCTTCGGGCCGGCTGCTCAGGATCAGATCGATCTTGCCCTGCTCCATGATGGAGTAACTGCTGCGGCCGATGCCGGTGTCCATGAACAATTCATGGATGTCGCGCAGGCGGCAGGGTGTTTTGTTGAGCAGGTATTCGCCCTTGCCGTCGCGGAAAATGCGGCGCGTCACGCAGACCTCCTCGTAGTCGGTGCCGAGGTGCTCGGCGCAGCCGCCGAAGGTGAGCGAAACTTCCGCCATGCCGACCGCCGTGCGCGAATCGGTGCCGCTGAAAATGACATCCGCCATTTCGCCGCCGCGCAACGCTTTGGCCGATTGTTCGCCGAGGCACCAGCGGATGGCATCGAGGATGTTCGACTTGCCGCAACCGTTCGGGCCGACCACCGAAGTGATGCCTTCGTGAAATTCCAGGTGCGTCTTGTTGACGAAAGATTTAAAACCTACGAGTTCGAGTGACTTGAGATACATGGGGAAGAAGAGCCAAAGTCCATTTTTTAGGGGCGTCCGGAGCGGATGGCAACCCCTCATACCACCAATTGTAGTGCTGACACGCACCCACCCCCACATTTAGTAGAAATGCCAACACCTCCTGAGAAGAGCTTCTCGTTTGCTGACAAGTCCGATTTGGACCTGTTGTTTGACTTCCTCCGTTTCCGCAGCGTGTCGACCAAGCCGGATCACGCGCCGCAGATGCGGGCGTGCGCCGATTGGCTGTGCGCCCTTCTGCGGCATGGCGGCTTTCCGGCCGAAGTGGCCGAGACTGGCGGGCACCCGGTCGTGCTGGCTCGTGGGCCCGAGGTGCCGGGCAAACCGACAGTGCTGGTTTACGGCCACTATGATGTCCAACCCGAGGATCCCGCCAACCTGTGGACCTCCCCGCCTTTCGAACCCGCCATCCGCAACAAGCGCGTCTTCGCCCGCGGGGCCACGGACAACAAAGGCCAAATCCTCGCCCACATCCTCGGGGCCATCCACATGCTGCGCGAGGAAGGCACTTTGCCGGTCAACCTGATTTTTCTCATCGAGGGCGAAGAGGAAGTCGGCAGTACCAACCTCGACGATTTCATCCGTGCCCGCCGCGACGAACTGCGCTGCGACGTGGTGGCGATATCCGACACCGGCATGGTGGCCGAAGGCTACCCCACGCTGACCCAAAGCCTGCGCGGCCTGGCCGCCTTGGAGGTCATTGTGCGCGGCCCGGCCACCGACCTTCACTCCGGAATATTCGGCGGGGCGGTCGTCAATCCGGCCACCGCCCTGGTCGGCATGCTGGCCCGCTTGCACGACCATCACGGGCGCGTTGCCGTCCCGGGGTTTTATGACAACGTCCCCCCGGCCGACCCGGCGGAGCGTGCCGCCTTGGCCAAGCTGCCCGTTTCCGAGGAGGACTATCTGCGCGAAACCGGCGCCCCGGCCTTGGGCGGCGAGGAAGGATTCACCGCCATCGAGCGCATCAGTCTGCGCCCCACGGCGGAAATCAACGGTCTGACCAGCGGCTACCAGGGAGCCGGCACCAAAACCGTGCTGCCGGCCATGGCCTCGGCCAAGCTCACTTTCCGTCTCGTACCCAACCAGAAACCTGAGCGCATCCTCAACCTGGTCGAAATTTATCTCCAAGGCCTTTTGCCCCGCGGCGTGGAATTGGAGATTATCCGCGGCCACGGCGGTATGCCTTACGCCTTGAATCTCGGCAACCCCTGGTGTGCCGCCGCCCTGCGGGCTCTCGAGGCCACTTTCGGGCGTGAACCGGCGCTGGTCCGGGAAGGCGGCAGCATCCCCGTCGTCCAGTCATTCCATGAATTACTCGGCAGCGACACACTGCTGCTCGGACTCGCCGCTCCAGACTGCCGCGCGCATGCGCCGGATGAAAATTTCCCGGTGGAAAGCTTCGAAACGGGTATCCGGTTGCACCAGGCACTTCTGCGCGAACTGGCCGCCAGCGCTTGACCCCGCGATGCCGGCCCGTCCCGAATCCCACACGCATGACGTCATTGTCGTGGGAGCCGGCATCGCCGGCTTGACGGCCGCCCGGGACTTACGGCGCGCCGGACGCAGCGTGCTGGTTTTGGAAAAAAGCCGGGGTCTCGGCGGCCGCGCCGCCACGAGGCGCTGGGACCATTTTCCGGTGGATCACGGGGCGCAGTTTTTCACCGCGCGCTCGGACGCTTTCCGCGCCCAGGCGGAAAAGTGGTTGCAGAACGACGTCTGCTTCGAATGGACACGCGGGCTCCATAGTGCGGGCTTGCACGGACCACTCCCCCCGAACGGCGATCATTTTCCGCGCTACGCCTGCCACGAAGGCATGGCGGCCCTGGGACGTTCGCTGGCCGGACCGGACGAAGCATCAGTGCTTCGCGAACGCACGGTGACAGCGCTGCGGCGGAAGGACTCCGGGTGGTCGGTGCAAACCCGCGATGGAACGACGTTCCACTCGCGCACGCTGGTCATGACCCCGCCCCCGCCGCAGTCGGCAGCGCTGCTCGAGACGGTGTCACCCGGGGCGGCGGAGACTTTGTCGCAAGTCAGGATGTCCCCTTGCCTGGCCTTGGTTGCACGCTATGACCGGAAGGACCTGCCATGGCGTGGCATTCAAGCACCGGAGGACACCGTTGTTTCTTGGATCGGCCACGATACCTCCAAACGCCCCGACCTGCACCCGGGCGCGACAATCGTGGTCATTCATGCTGCGCCATCATTCAGCCGGGAAAACTTTGCGCGGCAGGAGGCGGAAGTCGCCGGCGAGCTGCTCGGTGCCGCGGGCCGCATAGCCAGAGAAGACTTGGCATCACCCTCGGCCTTCTTTCTGCAACGTTGGCGGTATGCCCTGGGCGCCGGAGACCGCACCGGAGCGGCGCACCTCTTTCCCGGCGAAGCACCGCTGGTCCTCGCGGGCGACGCCATCGCCGGCGGAAAAATCGAGGGCGCGTGGGAATCCGGCCGCGAAGCCGCGAGATTAGTGGCGGAGCTTTGAACCCGCGGCCATGCGGTAAACGGCGTGTGCCCCTCCTCCCCGCGGAGAAAAGCCCTCGAGGCGAAGCGGAATGGAGCGCTTGAGCAAAGCGGAGCCCGCCGGACCAAGCAGGGTAGGAGCGTTCGCACCACCGAGGATTAGCGGGGCAAAACTCACGTGGAGGGTTTGGAGAAGACCTCCCTCGACCATCGCGCGGAAGACGTCCGCCCCGCCCTCGCAAAGCACGGAACGAACGCCGTAATCACGGGCCAGCACAAGCAACGCCCGGCGGAGATCGACGGTCTTGGCGCGGGCCCCCACATGCAGTCGGGCTACTTTTTCCAGCCAGCGCTTGGTGGAGGCGGGAATCAACCCAGTGGTAAAGACCACAACGGGCCCGCCGCCTTTCCGGAAAACACGGAGACTTTTGCGGATCCGGCCACTGTCGCTGATGATGACTCGCAGCGGTTCCGCCGACTTTCCCGCACGGACGCGCTCGCCGCGCCAACGGGCCGAGGACAGGCGCAGGGGACTGTCTTCCGCGTCGAGCGTCCCGTCGCCCACGAGAATGGCATCGACCCCTCCCCGCAGTTTGACCAAACCCTCTCGATCAGGCGCGGCGGAGCCCCAAGCCGCCCCTTTGGTCCGCGTGACGATTTTGCCATCGACCGACAGCACCACGCGCGCCGCAACCGCAGGAAATTTCATTCGCTGTGTTCGATCCGGCTCTCCACCTGCCCGACTTCTTTTGCCATGTCGCGCAGATTGACGGACTCGCGGCTGGAAGACCGGTAGAAGAGGAAAACCAACCCGCCCGCCAGGCTGCCCACGGTGTTGATGAGAAAACCGGTGACCGAAACGAGCGTCGCCACCGCGGCAGAAACGCCGAAGGGCGCGAGCAAGGACACAAACAAGCTCTCCCGCAATCCGATGCCCGAGACGCTGATGGGGATAGCCGTTATGACGGCGACGATGGGCAATACGGAAAAAACATCGACCAGCCCGAGTTGGTCGGTGAACGCCCGTGCCGCACAGTAGAAGGTAATAAAGAACATGGCGAACAGCGGGAATGAAACCAGGAACGCCCAAATCGTCTGGCGCCAGCCCTTGGCGTACATGTGGCAAGCGGCGGAGAGCTCGACAATGCGCCCGCGCAATGGCGTCCATTGCGGAAGATAGTGGACCCAGCCGAGAGCCGAACCGACAAACATACCAACCGTGACCAGCACGGAAGCCGCCAACAGCCAGAGCAGAGTGGTTAGCAAAGCCGAACTGGCCGCGGAATGACTGAGCACGTCGTAGCGAAAATAAAGGAAGGCCAGACTGATCAGGATCAGGGCCATCATCCCGATGACGCGGTCCATGAACACGCTGAGGAGCGCGGCGCCCCTGTTCTTCGGAGCTTCGCGCATGGTCAGGAACATTTTCACCACATCGCCACCAGTCGACCCGAGCATGAACAGATTGAAGAACATGCCGATCATGAAGAGTTGCCACGTCCGGAACCAGGTCATGCGGATACCCTGCACAGCCAGCAGGATTTTCCAACGCACCGTGGCCAGAATTGTGCACCCGAAAAACACCGCCACACCGATCCATAACCAGCGCCAGTCCGCTTGCCGCAGAGCCTCGCCCATCTGGGACCTTTTTTCGGGGTCATGAAACACCCACCAAAGCAGGCCGACGGTCACCGCCACCTGCAATAGGGTCAGCAAGGTCTTCTTGTTCACGGGCAAAGGGCGGAAATGAAAACACCTTGCCGGGCGGGAGGCGACAACATTTTACCCTTGGCCAAAGGCTGTTGGCCACCAATCCCCCCGGGGCCGTCAACACGCCCTCACACACCTGACTGCGGCTGCAGACGAACGGATCGGCGGCATCCGGTTGTCAATAATTTCACATGGATTGCGCCGGAATTTTTTTGTTCTTCCGCGCGCGCCCCTCTCCTAAGGTCTGCCCTTCACGCATGAAAAAGACCGCTCCAATCGCCTTCGAAAAAGAAATCATCGACGAGTTGAAGTTCACCCTCGCCAGGGACTCGATCACCGCCTCGAGGCGCGAGTGGTGGATCGCCACCTCGATGGCCATCCAGCGTATCATTATTTCGCGCATGATGAAGACCTTGGCCGTGCACAACGAGGGCAACGTCCGCCGCGTCTACTACCTTTCCATGGAGTTCCTGATGGGACGCCTCTTCGTCAACAACATGATCGCCGCCGGCGTGCTCGAGGAAGTCACCGAGGCCCTGCAGAATCTCGGGCATCCGTTGGAGGAGACCCGCGACGAGGAGTACGACATGGCCCTCGGCAACGGCGGTCTCGGCCGACTGGCCGCCTGCTTCCTCGATTCGCTGGCCACCCTCGACCTGCCCGCCGTCGGCTACGGCATCCATTACGAATACGGTCTGTTCAAACAGGAGTTCCGCAACGGGTACCAAGTGGAGCTCCCCGACGCCTGGATCCAATACGGCTCTCCCTGGGAAATCATCCGCCCGCAGCACAAGCAAGAGGTGCCCGTCTACGGCCACGTCGAGATCGTCACGGACGAAACCGGCCAAGAGACCTCCGTTTGGGTCGGATGGCGCAAATTGATCGGTATTCCTTATGACATCCCCATCCCCGGCTACGGCACCGAAACGGTGAATTTCCTGCGCCTTTGGGAATCCAAAGCCCCCGAAGAATTCGACTTCGAAGCTTTCAACCGCGGGGGCTACGAAGAGGCCGTGCGCCAGAAGAACATGGCCGAGACAATCAGCAAGGTCCTCTACCCGAACGACCACACCGAGGCAGGCAAAGAGTTGCGCCTGCTCCAGCAATATTTTTTCGTCGCCTGCTCGCTGCGCGACATCATCCGCCGTTTCCAAAAAGACAACACCGACTGGGAAACTTTCCCCGAAAAAGTCGCGATCCAACTCAACGACACGCATCCGGCCATCGGCATTCCCGAACTCCAGCGCCTGCTGGTCGACGATTACGGGCTGCCGTGGAAGAAGGCCTGGTCCATTGTCACCCGCACTTTCGCCTACACCAACCACACGCTTTTGCCCGAAGCTCTCGAGAAGTGGGGCGTCAGCCTGTTCCGCAAGGTGCTGCCCCGCCATCTCCAGATCATTTTCGAGATCAACAAAAGTTTCCTCGACGAAGTGGAAAAAAAGTGGCCGGGAGACACCGATAAAAAGCGCGCACTTTCCCTCATCGAGGAAGGCGGCGAACAAATGATCCGCATGGGGAACCTCAGCGTGGTCGGCAGCCACTCGGTCAACGGCGTCGCCGCCATCCACAGCAGCCTCATCAAGACCCACCTCTTCCCCGACTTCCACGCCCTCTGGCCGCGGAAGATCAACAACAAAACCAACGGCATCACTCCGCGCCGCTGGCTCCTGGCCTGCAACCCCCGCCTGGCCGACCTCATCACGCGCCACATCGGCCACGGATGGGAACGCGACCTCGACCGTTTGCGCGAACTCGAACCCCTGGCCGACGACGCCCTCTTCCGCGAGGAATTCATGGCGGTCAAACATGCCAACAAGGTGCGTTTGGCCAAGCGCATCCTCGACGAGTGCGGCGTGGTGGTGGACCCCTCGGCCATGTTCGACGTGCAGATCAAGCGCCTGCACGAGTACAAGCGGCAACATCTCAACCTGCTCCACATCATGGCGCTCTACCGGCGCCTGACCATCAACCCCGACCTCGACATCCCGTCGCGGGTTTTCATCTTCGCCGCCAAGGCCGCTCCGGGGTACGACACAGCCAAGCTTATCATCAAGGCCATCAACGCCGTGGGGGCCAAGATCAATTCAGACACCCGCATCAAGGACAAGCTGAAGGTCGTTTTCATGCCCAATTATCGCGTGTCCTTGGCCCAGCGCATCGTTCCGGCCGCCGACTTGTCCGAGCAAATCTCCACCGCAGGCAAGGAAGCCTCCGGCACGGGCAACATGAAGCTCGCACTCAACGGCGCCGTGACCATCGGCACGCTGGACGGCGCGAACGTCGAGATCCGCGAAGAGGTCGGCGACGACAACATCTTTATCTTCGGCCTGACCGTCGAGGAGGTGCACACCCTTCAGGCCAAGGGCTACAACCCCGCTGAATACTACAAAGCCAACGCCGAGCTCGCCGCCGTCATCGACTGGTTGGGCAGCGACTTTTTCACCGCGGATGAACAGCGGGATGTCCTGACGCCGTTGCGCGACAACCTTCTTTACCACGATCCGTTCCTTTGCCTGGCCGACTTCGAGTCCTACTGCCAGGCTCAGGCCGAGGTCTCGAAGGCCTTCAAAGACAAACCGCGGTGGGCCAAGATGGCCGTGCTCAACACCGCGCGCGTCGGAAAATTCTCCAGCGACCGCACCATCGCCGAATACGCCAAGGACATCTGGAAACTCAAGCCGGTCAAAGTGAACTGAGTTCGGCCTCCACCTTTCGGCTGGCCTAGCCGCCGCACCTCGGCCATTTTGCGGTGTCATCCGGTCCCACCGGACAATCCATGGCCAGCGTCACGTTCAAAAACGTCACCAAGATCTATCGGGGTCGGCGCGGCGAGGAGATTCCCGCCGTCCTCGACCTCAACCTCGAGGTGCCCGACCACTCGTTTGTCGTGCTGCTCGGGGCTTCCGGCAGCGGCAAGACTAGCACCCTGCGCATGGTGGCTGGCTTGGAGAATATCACCTCCGGCGAGATCCTCATCGACAACCGCGTGGTCAACGACATCCCTCCGGGCGACCGCGACGTGACCATGGTCTTCCAGAACTACGCGCTCTACCCTCACCTCAATGTGGCCGACAACCTCGCCTTCGGCCTGCGCGTCCGCCGGTTTCCCGAGAAAGAAGTCGCCCGCCGGGTGCGCGAAGCCGCGGCCATTCTCGGCATCGAAGACTTGCTCGACCGCCGCCCGCGCGATTTGTCCGGCGGACAACAGCAGCGCGTGGCCGTGGGGCGCGCCATCGTCCGGCAACCCCGCGTCTTTTTGTTCGACGAACCGCTTTCCAACCTTGACGCCAAGATGCGGGCACAGCTGCGCGCCGAATTGATCAAATTGCACCAACGATTGCAGACCACGATTCTCTACGTGACCCACGACCAGGCCGAGGCCATGACCATGGGCACCTCCATCGCGGTCATGCGCGACGGGTCCGTGGAGCAGTCCGGACCGCCGCTCGACCTTTACCGCAATCCGGTCAACACGTACGTGGCCGGATTTCTCGGCAGCCCGTCGATGAATTTCATCCGCGGCATCGTGGAGAAAAAAGATGCCTCCGTCGTTTTCCGCGAAACCGGTGACGGCACCATGGAGATCGAACTGCCCCGCCACGGCAAAATCCTCCATGCCGCAGGTCGTGAGGTACTTCTTGGACTTCGGCCGGAAAGCTTCCAACCACTCCAACCCGCAGACAAACCGGATGCTGCCACCTTCCCCGCGCACCTCGACATCGTCGAGCCGACCGGCGCGGAATCGATCTGCTACCTGCAAACCGGCGTCAACACGCTGATTTGTCGCAGTCGCCACCTGATCAGCCCGCGCGAAGCCGGGCACCGCATGCTTTTCCGCGCAGACCCCTCGCAGGTTCTGCTTTTTGATCCGGTTGACGGGCAGCGCCTGGCATGACAACCCGCATCCTGCGTACCCGGGAGGATGCTGAGGCCGTCGAGGCGGCGACTCTTGCGCCCTGCGCACAGAAATCATCCGCTACCCGGGGTCGTGCCCACGCGCAGGAGAAACACCGCTGGCGCACCGATTACCAACGCGACGTGGCGCGCATCATCCACTCCGCCGCTTTCCGGCGTCTCGAATACAAAACCCAAGTCTTTCTCAACGGCACCGGGGACCATTACCGCACGCGACTCACCCATACCATGGAGGTCGCCTCGATCAGCCGCACACTGGCCCGCGCCCTCGGACTGAACGAAGACCTGGCCGAGGCCGTCGCCCTGGCCCACGACCTCGGCCACTCGCCTTTCGGTCATTCGGGCGAGGAGGCGCTCGATCGTTTGCTCCGCGAACACGGCGGCTTCGACCATAACAGCCAAAGCCTCCGTGTGGTCACCCTGCTCGAAAGTCCATACCCGGATTTTGCAGGCCTCAATCTCACCTTCGAAGTACTCGAGGGCGTGCAGAAACACGCTTCGGCCCGCTTCGCTCCGGACCTTGGCAGCTATTCGTGCGCCAGCCTCGAGGGACAGATCGCCGATCTGGCGGACGAAATCGCCTATTACTCGCACGATGTGCAGGACGGAATCGAGGCGGGTCTTATCGCTCCTTGCCAACTCAGCGAGGTGAGTCTCTGCGCCGAAGCCGCGGCGGCCGGCAACCTCGACCTCGCGGAAGCCGACACCAAGGAAGCCCGCTTGGCGCTGGCCCGGATTTTGTCGAACACGCTCATTGAAGATGTCCTCCTCGCCACGGCTGCAAGGATCGGGCAGGCGGAGGTCAAATCGGCCGACGATGTGCGGCGCTATCCCGGACTTCTGGTCGGTTACAGCGAAGCCATGGAGGCAAAGACCAAGCAACTGCGGAAATTCCTTTACGCGAATCTTTATTTCCACCGTGACGTCAACGGGGCCAACCAGCGGGCCTGTGAAATGATGGCCGCCGTTTTTGCTGCCTATCTCCAGAATCCGGGTGAAATCGGACGCGAGGCCACGCGACGCGTTCCCAACTGCGGAATCCACCGCGCGGCGGGCGATTACATCGCAGGAATGACCGATCGTTACCTCCTCAGCGAGCATGCCCGCCTCTTCCACGTCTCCTGAGTCCGGCGCGTCCGACCCGGGACGCTCCACCGCACTGACGCGTCTGTGGCAGATCCTGCGCGTGGTCATCCTTGTGTGGCTCGGCGTCCTCGCCTTCCTTACCCTCTCCCAGCAATCGATGATCTACTACCCCGCCAAGGAAGAGGCGTCCGCGCTTCAGGTCTCGGCCGCCACGCGCGGTTTCCAGCCGTGGAAAAATACGCAAGGCGAAACCATCGGCTACCGCAACCTGCCCGCCTCCGGCGACCAGCGTGCACCTCTTGCCGTTCTCATTACCCACGGCAACGCCGGCTATGCCCTGCACCGTGCGGGCTACGCGCCCATCCTGCGCGCCGCGGCACCCGACCGCGCTGTTTCCGTCTACGTGCTGGAGTATCCTGGCTACGGGGCACGGGAAGGCCACCCCTCGCAGGAAGGATTTCTCGCGGCCGCCGACGAAGCGCTGGCTCGCATCCCGGCAGGCGTCCCCGTGGTGATCCTCGGCGAATCCATCGGGACAGGTGTCGCTTCGGCCACGGCCGCCGCCCACCCGGACCGCGTATCCGGGCTCTTGCTCCTGACACCGTTCGACAGCCTGGCCAACGTGGCGCAACACCACTATCCCCTCCTCCCCGTGCGCTGGATCCTGCGCGATCAATACCCCTCCGCAACATGGCTGAAAAAATATCAGGGCCCGGTCGCCGTCATCCTGGCGGCCAACGACAGCATCGTCCCGGCCAAGTTCGGACAAAGCCTCTTCGACGCTTACTCCGGTCCGAAGAAGCTCATCATCGCGGACCAAGCCGACCATAACGATCTGCTTGTTGCCCTCACCCCCTCGGCCTGGTCGGAGGCACTCGGATTCCTGCTCGGGAACTGAGGCCGTTCACTGGCTCAGATCCGGGGCGGCATCGCGGAGATCTCACGCGAACGCAGCGCAAAAAAGATCACCGGAGTGACAACGAGAATGTGGAGCAGGCTGCTGATCATGCCGCCGATGACCGGGGCGGCAATCGGCTTCATCACCTCCGCGCCTGTGCTCGAGCTCCACATGATCGGCAGGAGACTGGCGATAACCGTCGATACGGTCATGACCTTCGGTCGCAAACGCAGGACCGCGCCTTCCTTGACCGCCTCCAAAAGATCGGCGCGCGTGAAAGCTTCTCCGGCAGCCTCCCGCTTTTTGCGCAGTGCTTCCTCCAGATAAACCACCATGACGACACCCGTCTGGATGGCCGTGCCGAAAAGCGCGATGTAACCGATCCACACCGCGACGCTGAAGTGGTAGCCCAACAACCACTGCAAAAACACCCCGCCAGTCAGGGCAAACGGCACAGCCAGGAGAACGTGAGCCGCCTCCTGCAAGCTGCGAAACGTGATGAAAAGCAGCAGAAAAATAATGAGCAGCACAGCCGGCACGACGGCCATCAAAGTGTTCCGGGCCCGCAATTGGCTCTCGTACTGTCCGCTCCACTCGATAACCACGCCCGGCTCGGGTGCAACCTCCGCTGCCACGCGGCGTTGCGCCTCCTCGACGAATCCGCCGAGGTCCCGCCCCTGCACATTGGCTTGCACGTAGAGCTTGAGCAGTCCGTCCTCGCTCTGGATCTCGCTGGGACCGATCGTCCGGCGGATGAGCGCCAATTGTCCCAGCGGAACATGGGTGCCGTCGCGACCCGCCACCGGGATGTTGCCCAAGGCCTCGATGTCATCGCGTTCGTCCCTCGCCAAGCGAACCTGCACGGGCAGCCGGCGGCGTCCCTCGATGCTGGTCGTGACCGCCACGCCACCCAACCCGGCCTCCACGTAATCGAGCACATCGCGCATGCTCAACCCGTGTCGCGCCAGACGGACGCGGTCGGGCACGATTTCAAGGTAGGGCTTGGCCTGCACGCGCAAAGGCGCCACACCCGACGCGCCGGGGACGGCTCTCAACACCTCCTCCACCTCGTAGGCCTTGCGTTGCAGCACGGCGAGGTCGCTGCCGAGAATTTTCACGCCGACCTGCGCCCGGATGCCGGTGCTCAGCATGAGGATGCGGTTTTCGATCGGCTGGAGAAACCCGGGCACATATCCCGGAACTTGCGAGAGCTTGGCCGTCAACTCGGCCACCAATTGGTCCCGATCCAGACCGCGACGCCACTCCGAGCGGGGCTTGAGCATGATGGTTGTCTCGATCATCTCGACCGGCGCAGGGTCGGTCGGAGTTTCGGCCCGTCCCAACTTCCCCGCGACCGACACCACTTCGGGCACTTCGCGCATCACGCGGTCCTGCCAAGCCATGACTCGTTTGACTTCGGTCAGCGAAGTGCTGGGCAAAAGCACCGGCATGAAAAGCAGACTCCCTTCGTCAAGCGGCGGCATGAACTCGGTGCCGAGGCCACCCCCGAACCGGGCCAAGGCGGGGAGGTTCCTTTCCTGCAGCCAAGCCACCACCGGGCGAGGCAGTCCGAAAGCGAGGAAAAGCGCGGCCAAGAGCAACAGAGCCGCGGCCGAGAGAACCATCCGCCCGTGACTCAAGGCCCAGTCGAGCACCGGCCGGTAGAGCCGCAGCAGAGGACGCATGACGAAATTCGCGCCTTCCGGATGAAATGGCCCCCGGACCAGCAGCGAACAAAGCACCGGCACAATGGTCACGGCCAACAGCGTGGCCGCCACCATGGCAAATGTCTTGGTGTAGGCCAGCGGATGGAAAAGTTTCCCCTCCTGGCCGGTGAGCGCGAAGACAGGCAAAAAGGCCAGGATGATGATGGCCATGGCGAAGAAAACCGGGCGACCGACCTGCCCGGCGGCTTGAGCGGTCACGCGCAGGGTCTCCTCGCCCGTCAAACGCGACCCCTTGTCCTGCTCCGCCTGTTCGCAGTGCCGGATGACATTCTCCGTGATGACGATGGCTGCATCGACCAACACGCCGATGGCGATGGCAATCCCGGCCAGGGACATGATGTTCGAGGTGATACCGAACTGCCGCATGAGGATGAACGAGATCAGTATCGAGGCGGGCAGCGGAATGGTGACGATGAGCACGCTGCGGAAGTGCCAGAGAAAAAGGATGTGCGCCAAGGTCACCAGGACAAGTTCCTCGACCAGCGCGGTTCGCAGGGTGTCGATAGTGCGTTCGATCAGCCCGCTGCGGTCATAAAAGGAACGGATGGTCACCCCGGGCGGCAGCGAGGACTGCAACTGCGCGACCTTCTCTTTCACGGCACGAATCACCGCCATGGCATTCTCGCCGGTGCGCATCACCACAATACCACCGACCACCTCCCGCCCGTCTACATCCAGCGTCCCGCGCCGGAATTGGCCGCCGAGACTCACGGTCGCGAGATCGCGCAAGTAGACGGGCGTACCCTCGCGCACCTTGACCACGATATCCTCCAGATCGGCCGCCGATTCCACAAGACCGACACCACGGACAACGAACTCCTGGCCGTTTTCCTCGATCACCTTGCCGCCCACGTTGAGGTTCGCCCCGGACACCGCGTCCATGACCTCCTGCAGGGTCACCTGCGAAACACGCATTTTGCCGGAGGAGACCGCAACCTCGTATTGCTGGGCAAAGCCTCCGATACCGGCGACCTCGGCGACGCCGGGCACCGAGGCGAGTTGGTAGCGGAGGTAGTAGTCCTGCAACGAACGCAACTCTCCGAGATCAGTCCCGTGCGCGGCCCGGGCGTCGACATCGAGGTAATACTGGTAGATCCAACCGAGTCCCGTCGCGTCCGGCCCCAAACGCGGAACGACGCCCTCCGGCAGCACCCCGCCGAGGAAATTCAAACGCTCCAGCACACGGGTCCGGGCGAAGTAGTTGTCGGTGGTGTCCGCGAAAATGACGGTCAGCAATGAAAATCCGAACATCGAGAGCCCGCGCACTTCGCGCACGCCGGCCAACCCCTGCAGACCGGTGGAGAGCGGATAAGTAACCTGGTCCTCGACCTCCTGCGGACTGCGTCCCGGCCAGTCGGCAAAAACGATGACCTGGTTCTCGCTGAGGTCGGGGATGGCATCGACCGGCGTATCGCGGAGCGCGACGGCGCCGTAGGCGACCAGGAGCAAGAAGCCGCTCACCACGAGAAAGCGGTTCCGCAGCGACCAAGCGATGAGTCGCGCGATCACGGTTTGACCTCCCGACCGCAATCGAGCATGGCCGGCCCGAACCACGGGTTGCGGAGCGGGGCGCCCAACTGGATCCATCGAGCTGTGGGCGGTGCGCCGGGAAAAGCCTCCGAGGTCATGGGGCACTCGTAGACCTTGACGGCCTCCGGATGAAGAAGCGCCTTGTCCAACTCGGGAGCCAGCGACTGATGCAGCGCCAGGCGCGCCATTTCCAGCGAGTCGGACTGCGCGAGACCCGTGCCATTGAAGGCCGCCAAGTCGTCCGCCGCCAAAGCGGCCGCCGCATCCGAAAGCACGGTCCACCGTGCCAGAGTTTCCACCGACACCGGATTTGCGCCGTCGGCAGTCTTTTGCGCCGGCACACCGAGCGACCCGGGTTGGGCCATCTGGGCCTCCGCATCGATGAGCAGGTTGCCGCGTGTCACGACCTTCTCCCCCGGTGTCAACCCGGAGAGAATCTCCACCATCGTGTCACCGCGGCGGCCGACCGTGACCTCGCGTCGCTCATAGGCCCCGCCTTCCTTCTGCACATAGGCTGCGGCGCGACTCCCGGTATCGAGCACGGCGCTGCGGGGCACGACCAGAACATCGTCGATTGCGGCCGTGATTGTGGCCTCGCCGTAACCGCGATGCGGCAGCGGACGAGCCAAAGCGCCGGAATGTTTTTCCGACGGATTCGGCACCTCGATACGCAACCGCGTGCTGCGCGTGGTTTCATCGAACGTCGGATCGACCAGCGTGATTTTCCCCTCAAACTCGCGTCCCGGTGCCGCGGGTGTGGTGACCTTGGCCGCGTCGCCGACCCGCACCCAGGGCAAATCCTGCTCATAGACATCGGCGTGGAACCACATCGTCGAAAAATCGGCGATCTCGAAAAGCACTTCGCCGGTCTTGACGTATTTGCCCGGGTAAACATCGCGCACCACCACGGTCCCGTCGGTCGGGGAGCGCAGGTTGAGCAAAAACTCCTCGCGCGAAGCCGAGGCGAGTTCTTCCACCTGGCGGGGGGTGAGGCCGAATTGCACGAGGCGCTGTCGCGCCACCGCGGCTTGCGGATCGCGATCCCCGCGCTTGGAAGCCGTTTGGAACTCCCGCACCACATAGAGCAACTCGGGGCTGTAAATCTGCGCGAGCGGTTGTTCGCGACGGACGTCTATTCCGACATGCTCGACAAAGACACGATCGATCCGGCCGTCGAAAAACGCCGACACAACCGTGTGACGCGAGTCGTCATCCTCGATGGTGCCGGCCACACGGATAGTTTTCTCGAGGGCGCCGCGGGCCACCGGGGAGACGGTCACGCCGAGGATATGCTCGGTTTCAGCCATGAGCGTCACCGTGCCGGGCGTGGCCGCGAAGCCTGCCTCGCCCTCGTGCACGGCCACCAAGTCCATGCCGCAAATGGTGCACTGGCCCGGTTCGTCCGAGGTGATCCACGGATGCATCGGACTTTGGTAGAATTTTACAGGATGCGCTTCCTCGCCGGCGGGTCGCGAGCAACCAGCGGCGGCAAGGAGGAAAAGGATTTTGAGATGTTTCATAAGTTGGTTTTGGTGATCGTCCCTCGCGGGACACGGATGGAAAGAACCCCGGACGGCCAGCGCGCGGCTGCCGCCCCCGTCATCCGCGTGATCTCAAACCAACCAGATACGCAATTTCCTCCGCAGTTCGCGCGGAGGCGGATTCGCCGAATGCAACGACCGCGCCACTCGAGAAAAGGTCTCGGAAAGGAGGACCCTATGAGCCCTTGAGATATGAACCGGGGATGCTGCCGTGAGCACGGGAACCGAGGCCTGCAGAAAAGACGCCGCCTTGGACTCGACCAGAAGATCGGACGAGCAGCGGCAATCGTCGGCCCGGTGTCCGGTTGGCACTCCTGGCTCGTCGCAGCATGAGCTTTGCGAGGTCATGATTCCCGCCAGAAGCGCCCCCTGACAGCAGCAAGCCCCCATGCCGAGCATCAGCGCGGCAATCAGGACTGCTGCGGTGGAAATTCGTGTCCCCACAACATCAACATGGCACCGGGTAGACCGGTTGTCATCCGGATTGTCGACCGGCCACGGCCTCCGACACTCAACGGGCAGGGTTGCTTTTGCCATCATTCGGCCCAGCATAATCAGAGAGGCCATGGACCCGTGTTGTCACCACCAGAAGCACCCCGCGCCGGCCACCGCCTCGCCCGACACCGAATACACCTGCCCGATGCACCCCCAGATCCGGCAAAAGGGTCCGGGAGATTGTCCGCTTTGCGGTATGGCTTTGGAGCCC
>JBMTVD010000024.1:0-24859 GCA_049451035.1 Chthoniobacterales bacterium | reverse complement strand
TCGGCAATGGCGTCCCAGCGGCCGTTGACCAAGGCTTCGCGGGCGTGGTCGGGGAGGACGGCGGGGAAGCTGACATCGGCCATGTTCACTTCGCTGTCCGGGATATCGATATTGATCTCGGTCTGCGGGGCTTCGTCGATCAGCGCGGCGAGGGCGCGGATGTCGCGGCCGTCCATGACGAGGCAGGGCATGCCGAGGGTGATGGCGTTGCCGAAGAAGATTTCGGCGAAGCTTTCGGCCAGCACGGCGCGGAAACCGTGGCGGTAGAGGGCTTGCGGGGCGTGTTCGCGCGAGCTGCCGCAACCGAAATTGCGTCCGGCCAGCAGGATGGTGGCGCCGGCATACTTCGGATCATCGATGGGGTGCGGCTTGGGCTGGCCGTCTTCCGTGTAACGTTCGTCGTAAAAAGCGTATTCGCCGAGTCCGTCGAAGGTGACGCACTTCATGAAGCGGGCCGGGATGATGCGATCGGTGTCGACATCGTCACCGGGGACGTAGACGCCGGTGCCGGCGAGTTGGGAGATTTGGGCGAGGGCCATAAGGAAGTGACGAGTGACTTGTGACGAGTGACGAGTTGATTAGCTGAGGCCGAAGACTTCGCGGGCGTCGCTGATTTCGCCGGTGACGGCGGCGGCGGCCACCATGAGCGGGCTCATCAGGACGGTGCGGCCGGTCGGGCTGCCTTGGCGGCCTTTGAAGTTGCGGTTGCTCGAGCTGGCGCACAGTTGGTCGCCGATGAGTTTGTCGGGGTTCATGGCCAGGCACATGGAACAGCCGGCACCCCGCCATTCGAAGCCGGCGTCGCGGAAGATTTCGGCCAGGCCCATCGATTCGGCCACCGCGGCGACGCCTTGGGAGCCGGGGACGACGATGGCTTTGACACCGTTCTTGGCTTTTTTGCCTTTGAGGAATTTGGCGACTTCGAGCAGATCGCTGAGACGCGCGTTGGTGCAGGAGCCGAGGAAAGCGACGTCGATCTTGGTGCCTTTGATCGGCTGGCCGGGACGCAGCTTCATGTGCGCGTAAGCCTCTTCCGCCGTGGCGCGGTCTTTTTCGGCCAGCTGCTCGGGCGAGGGGATGTTCTCGTCGATGAAGATGGCTTGGCCGGGATTGATGCCCCACGTGACGGTCGGACCGATGTCGGCGGCGGAGTATTTGACCAAGTCGTCGTAGACGGCGTCCTGGTCGCTGGCGAAGGACTTCCAGCGGGCCATGGCGGTATCGTAGTCGGCCTGGGCGGGAGCGTAGGGGCGCCCGCGGAGGTAATCGAAGGTCGTCTGGTCGGGATTGACATAGCCGACACGCGCGCCGCCTTCGATGGACATGTTGCAGACGGTCATGCGCTCTTCCTGCGTGAAATTGTCGAAGGTCGAGCCGGCGTATTCGTAAGCGTAGCCGAGGCCGCCGTTGACGCCGAGTTGGCGGATGATGTGCAGGATGACGTCCTTGGAGTAGACGCCGGGCGCGAGTTGTCCGTCCACTTCGATGCGGCGGACTTTCGGTTTGCGCAGGGCCATGGTCTGCGTGGCAAGCACGTCGCGCACCTGGCTGGTGCCGATACCGAAGGCCACGGCGCCGAAGGCCCCGTGGGTCGAGGTGTGCGAGTCGCCGCAGGCGATGGTCGTGCCGGGTTGGGTGATGCCTTGCTCGGGTCCGACAATGTGGACGATGCCCTGCTTGCCGGAGGAGATGTCGAAAAATTTGATGCCGAACTCGTCGCAGTTTTTGCGGAGTTCTTTGATCATGGCATCGGCCAACGCATCGGAGAACGGTTCCTCCCGCTCGTCGGTCGGAACGATGTGATCGACGGTGGCAAAGGTGCGTTGCGGGTAGAGGACCTTCAATTTGAGGTCGCGCAGCATGCCGAACGCCTGCGGGCTGGTCACCTCGTGGATGAGGTGCGTGCCGATCAGCAACTGCGTCATGCCATTGGGCAGCTCGCGCACGGTGTGCGCTTCCCAAACTTTATCGAACAAGGTTTTACCCATAAGCGAGCCGCGGAGAATAACCTCCGGGCGGGGCAGCGGCAAGCGTCCGCAGGCTTGAAGTCCCTGAAGCCGACAGAGATGCTGCAGGCCCATGGCGGTCGAGGCAACGGTCATACCCGAGGCGGCGGAAGCGGACTACGCCCAGTTCGCCCAGCGCAACCTGGACAAGCTCTCCTGGCTTTATCCCTTGGTGAACAACAAACTCGGCGCGCTGCTGCATCTGCAGTTGCGCCACGACCAGCTGTTTTTCATGAAGGACGGAGTGGTCGTCGACGAGATCGGCTACGGCGACAACGGGAAGCGTTTTCACGAGCGCGACATGGGCAAGGTGATGCGCACGCCGCAGGATATCACCGCCCAGGGATATTGGTTCGTCGAACCGCGGTTCAACGCCAAAGCCGCGTACGAGGCGCTCGGCGAGGTGCAGGACGGCGCGTATTACTCGCTCTTCAGCAACCAGTGCCAGGACTGGGCCAACCGCGTGCGGGTCAAAACCGAGCAGATCGAAAAGGCACAGCGCTTGGAACCGCCGGCGGGTCGTGAGTCCTACGCCGCGCTCTACCATGAGGTTCCCCCCACCGTGCCGGCCGCGTGGTATTTCGGGATGATCGCGGTCATCGTCGGCGTCCTCGGGTTGGGGGCGCCGCTGGTCACCGGGGCCCACTACCTCAAGCTCGTGGCGTTGCTTCTCTTTGCCATCGGCGTCTCCGACATCATCTACGCCTTTTCCTCGCGGGCTTGGGGGACGTTTGTTTCCACGGTCTTCTTCGGGTTGCTCTCCATGGCGGGAGGGGCGGCGGTCTGGATCAACGACCACTTTCTCCTCAGTAACAGCAACGGCGTCATGGCCATCGCCCTGGCCGCGGTGGGTCTGGCGCGCATCGGCGTCGCGGTGCGGAGTCGGCCGTTCAGCGCGTGGATCGGCACGTTTTTCACCGGCTTTTTGCTGCTGGGCACGGCGTGGATCGCGTGGGTCCACAAAGACGGTTCCGCCGCGGCGTGGATGCTGGGCGCGGCGCTTTCGGTCTCGTTTATTTCGGCCGGGATCTCGACCATCTGGCTGAATTGGAGGCTCCGGCGGGCCTGACCCGCACTACAGATACTCGTAATCGGCGAACGTGGCGGCTTGGCCGAGATAACGGTCTTTGTCGTCGAGGAGATTGAAGACTGTTGCTTGTTTGATGCGAAAGCGACGCCCGCTTTTGCCGATGCGAATGCCCGAGTAGTTCTCGATGAACCCGCGGCGGCCGACCTCGTCAAGGAGGCGGCGGCGCTCGTCGCGGTGCACCGGTTCCGCGCTGGCGCTGGACGGCTTTCCCATCAGTTCGTCCCACGAGTACTCGAACAAATCCAAAGCCGCGCGATTGGCGTAATTGAAAACGTGATCGGAGCCGAAAGGTCCGAGCGCGGAGAGGACGACGCAGGGTGCCGCGAAAAGTTGTTCCGCGGCCCCGGGCCCTTCGGCTATGCCCGCGAGATCGCGTCCCAGCAGCCGGCGGTAGTTGGCCAGAACAAGCCGCGAAGGAGCTTCCAGTTGGGCGGGCAGGTTCATTGCTTGACAGCCTCCACGCGCAGAAACTCGAAATTGGTCTGCACGCCGCGCCCGTTGCCCTGGGCGCGGTCGTGCTCGCGAAGGGCACGGCGGAGCCGCCCGGCGCCCAGGCGGCGCGGGACGGCCGCGCCCGAATTGTGGATTTTGCGCAACATCCCGGCCGAGTCCTTGTCCTCGCGTCGGAACGAACGGGTCTCGCTGCGCTCGACCTTCCAGCCCGACCGAGCCAGCAGGTCTTCCCATTCCGCGGCATCACGCCAGAGGAAGGGCGAGGCCTCGGGACAGGCCGCAAAGAACTCCCGGAGAGTGCCGCGGATGAACCACCCGGCAAAGAGGCGTGCCCCCGGTGCGGAAAAACGGTGCCAGGCGCGGAAGGCGGCCGCCGGGTCCGGCAGCCACTGCACGAGGCTGCACGAAAAAACCCAAAGGTAGCGATGGGTGTCGGGAGGCCGGGTGGCATCGGCCACGGACCAGCGGGCCGAAGGGACGGCTGCCGCCCCGGCCCGGACCATGGCGGGGGATGCATCCGTGGCGGCAAGTCCGCCGGCGCGCGCGGCGAGATGGCGGGTGAACAGGCCGGTCCCGGCGCCGAGTTCGACGGCGGGGCCCTCGATTTTCGCGGGCAACCATTCCGCCAGCCACGCTGCCGCCTCGCGTTGCACCGACGCGTGATCGTCATATTCCGCGGCACGGCGCTCGAAGTCGTGGGCGGATGCGGTCAACATGTTCAACGAATGTGCCAGCATGAGTGGGGCGCGGCAGGCAAAAAAGACGGGCCTGTCTCGCGACAGGCCCGGGGTGGAATTGTGTCGGTGCGGATCAGTAGCCCCAATAGCCCCAACCGGGCCAGATGCCGGGTCCCGGCATATCCATCATTTGCGCGGCCATCATATTCTGGTCGGAAATCTGCTGCTGGACGACGAGTTGCTGGTAGGCCGAGTAGGCTGTTTGGTCGCCGACGTAGGCGAAGTTGCCCACCGTGTCGGGATAGACGTAGTAGACCTTGTCGCCGCGGAACTGGCGCGAAATGGTGTACGGTTTGAGTTGCGCCAGCGCGTTTTGCCGCTGGGGTGTGTTGGCCGGCAGGACTTTGAAGCCGGCGGCGGCCAGCATTTGTTCCGTGCTTTTGCGCTCGGCTTTTTCAATGGCGGCACAACCGGCCAGCAGGGCTGCTGCGAGGGCTAGGGGAAGTATTGTCTTCATCACCCACCAATCTCGCCCAGTCCGCTGCAGGAGCAAGCTGAAACAAGGGGTATTTCAGGGTTCACCTGGCCCCGGTTCTCTGGTTGGCTGATTTTTGCAATGAGCCAAGAATCACTCACCCGCAGCGCAGCCTGGCAAGCTCTGCAAAACCACCACCGGCAAATCGCGGGTTCGCATTTGCGCGAACTGTTCGCCGCCGATCCAAAGCGCGCCGACGTGTTTTCCGCCGAAGCCTGCGGCCTGCACCTCGACTACTCGAAGAACCGCATCACCGGCGAGACCATGGCCTTGCTCTCGGCCCTGGCCGAGGAGCGCGGTTTGCGCGGACGCATCGACGCGATGTTCCGCGGGGACAAAATCAACAGCACCGAGCACCGCGCTGTTTTGCACACGGCCCTGCGCGCGCCGCGCGGCGCCGAAATCATGGTGGACGGGGAAAATGTCGTTCCCGGGGTGCACGAGGTGCTGGACAAGATGGCATCCTTCGCCGAACGCGTCCGGTCGGGGCATTGGCTCGGTCACACGGGCCTCCGGATCCGCAATGTGATCAATATCGGCATCGGCGGATCGGACCTCGGCCCGGTCATGGCTTACGAGGCGCTCAAATTTTACACGGACCGCGCGATCCATTGCCAATTTGTCAGCAATGTGGACAGCGACGACTTCGCCGAGGCGGTGCGCGGCCTGAATCCGGCCGAGACACTCTTCGTCATCTCCTCGAAGACCTTCACCACGCTCGAGACCATGACCAATGCACACACCGCGCGCGACTGGGTCTTGGCCGGACTGGGTGGCGACGCGTCGGCCATCGCCAAGCACTTCGTGGCGGTCTCGACCAACGCGGAGAAAGTCCGCGAGTTCGGTATCGACACGGCGAACATGTTCGGGTTCTGGGACTGGGTGGGGGGGCGCTACTCGATGGATTCGGCCATCGGCCTTTCGACCATGGTGGCCATCGGTCCGGACAACTTCCGGGCGATGCTGGCGGGTTTTCACGACCTGGACGAACACTTCCGCACGGCGCCCTTTGCGAACAACCTGCCGGTCATCATGGGGCTCCTCGCCGTCTGGTACGGGGACTTTTTCGACGCGCAGACGTCCGCGGTCCTGCCCTACGAGCAATATTTGAAGCGCTTTCCCGCCTACCTCCAGCAACTGACCATGGAGAGCAACGGCAAGAGCATCACCCTGGACGGCCGGCATGTGGACTACAACACGGGGGCGATTTACTGGGGCGAACCGGGGACGAACGGCCAGCATTCCTTCTACCAACTCATCCATCAGGGAACGCATCTCATCCCCTGCGATTTCATCGGCTTCGCCAAGACGCTCAATCCGCTGGGCCGCCACCACGATATCCTCATGGCCAACATGTTCGCCCAAGCGGAGGCGCTGGCTTTCGGCAAAACGGCCGAGCAGGTCAAAGAGGAGGGCACGCGCGAGGACTTGGTGCCGCACCGTGTCTTCGAGGGGAACCGTCCCTCGAACACCATCCTCGCCGACATCGTCGACCCGCGAACCCTCGGCCGACTGGTCGCTCTCTACGAGCACAGTGTCTTCACGCAAGGCGTGATCTGGGGCATCAATTCCTTCGACCAGTGGGGCGTCGAGTTGGGCAAGGTTCTCGCCCAGCGGATCATCCCCGAGTTGGACAGCGATTCCGTGCTGCGGCACGACAGTTCGACCAACTCTCTCATCGGGCTCTACCGTAAAATGCGATGAGAAAACACCCCGGACTCCTCTGCTGCCTCGGGGCACTCCTGGCGTTGGCCGGTTGCGACAATCCCGACCGGCTGCTCCGGGGTTTGCAGGATGATATTTCCGCCTATGCCGCGGAACCGAACTCCGCGCAGGCGCAGAAAATCGAGGCCGGCTTCACCCGGCTCGACGACGAGATTGCCGGGTTGCGAGAACGAGGCAACAAAGCGGACGCCGACCGTCTGGCACGGCAGACCGATGCCCTCCGCGTCCAGTATGCCGCGGCGCAGATGAGCGACGGCTGGCAAAAAGTGAAAGATGCGGCGACAGGTGTTGGCGAAGCCTTCCGCCAAGCGGGCCAAAGTATCGGCGAAGCATTCAAGGCCGGCGGCCGCGACCAGGAGCAGGAGTAAACGACCGGCTCGGTTATTCCTCGTGGAACCGTTTGGCCACGAGGTCCTCGATCTCGTCGAGGAATTTCTGCGCGTCGGTGCCGGCCGCCGAAACCTTCAGCTTCGACCCGTGTCCCGCCGCCAGCATCATCAGGCCCATGATGCTCTTGCCGTTGACTTCCTCGCCGTCCTTCTCCACCCAGACCTCCGCCTTGAAGCGGTTGGAGGTTTTGACGAACATGGCCGCCGGCCGCGCGTGCAGGCCGTAGCGGTTGAGAATGACGATTTCGCGCGTGATGCGCGCTTCACCGTCGGCGGATTTTTTGGCGAGGATTCCCATGGTTCAAGATTGGGCGTTCATCATTTTAATCAGTCGCTCGTTGAATTCCAGCGCGCTGTTTGTGCCCTGGGCCTTGAGTTTCTGGTCCAAGGCGGCCACTTCCACGAGGCGCCCGATATCCCGGCCGCTCCGCACGGGGATCATGACGTGGGGAACTTCGATGCCAAGGATGTTATAATAGTTGTTTTGCAGGCCGTGCCGGTCGACTTCTTCCATTTCCCGGTAATCCCGGAGGGTGACAACCAAATCGAGGGTCTTTTGCAGACGCGTGCTGCGCACACCGAAAAGCGCGGCCGCATTGATGATGCCGATGCCCCGCACCTCCATATGGAAGCGGGTGAGTTCGGCCGAGGTGCCGATGAGTTGGCGCCCCTCGAAAAGACGGAAGCGGGTGATGTCGTCGCTGATCAGGCTGTAGCCGTGCCCGAGCAGGCTGAGGACACATTCGCTTTTGCCGATGCCGCTGTCGCCGCGGATGAACGTGCCGACGCCGAGGATATCGACCATGCTGCCGTGTTCGCTCTTGCGCGGGGCGAAATCGGTCTCCAGCGCAATGGTCGCCGCGTTGATGAATTTCATGGTGATCATCGGGGTGCGGAATACCGGAACGCCGGCTTCTTCGCCGAGACGGGCGATGAGGGCGCAGACCTCACTGTGTTTGTTTCCGCCTTTCTTCTTGGTCTGGCGGGCGATGACGAGGCAGGGGAAGTTGGTTGCGAAAAAGCGGCGGATGCACTCCTCCCGCTTCGCGTTGCCGATGGTTTGCAGGTAGCTCAACTCGGCGCTTCCGATGACTTGCACCCGTTTGTTGGCGAAGTAGCTGTAGTGGCCGGAGAGCGCGAGCCCGGGGCGGTTGATGGTCGGTTCGCGGATGAGGCGTCCCAGACCGCCCTCGCCGGCCACGAGGTCCATGCCGAGCTCGGCGGCGTGCTGGCAGTAAAAATCGCCGACGCTGGCGGAGTTGACTCTGGGGGTCGCGGCCACGGCGGCTATTACATCTGGAAGCCTTCGCCCAGGTAGAGCTTGCGGCTCACCGGGTCGTTGAGGAGGAAGTCCTTGGTGCCCTCGCTCTCCACGCGGCCCTCGAATATCAGATAGGCGCGGTCGACAATGGAGAGGGTCTCGCGGACGTTGTGGTCCGTGATGAGGATGGCCAAACCCGACTCGCGCAGATTGGTGACGATCTGCTGCACGTCGAAGACGGCGATGGGGTCGACGCCGCTGAAGGGCTCGTCGAGCATGAGGAGCGAAGGGCTGGTGACCAGCGAGCGCGCGATGGTCAGGCGCCGTTTTTCACCGCCGCTCAGGGTGAGGGCTTCGTTCTTGGCGATGTGTTCGATGCCGAACTGGTGGAGGAGTTCCTCGCAGCGCGCTTTGCGTTGGACCCTCGACATGTTCGTGGTCTCGAGGATGGCCATGATGTTCTGCTCGACGGTGAGCTTGCGGAAAATGGACTCTTCCTGCGGCAGGTAGCCCATACCGGCACGCGCCCGCTTGAACATCGGCATGCGGGTGACGTCCTGACCGTCGAAGAAGACGCGGCCGGAATTGGGGCGCACCAAGCCCACGATCATGTAGAAACTGGTGGTTTTGCCCGCGCCGTTCGGACCGAGCAACCCGACGATTTCGCCGCGTTTGACATTGATGTCCACACCGTTGACCACGGCGCGGCCGCCGTAGATTTTCACCAGCTTGTCGGTGCGCAAAAGCGGGGACTCGTCCCGGCGCGTGCGTGCGGATTCTTCGGCCGCAAGGGAGGCGGTCCCGCTCATCGGATGTTGGCCGCCCCCTCGGTGTCGGTGATCATGGTTTTGCTCGCGCCTTCCGTGGTGGCGCGCCCGTCGCGGTGCATGATCATGCGCGTGTTCGGCGTGGTTGCGATATGGCGGTTGATTCCCTGCTGCACCTCGGGCCAGCCCGACAAGGTCACGAGGCCGGAGGTCGGGACATAAACAGCTTGGCGGGCGCGTCCAATAGCCCCTTTTTCACCGGGGTTCGATGTCTGCTGCAAGATGATGACATTGCCCTCGGCGACCGCTCGGTCGATGCCCGAGCGATCCTTGTTCAAAAAGACGGTCAAACGGTCGGTGCTGAGGAGGAAGGCGGGGTCTTTCACTTTAACATCACCGATGAAAATCGCCTGGTTCTCTTTCTCATTGAAGGCAGCCTCTTTCTGCGCCGTGATCTCGGTCGTGCTCCCTTTGGGGCGGTCTTTGGACAAGGCGCCGAATCCGAGCGGGTCGGATTGGCGCGGGGCGGTTGTCTCGCCGGTGCGCAGTTCCTGGGCACGCAGCGCGGGACACGCCAGAGCGAAGGCAAGGAGGAAGAACGTGGCGTGTTTCATGGGTTGGTCGGTTTGTCCAAATCGGTGATGGTCATGAAGACTGGTCCGGCCAGGCGGCTGTTGCGGGTCTTCGCGTCAAACTCAAGTTGGCGCCCGATAATCTCGAATTGTTCCCCTTTGATCTTGGCGCGGTCAATACTCTTGAGCTTGTTGGTCGTGCGGTCGAAGACGGCATCGTTGAGGATAACTTGGAGCGCGGGTTCCTCCGGCGAGTCCTCGAATACCTCGATAAGCAGTCCTTTGAAAGTGAACTCGTTTTCGCTCGTTCGCTGGGCCGATTCGGCATTGAAGCGCAGGCTCAATTTGTCCGGTTGGTCTTTGTCGTAGTGCGGCAGGCGCATGCCCTTGAGTACCTGCCCGATGGAAACAGGAATTTCGACCTCCGCGGAGAGGCCTTCCTCCTCCTGTTCCTCTGCAGCCGGGGCCGTCAGGGCGGACAACAACAGGCATGCAGCCAGACGGGTGAGGCGGTCACAAAACATCTCGTATGGCTATCAGTTTGCGCAGAACGGCCGGTATCCCGGCAAGAGGTATCTGGTTGGGGCCGTCGGAGGGGGCTCGGGAGGGACGTTCGTGGGTCTCCAGGAAGATTCCGTCGGCTCCGGCGGCCACGGCGGCGGCAGCCAGCACGGGTGCCAGCTGTCCATCGCCGGTCGTGCGGTCTCCGCCCCCGCCGGGGCGCTGGACGGAGTGCGTGGCATCGAACACCACAGGGTAGCCTTGCTCTTGAATCCAAGGGATGGAGCGCATGTCGGCAACAAGGTTGTTGTAGCCGAAGGTGCTGCCGCGCTCGGTGAAAAAGAACTTCCGGCAACCGGCCCGGCGCAGTTTTTCGGCGATCGGCGCGATTTCCCACGGCGAGAGAAACTGGCCCTTTTTGACGTTCACCGCCCGGCCGCTTTTGGCGGCGGCAACTATCAGGTCCGTCTGGCGGCAAAGAAACGCGGGAATCTGCAGCAGATCGACATGCTGCGCGGCGATCTCCACATCCTCGGGCGAATGCACATCAGTCGTCACCGGAATGCGGAACTCGCGCCGGATTTTGCCGAGAATGGCGCAACCCTCGCGCGCGCCAGGGCCGCGGAAGGACCGGCCGGAGGTCCGGTTGGCCTTGTCGTAGGAGGCTTTGAAAATGAAGGGCACCCCGAGGCGTCCGGTGATCGATTGGAGGGCGCGCGCGGCGCGGAAAGCCGACTTTTCGCTTTCGATGACGCATGGCCCGAGGATGAGCAAAAGATTCCTCCCGCCCACGGTGACCGGTCCGATTTTGAAAGGCTTGGCCTTCATGGCTGCGGATTCTACATGACAGCCGCCGCGGCGTCACCCCTTCGCCGCGAGGCGTTCCACCATGTCCGCGGTGCGCGACGTGGCGCCGCGGTGGCGCTCGAGGGCTGCCGCTCCTCTGGCTGCGATGCTGTCGCGTTTGACGGGATTGTCGAAAAGTTCCCGCAGGGTCGCCCCGAGTTCGCCGGCGTTGCGCACCGCCACCGCCCCGCCGGAGGCGAGAAGTTCGGCGGCCAGCGCCGCGAAGTTTTCCATATGCGGACCGAACACGACAGGGCGCCCGGCCATCAGGGCTTCGACCGGGTTTTGTCCGCCCCGGCCGGTGAGACTTTTGCCGATGAAGACAATGTCCGCGCTCGCGTACCAGTCCCGCAGTTCGCCCGTGGTATCGATGAGCAGGACATCGGGCGCGGGAGGGGAGGGCGGCGTGGTGCGCCGCGCGAGGCGGAAGCGGCCGTCATCGAGACGGGCCAGGATTTCCGGCAGGCGCTCGACGTGGCGCGGCGCGACCAGCAACCGCGCGTGCGGATGTTTCTCCCGGGCGATGGCCAGGGCGGCGAGCAATTCCTCCTCCTCACCGCGGTGCGTGCTCCCCGCGAGAATCACCGGTTCGTCGCGGCCGATGCCCCAGGCGTCCAACACGGGACGGAAATCGCGGGGAGGCGCAACCTCGATCCCGGGATCGTATTTCACGCTGCCTGTCACGGAGATACGGTCTGCCGTCACCCCGAGGGTCCGCCAGAGAGCCTCGTCCGCCGCTTCCTGCAAGCCGACGCCGGCCAGGTGGCGTCCGACGGCGCGGACGATGCGGGCGAATTTCCGGTAACGCCGGGCCGACCGCGGCGAAACGCGTGCGTTGGCCAGCATGACCGGGATTCCGCGGTCCGAGCAGGTCCAGACGAAATTGGGCCACATTTCCCCTTCGACGAGCACGACCGCCTTGGGGCGTACGGTGTCGAGTGCCCGCCGGACGAAAGCGGCGAGGTCGACCGGGGTATAGACGGGAACCCACCAGTCCTCTTGCTTCTCCTGGGCAAGGGCGTGCGCGGTCGATGTGGTGCTGGAGACCACGAACCGCCAAGCGGGGTGGCGACGGTGGAGTTCGGTGATGATTTTGAGCGCGACCAGGAGTTCTCCCACGCTGACGGCATGCACCCAGACCCATTCCCCCGTGGAAAAGCGCGCACGCACATCCGGCTTGTAACGGCCGAGACGCTGCGCGAAGTCGCGCCGGTAGTTGCCCCGCCTCACCATGCGGACGAGGTAGGCCGGAAGGGAAAGGAACAGGACGAGCGGAAAAACCGCGTTGTAAAGGAAGCGCATCAGACGTCGGGCTTGCGTCGGTAGAAAGCCACCCAAGCCTGCCCGTAACGGCGGCACCTGATCAATTCCCAAGCGGGGGCCGTGGCCGGCGGTTCCTGCGGCAGTTCCACGGCGAAGATGCCTCCCGCGGCCGTGCAGCGCGCGAGAGCGCCGGACTCCATGAGTTGGACGGGATGCGCCTTCTCTTGGATGGGCAGGGCGAAGGGCGGGTCGGCAAAGACGAGGTCAAAGCCTCCCTCCGGCGCGCCGGAGACAAACGAGGAGACCTCTTGCTGTCGGACAACGCCTGCCAGTCCGGAGCGGGAGAGATTGCCGCGAATGGCCGCGACCGATTTGCGGTGGCTGTCGACGAAAGTGCAGGCGGTTGCGCCGCGGCTCAAGGCCTCGATGCCGAGGGCCCCGCTTCCGGCAAAAAGGTCCAGCACCCGGGCGCCGCTCACCGCATCGCCCAGACTCGAGAACACGGCTCCGCGCACGCGGTCCATCATCGGCCGCGCGACGCCGTCGGGGCATTCCAAGCGGAGGCCGCCTGCACTGCCGGAGATTATGCGCATGACAGTCCTTTCATGATGTCGCCGAGACTAACGCGCGGTCGCGCGAAGCAAAGCGGCAAGCTGTTTGCCCATCAGGCCGGCGGTGGTTATCCTGCAGCCGATGGAAGGCCTGCGCGCGAAATTCCGCACGGCTCCGGTCACTGTGCTGTTGGCCGCGGCGTGCGTCGCGGTTTTTGCACTCGAGTATTTTCTGCTCGTGACCGGCCGGTCGCAGATGCTCGCTCTGCTTTCGTTGAGCGGAGATGGCTTGGCCCGCGGCCGGTGGTGGACCTTGGTCACCCATCTTTTTGTCCATGCCAACCTGCTGCACCTCGCGGTCAACGTCGCCGGTCTGTGGCTCATCGGTCCCGAGGTGGAAATGACCTTGGGGCGCGTGCGTTTCCTCGTGCTTTATCTCGCCTCCGGGATGGCCGGCGGCGCGCTGCAAACCGTTTTTTCGGCTCCCTCCTCGGAATTGGTCGGTGCTTCGGGTGCGGTTTGCGGGATTCTGTTGTCCTTCACCACGGCCTACCCGGAAATGCCGCTGCGTGCTTTGCTCTTTTTCATCCTGCCGGTCAGCATGAAGGCCAAGACCCTTGGCCGCGGGCTCGTGGTTTTTTCCCTGGCCTGTGCGGTGTTGAAGATCCTCCCGCAACTCGGGCACCTTGCCCATCTCGGCGGTGCCTTGACCGGAGCTCTCCTGACCAGGTTTTGGCTGCCGGGCCGGCCGCGTTTGCGTCCCTTGGCCTCCTTGTCGGCGGATGACCGAGCGGCCGAGGCTGACGACCTGCTGCACCGCCTCTCGCAGGAAGGGATTGAGAGCTTCACCCGCGAGGAGCGGAGGCGCTTGGAGATGCTTTCCGAGAAAACGCGACCGCGCGGTGGCGGACGCTGGTGAACGGATTCAGTGTTTGGGGCGCGCGATTTCCGGAAAGTCCGGCGGCAGCGGCGCCGCGAAGAGCAAATCCCGGCCGCTCCGTGGATGCCGGACGCGCAGTTGCCACGCGTGGAGGAGTTGGCGCGGGAAATCCGCGCCCCCGCCGTAAACCCTGTCACCGGCGATAGGGTGGCCGAGGTGCTTGAGGTGGACCCGTATCTGGTGGGTGCGCCCCGTTTTGGGGCGGCACTCCAGCAGACTGAGCTTCCCATCGCTCGCGACGACTTTCCAGGCGGTTTCGGCGGCGCGTGCGCCGGGACGGTCGGACACCGCCATGCGTTGGCGGTGCACCGGATGGCGGGCGATGGCTCCGGTGATCACGCCGGCTGCGGCTCGCGGCTTGCCGCGGACCACAGCCAGATAAGTTTTTTGCGCCGTACGTTCGGCGAATTGCCGGGCCAAGGCCGCATGCGCGTCATCGTTTTTGGCGACGAGGATGCAACCGCTCGTGTCCTTGTCCAAACGGTGCACCACACCCGGCCGCACCGGGTTGCCCCCGGACGAAAGTTGTCCCGCGTGGTGCATCACGGCGTTGACCAGCGTGCCCGACCAGTTGCCCGCGGCGGGATGCACCACCAACCCCGCGGGTTTATTGAGGCAGATGAGGTCGCCGTCCTCGTAGAGGATTTCCAGCGGGATATTCTCGGGATGCGCGGTGCGTGGCGCCTCCGCGGACGGAGGTTCGGAGGCTGTGATCTCGTCGCCGGCGCGCACCGGTTGCGAAGCCCGGCCGGGCGAACCATTGACTTTCACCAAGCCCGCCACCAGGGCTCTTTGCCAGCGTGCGCGGCTGACCTCGGGCCAGGTGCCGGCCAGCCAGCGGTCGAGGCGCGCCGAAGGCGCTTCCGCAATTTTCTGCCGGGGTGTCGTTTCCACGCGACAGACGCTGGATAGGTTTGACCCGCGGCGCAAGGTTTGCCGTCACGGGAGTGTCCGCGCTAGCTTGGTTGGGTGGAAGAACAACCGCGCCCCCCGGTGATCGACTGCTGCCCCGCCTGCGGCGGGCAGATCGATGTGACTGACGAGGTGCCTTTTGCCCAAATTTACTGTCCCCACTGCGGCGAATCGGTGCGCGCCCGCCGCATGTTCAACAACTTCGAACTGGTCGAGGTGATCGGCGAGGGGGGGATGGGATCCGTTTTCAAGGCCTACGACCACACGCTCGGGCGCATGGTGGCCCTCAAGGTCCTGAAGCGCGAAATGAGCGCGCGTGAAGACGAGCGGGTCAAGCTCGAGCAGGAAGCGCGCATCACCGCATCGGTCAATCACCCCCACGTGGTGAGCGTGTATTCGTTCGGCGAAGCCGACGGTCAATTTTATCTGGCCATGGAGCTCGTGGAAAAAGGCTCCCTGGACGATTTGATGGGCATCCAGACGCGCGTCTCCGAGGCGCAGGTGCTGGAGATCGGGATGCAAATCGCGCAAGGGTTGGAAGCCGCCGCGGAGAAGGGGCTCATCCACCGCGATGTGAAACCGGGCAACATTCTTTTCGCCGACGCGCACACGGCCAAGATCGTCGACTTCGGCCTGGCCCGTGTCCTCGAGGAGGAGGCTGAAGCGCACGGCGAAATTTGGGGCACCCCATACTACATCGCCCCGGAGCGGCTCAACCATGAAGCGGAGGACTTCCGCAGCGACATCTACAGTCTGGGTGCAACTCTTTTCCACGCCATTGCCGGCCGTCCGCCTTTCGAGGCGGAAAGCGCCAGCCTTGTCGCCCTCAAGCAAATCAAGAGCCAGCCGGTCAGCCTCGAGGCTTTCGCGCCCGATGTCGCCGCCGAGACGGCCTACGTGATCAACCGCATGCTCGAGAAAAAGCCCGAAGACCGGTACGGCGACTATGGCGAATTGGTCGAGCACCTCGAGTTCGCGCGGGCCAAAGTGCTGGAAACCTCCGGACGCCCGCGCGAGGCCAGGCAGCGGGAGGTGGTCAAAGTCGAGACCGGTCGCATGAAGCTTTATGTCGCTCTCATCACTCTCTGCGCCGCGGTTTTGCTGCTTGGTGCGGGGGCGTGGTTGTTTCTCACCAGCGAACGCTCGGGGGTCAAATCGCTGCGCGAGGGGTTGTCCGGAGCAGGTCGCTCCGGCCAAGCTTCGCTCTCGCTGGGCTACCGGGCCCTCGCTGCGGGTCAGTGGTCCGAGGCGCGCGAACTGTTCCAAAGCGCGGTGCGTGCCTCCGCCTCTGGCAGCACGTCCGAGCAGTGGGCCAAGGTCAATCTTGCGGTATCGCTGGTTCTGGAGGGGCGTCGCGACCAAGCGCGCGAGCAGTGGCGGGCCTTGAGTGGCGGCGGCCTTTATTCCGATCGAGAGGCGGACCTGGACCGAGCCAATTTGTTCCTTTATGCCGCCGAGTTCGGCCTGCGCGACACGCCCGTCCGAGCGGGAGAGTTGACCAAATACCCGCAATCGGGTGTCGGCGCGTTGGTGTACTTTTTCGCGGGCTTGGCCAATTACAACGTCGGGGACCGGGCCGAGGCTGCCGAACTCTTTGCCAAATTCCTGGCTTTGCCCGTGGACAAGGGTGTGGCCCCCTGGGGGGCCTATCGCGCCGTGGCGGAGAAATTGTCGGCGGCGCAGTAGATTTCTCGTGGCGACAGCGTAGTATGGCGGCATGAGCGAGTCGAATTTTCCGGGCCCCGAGGAATTGCAAAAGCGCCTGCAGTCGCTGCTGCAATCTGCCTTCGTCCCAAGCGGGCGTCCCGCTCCGGCGGCCGCCGAACCCGAGCCCGCGGGGACCGCGGCCCCGGCACGATCCTTCGATTTCAATCTCACTCCGCGCGAGATCAAGGCGCACCTCGACCGCTTTGTCATCAAACAGGACGAAGCCAAGAAGGTCCTCTCCATCGCGGTCTGCGATCACTACAACCACGCCAAATACCTGCAGGATCGCGCGCGTCGCGGCGAGACCGCCGCGGTCGAATACGCCAAGCAGAATGTCATCATCACCGGTCCGACCGGCGTGGGGAAAACCTACCTGGTGCGCTGCATTGCCGACCTGATCGGCGTGCCCTTCGTCAAGGCCGACGCGACGAAATTCAGCGAGACGGGCTACGTCGGCGGAGACGTCGAGGATCTGGTCCGTGAACTCGTCCAGAAAGCCGATGGCGACATCACGCGGGCCGAACACGGCATCGTCTACATCGATGAAATCGACAAGATCGCCACCTCGGGCAATATGATCGGCCGGGACGTGAGCGGACGCGGCGTGCAGACCGCCTTGCTCAAGTTGATGGAGGAGACCGAGGTGCCGCTGCGCAACCCCATGGACCTCGCCGGGCAGATGCAGGCGGTCATCGACGTGCAGCGCGGCGGGAAGCCCGGGCGCCCTTCGGTCAACACGCGGAGCATTCTTTTTATCGTCAGCGGTGCGTTCCCCCGCCTGCGGGAGATGGTGGAGAAGCGCCGCAGCAAGGCGCAGATCGGCTTTGCCCCCCCCGCCCAGGACGGCGTTGTGCGACCCTGGCATCTCGACATCGGGACCGCGGATTTCATCGAATACGGCATGGAAGCAGAGTTTGTCGGGCGCCTTCCCGTACGCGTGGCTTGCGAGGAACTGGTCGCGGCCGATCTCCGCCGGATCCTCACCGATTCCGAAGGCAGCATCCTCCGCCAATACGAAAGGTCTTTTCTCTCCTACGGGATCGAGGCTGTGTTCGAGGACGAGGCTCTCGACCGCATCGCGGAGATGGCCGCGACGGAGGGGACGGGTGCCCGGGGTTTGCTCACGGTTGGCGAGCGTATCCTCCGCGAATTCAAATTCGAGTTGCCCGGATCCGGGGTGACGGCCCTGCGTGTCGATGCCGGGCTCATCGAGCGGCCGCTTGCTCGCCTGGAGGAACTGCGTGCCGGCGGAAAGCGTGATCGCGACTTGGCTGTGCGGACCGCCGCCATCGAATTTATCGCGCGGTTGGGGGAAAAGCACGGGATCCCCTTGCGGTTTTCCGACGATGCCCTTGCCCTCCTCGCAGAAATGTCCGTCGCCCGTCGGCAACCCGTGCGGGAATTGTGTGCCGATCTTTTCAAGGACTACGAGTTCGGGCTCCGTCTCGTCCGGGAAACCGGTGGCGAACCGTTGCTCCTGACGCGCGAGGCGGTCTCGAACCCCGACAAGTTCTTGAGCGACCTCGTGGTGCGCTCTTATGGTCGTGATTCCGGAGATGAGCAAACCCTTGGCATTGCATCTTAAAGCCGCGTTGATTTGCGCGCTGCTGGCCATCGCGCTGGCGTTGCCGCTGCTGTGGGCGCCTTTGCTGCCCGGTTGGCAGTGGTGGCGGCCACCGGTGGTCAACCCGCGCGCCGAGGCGGTCATCGCTTTCCTGGTTGCCTTCTGGGTGGCGTGGTGTGTTGTCGATATTCCTCGGCGGGGGCTGAAGATTCTCGTTTGGGTCGCCACGCTCTGGCTGCTCGGCAGCGGAATCTGGATCGCCGGGCTTTATGGCCATGTGACCAGCTCGCTGGTTCCGGTAATTGCGGCGATGCTGGCCGGCGTCTGCGGCCTTTGCTTTTCTTTCACTCCCCTCGGTTCCCGCCGCGTGCGCTGGCAATCACTCGTCGGGCCGCGTGTCGCGCCGCAACTGCTGCGGGAGCGCATCGACGAGAGTCATTTGCCCGGCGAACCGCGCACCACCGTGGTGGCCGTGGCCGAGGTGCTTTGGGCCGGCCACGCCGACGAGCATGCAGCCTGGACCGGTCTGGCCGACCGCGCTGCCAATGCGGCACGCCACTTCCAGCGGGCCGGAGGTTACCTCGAGCGTTGCGATGCGGAGGGGGCGCGCTTCGTCTTCGGAATGTGGGGTGAAGATGGTCCCCCGGCCCACTTGATCGGCGCATTGTGGCAGTGGGTCAAGGAGGCGGGGGGTTGTGCCGCGCTGGCCCGCGGCGAGTGTGTCTGCGGAATCGGCCATCTTCCGGTCGAGACACGATGGACCGTGGGCGGGGCTCCGCTGCGCCGGGCCGCACGGATGGCTGCGGCGGCGCGTTCCTATGCGGCCGGTGTGGTGGTCGAGGACAGTATCGCGGCCGAGGTCGTCGACGGATGGCGGTTCCGCCGCCTGGCTTGGTGGGACTTCGAGGGAAGCAGGTTTCTGCTGCACGAGATCACCGGTCCGGAGGACGGTGTGGCCGGCGGCGTTGCGGACGACTTGAGGCGTTGGGAGTTTGCCTGGGAGGCTTTCTGGAACGGGGACTGGTTGACCGCCGAGAACGGGTTCGCTGCTCTGGCCCGCGAACGTGATGATGCCGCGGCCCGTATTTTTGCCCTGCGCAGCCAATCCGCCCGGCGAGGCGCTGCCGCGCCGTGAAAAGCGCCGATTACCCCGAGTCGTTCCGGAAATTGGTCGGGGAACTCCGGAGGCTTCCCGGCGTGGGACCGCGCAGTGCCGAAAGGATGGCGCTCTGGTTGCTCGAGGAGGCGGGGCGTCCGACGCAGCTTGCGGGGGCTCTCGGGAACGCGCGTGATGGCGTGAAACGTTGCCGCGACTGCGGTTTCTTCAGCGAGGAGGACCTCTGCGGGGTGTGTACGGATGCGGGGCGCGAGCCGATTCTTTGCGTGGTTGAACGTGCCACGGACATTTTGCCCATCGAGCGCTCCGGCGCCTACCTGGGGCATTATCACGTCCTCGGGGGACGCTTGGCCCCCTTGGAACATGTCGGTCCCGAGGATCTGCGTCTCGGTGAATTGACGGCCCGACTTGCGGTGCGCGGGTACCGCGAAGTCATCCTGGCCCTGAGCACCGACGTGGAGGGCGAGGCGACGGCGAATTATCTGGCCGAGTTGCTCGCGCCGCGCGGCGTGCCCGTTTCACGTTTGGCGCAGGGTATGCCCGCCGGCGGCGGGCTGGATAACGCCGACGAACTGACGCTTTCGCGGGCCTTGCAGGGGCGGCACCGGACGGCGGTGCCGTGAAAACGCGTCTTGCCCTGATGCTCTTGGCCGGATCGCTGGCCTCGGCGCGGGCGGATTTGGGCGCCGCCGCCTCCTACTCCGCCGCGCACGGCGAGAGGGCCCTGCTCGTTTGCCATCGGGGGAAAATTGTTTTCGAGCGAGGGCCGGCCTTGGTCCAAACACCGCGCATTTACAGCATCACCAAGAGCCTTTTTTCCATCGGCGCTTTCCGGGATGCGCGAAAGGGAGGTATTTCCCTCGAGCGCCCGGTTTCGCGGGGTCCGGCGCGCGGGGTGAAGCTGGCGGAGTTGATGAACCAAACTTCGGGACTCGATCCGATGTCCGGGGAGTTTTATTCCACGGGCCTCGAGGACAAGGACCGCGTCTTCGCGGACATGAAACCTCCGCGCCGGTCGCGCGGATTTGTCTATGGAGCCGCCCATTGGGAGGTCTTGGGCGAGGAAATCTCCCTTGCCAGCGGAACCACGCTCGAATCGTGGATCATGAAGCACGTGCCGGGCGCGCATGCGGGAATCCTCGCCCGTTGGCGTCGCGACGGGAAGGGGCGCATGTTCCTTTCGACCGGGGCGCGCATGTCGGCCCGCGAGCTTTTGCCCGCCGGCCGGGAGGTGCTCGCGGGCCTGGGACGCGGCTTCGGCCGGTGGCCCGCCGCGGTGCGGGGCCTCCTTTCCACCGGAACCCCGCAGAACGGCATGTATGCCCTCGGGTTCTGGCTCAACCGCTCCGCCGGCACGGCCAAGGCGCGGGAAATCGATGTCGAAGACTCCCTGGATCCGCCGCCGAACGCGGGATTCTGGCGCGACGGCTGTCTTTCGCGGCACGCTCCCGCCGATCTTCTCGCCATGATCGGCTCGGGTGGTCAACGCGTCTATGTGGTGCCTTCCCGCCAGCTTGTCGTTATCCGTCTGGCGAGCGGAGGAAGCTTCTCGGATGCGGAATTCCTCGGTCGCTATTTTGCCCCGGCGCATACGGCGCAAGCGGGCCGGACGCCGCGGGGTTGATGACCGGCAAAGCGCGGGGTGGACGGTGCGGAGGCAGGGCCAGCAAGAGGGTCGACTCGCCACGCTGCCACCGGTAACCGAAACCGAAGGGCAGGGGAAACGCCGCGCCGGACGCGTAGATCTCGCGCAAGGCCGGTTGCTCGTTCTTGGCGAAGATTTCCAAAGGGGCGGTGTACGTGCCGAAACAAATCACCCTCCAGCCGGCGGCCCGGTAGGCGGCCAGGGGAATGCCCGAATCGTCCTGGACGATGGCCGTACAGTTCGCCAAGAGGAAGTCACGCACTCGGGAAAAGTTACCCGAGTGTGGCAGATACGATGCGGCTTTGAGATAGCCCGTTGCTGGTCCCCGCCGTCCGAGCCATTCCAGCAGCGCGGGGTTTTTCCTCAGGGCGCGGTCCGAAAGATCCGCCTGCACGTAGATCACCTCGGCCGCGGGGACAAAGGGGGACGGCTGGAACACGATGCGCAGCGCCTCTTGGCCGCCGGCGTCTTGCCCGTGAACCAGCGAACCGTCCGGCAGCAGGCTCAGGCGTTCGGCCGATGTGATGCGGGTGTCGGTGAACGAGAGAAAAACCAGCATGACGGGAAACACTCCCGGGAACGCCGAGGACTGCAGGTCGGTTTTCATGTCCTTCGTGATGAAGTGATTGAAGCTCATGATGACCTCCGTGGATTTGCGCAAGGCGGCGAGACTGGCGTGAAGTTGTTCCGGGCTGAGTTCGAGAGGGTTCATCAGCTTCCCGACCGGCTCGAGTCCGCCCAACACATAGCTGCCGGCTTCGGGAAAAAGCGCCAAGGCACTGATCAGATCCGGACCGCCGAAGAGATAGGTGACCTGCCGCGACGCACCCGTGCGCATGACCAGCTCGGAGCCGGACCAAGCCCGCATTGGTGCGAAGTAACGCTCGTCATAGCGGAACCATTGCGCCGCATAGAGCCGGGCGTGCTCGCGGTATTCATCAGACTGTTGCAACGGAGCCAACACGCTTTCGGGGGGCAATGCGCGCCCGGCGAGGAAGGCGCCGAGCTCGGTTGGCGAAACCGCCCCGGCTGGAGCGAGCAGGGCCAGAGTCAGAAGGACGACGGGGATGACGTTCTTCACTGATGGCATTGTGGGGCGGCCGCCGTGCGGTCGTAAATGCCCAATAGCCCTCACTGCGTCGAAAGGTGAGCACGGAGCTTGACTTGGGAACCCGGGCCGCGGACATCTGCCTGTTACGGAATGTTTGTTCCGTGTGAGCTGATGGAAAAAGCCGACGTTCTCTCCGGTCAACCGACGCGCATCCTGCATGCCTCGGGCGCGGTCGCGATCGTGGTTGGTATCGTCGTCGGTGCAGGGATTTTCAAAACGCCTTCCATGGTCGCGGAACTTACCGGGGATGCGGGTTGGTTGCTGGCGGTCTGGGTCGCTGGCGCCTTGATCTCGCTGGCGGGCGCGCTTTGCTACGCGGAACTCTGCACCACGCATCCGCACGCCGGCGGGGATTACCATTTTTTGTCGCAAGCCTACGGCAAAAACCTCTCTTTTCTTTACGCTTGGGCCAAGTCAATGGTCATCAATACCGGATCCATCGCCCTGCTGGCCTATGTGTTCGGCGATTACATGTCGCAAGTGATCGGGCTGGGTCCTCACTCATCGGCACTCTGGGCGGTGGCTATTGTGGTTTTGCTGACCATCACCAATATCCTCGGATTGCGGAACTCGGCCAAGCTGCAGACAGGGTTGATCGTGCTGGTGCTGCTCGGACTGGGTTCGGTCGTTTGGGCCGGATTTTTCTCGGCCTCGGCGGCGGGAGCGCCGCGTGAATTTTTCGGACAAAATCCCCCGCTCGGTCTTCTGGGGTTGTCCATGGTTTTCGTCCTGCTGACCTTCGGCGGCTGGAATGAGGCCGCCTACGTTTCCGCGGAGGTAAGGGGTGGTCCGCGCGCCATCGCCGGCGTGCTGATCGTCAGCCTGGCGATCATCACGGGTGTCTACTTGCTGGTGAACATGGCGCTGCTTTGGGGCCTCGGCTTGTCGGGCTTGGTCGAGTCGAAAACAGCGGCCACCGATGTGCTGGCCAAGGCTGTGGGCCCCGGGGCGGCGAAGGTGCTCGGCTTGCTCGTGGCCGTGGCAGCTCTGACCAGTATCAACTCCACCATGATCGTGGGCGCCCGCACCAACTACGCCTTGGGGCGTGATTGGACCGCTCTGCGCAGGCTGGGTCGTTGGGAGGAGCACCGCGGAGTGTCGGTGGCGAGTTACTTGTTCCAAGCGTCGCTCAGTCTGGCTCTGGTGGGTTTTGGCGCCTTTCAGGCCGATGGCTTCAACGCCATGGTGGAGTTCACGGCGCCGGTCTTCTGGTTATTCCTTTTTCTGGTCGGAGTCTCTGTTTTCATCCTGCGCAGGAAGAATCCGTCGGCGCACCGACCCTTTACCGTGCCGCTCTATCCTTTCACCCCGATGGTCTTTTGCGTGGCTTGCGCTTATCTGACGTATTCCAGCGTCACTTACGCGGCTGGCCAGCAGGCAGTGCATGTGTCTTTGCTGGTCATGGCCGCGGGCTTGGTCACCTTGCTGGTGCTGAATCTGCGGACCTCGCAACTGCGCCAACCTCCCGGGGCATCCGTTTGACCGCCCGGTTCTCCAGCTTGGGCTTGCCACTGCCTGAGGTGTGCTCCTAGCATGGCGGGCTTCATGAGCGCCACCTTGCTCTTCCGCCGCTTCTTGGCGGACCCGAAAAAAATCGCCTACGTCATGCCCAGCTCCAAGGGCATGGTGAAGCGGATCCTCGATCGCATGGACTTTGACCGCGGGCGAATCTTCGTCGAGTTCGGCGGTGGCGAGGGCTGCTACACCCGGGAGATCGTGCGTCACATGTCACCCCACGCCAAGTTGCTCGTCTTTGAACTGGACCCGCACCTGGCGGCACACCTCCGGCGACAATTCAAGGATGACCCCCGCGTCTTGATCTACGAGTCCGATGCCGCTCACTTCCGCGACAAACTCCAAGAACTGGAACTGGGACACGCCGATTACGTCATTTCCGGCATTCCCTTCAGCTACATTGAACCGAAGACGAAGCGGGAGATCCTCCAGTCCGTCCACGACGGGCTCGGCACGAATGGTTTATTCATCGTTTACCAGGTTTCGATGGAGCTCAAGGGGCACGCGCGTATTTTCCCGGGATGCGAGGTGGAGTACTTCCTCGCCAATATCCCGCCCATGTTCATTCTCGCGTTCCACAAGTCGGAGATCACGCTGCGCAAAAAGCCGCGCCGCGTCAAAAAGCCGACCAAGTCCGAGGCTCTGGCCTGAATTATTTCGGCAGAAGGTCGGCCACGAGAGACTTTTCTTCCTGCAGTTCGCCGACCGACCGGTCGATCCGCGTGCGGGCAAAGTCGTCGTGTGGCAGGCCCGGCACGATGGAGGCTTGCCCATCCTTGCTGCGCACCGGGAATCCGCAGATGAGCCCTTCCTCGACACCGTAAGAACCGTCCGAACAGAGCGCCACGCTGTGCCAATCTCCCTCGGGTGTGTTCGCATCCAGACTGCGGACGGTTTCGATGGCCGCATGGGCCGCGGAGAAAGCGGACGAAAGTCCGCGCGCCTTGATGATGGCCGCACCGCGCTCCTGCACGGTCTTGATGAAGCCTTCCTCCAGCCATGCTTTGTCGTCGATGACCTCGGTCGCCGGGCGACCGCCGATGCGGGCATGGTAAAAGTCGGGGAATTGCGTGTTGGAGTGGTTTCCCCAGATTGTCATGTTGGTTACCTCGCGCCACGGGACACCGGCCCTCTGCGCGAGCTGTGATTTGGCGCGGTTCTCATCGAGGCGCATCATGGCGAACCAGCGGTCGCGCGGCACGCCCGGCGCGTTGTTCATGGCAATGAGGCAGTTTGTGTTGCACGGGTTGCCCACGACGAGCACGCGCACGTCGGAAGCGGCGTTTTTTTCGATGGCCCGACCCTGGCCGACAAAAATTTTGCCGTTGATGCCGAGCAAATCTTTCCTCTCCATGCCCGCCTTGCGCGGCACGCTGCCCACGAGCAGGGCCCAATTCGTGCCGTTGAAGCCGCGATCCAAATCGCTGGTGGTCTCGATTCCTTCCAAAAGCGGGAAAGCGCCGTCTTGCAACTCCATGGCCACTCCCTGCAGGGCGGGGAGGGCGGGTTCGATTTCCACCAGGTGCAGCACCACCGGTTGATCGCTGCCGAAAACCTGTCCGCTGGCGATGCGGGGGAGGAGAGAATAGCCGATTTGTCCGGCGGCGCCGGTGACAGTTACGCGAATGGGGTTTTTCATCCGGGGCAATTGTGCGCGACAACGGCGGTCGGACTCGACCAAAAAATCCGGCACAAAAATAAGCCGAGCCCGT